>CAYPPW010000005.1:0-50889 GCA_964412755.1 uncultured Thermodesulfatator sp.
AATAGGGAGGATGAATTTTACGGGACACTCCTGCCCCATCAGCAGCTGAATAACCACACCAATGACACATAAAACTTAATATAGATGGTTCAAAATTCATTTTAAATCACCTCTTTTTGTTCTTTTATTTGTTCCTCTAACAAGTCACTTTTAAAAGCTTTTAATTGTTCTAAAAGGGCATCTTTAGAAAAACCTTCAATATCTATAGCAAAAACAGGACAATGGGAGGCACATATTCCACATCCTTTACAAAATGCTTTTATTACTTGAGCTTTTTTCTTTCTGTCTACTTTTGTCATTTCAATAGCAGAAAATGGGCAAAGTTCTTTGCAAATACCGCATCCTATACATTTAACCATATCAACTTCAGCTGAGATTAAGGGTGTCTCAATAAAGTTCTTAGCAAGCAGAGTACAAGCTTTAGCTGCACAAGCTTTAGCTTCATTAACTATTTCAGGTAAAGTGTTTGGTCTATGTGCAAGTCCACAGATAAAGATTCCGTCTGTTGCTGTTTCAACAGGCCTTATTTTAATATGAGCTTCTGTAAAAAATCCATTTTCATCAGTAGAAATTTTAAGAAGTTCAATAAGCTGATGTTGTTTTTGAGGAATAATTCCTGTTGATAACACCACTAAATCTGGATAAAGTTCTAATTCTTTACAAAGGATAGTATCATATACCTTTACTTTGAGTTTTTTATTTTTTAATATTACTTTAGGTCTCTTTGTGTCAGGAAATCTTATAAATTTTACTCCATTTTTTCTTGCCTCTAAATAATATTTTTCATAAAATCCATAAGTTCTAATATCTCTATAAAGGATGTATATATCAATTTGGGGATTTATCTTTTTGAGAAAAAGAGCATTTTTAACTGCATGAATACAGCATATTTTACTACAATAGTTTAATTCTTCTCCTCTTGAACCTGCACATTGAATCATCACTATTTTTTTGATTTTATCCTTCAATTGATTATTGGAAATTATGTCCTCAAAATCAAACTGAGTTATAACTTTTTTACCATCAAGGTGATATTTAGAAGGTCTATATTCTGTTGCACCTGTTGCTATTATTATTGCCCCATAATTTATTATTTCATAACTATCCTTTACTTTAATAAGACTTTTATAGTTTCCTGTATAACCTGAAATATTTTCAAGATGAGCTTCTGTATAAATTTTAATATTGGGATGATTTTTAACTTGGGTTATTAAGTCATTTAAGTAAGTTTGTAAATTTTCTCCAGTAATTAAAAATCTAACTCTTTTAAAGATTCCTCCTAATTCTTTTTCTTTTTCAATGAGATATACTTTGAATCCTTGATCAGCAATAGAAAGAGCTGAAGTTAAACCAGCTATTCCTCCACCAATTACAAGAGCCGAAGAAATAACCGGAGTAAAATAAGGAGCTACAGGTTTTAGTTTTTGAGCTTTAGCAACAGCCATTCTAATTAGATCTTTAGCTTTTTCAGTTGCCTTTTCCGGATTGTCAGAGTGTATCCAAGAGCACTGTTCTCGAATATTAGCCATCTCAAAAAGAGCAGGATTTAAACCAGCTTCTCTTAAGGTATTTTTAAATATGGATTCATGAGTTCTTGGAGTACAGGCTGCCACTACAATTCTATTAAGTCTATGAGTTTTTATTTTTTCTTTAATTTTATTTAAAAAATCTTCGCTACAGGTAAACATACTTGTTTCTGCAAGTATTACATTAGGAAGTTTTTCTGCATAATTTCTAAGTGTTTCTACATCAACAACTCCAGCAATATTAGATCCACAGTGACAAATAAATACTCCTATTCTTGGTTTACCATTTATTAATTCTTTATTTTCAGATGTATAAAGTTTTTCAATGGTGGCTGAAAATCTTGAATCTTTTAGTTCTTCTGAAATATTAGCTGCAGCTGCTGAAGCCTGGATTACGCTTTCATGAATATCTTTTGGTCCTTGAAAAGTTCCTATTACATATATCCCGGGTTGAGTAGTCTTAACAGGATTAAAGGGATTTGTTTTAGCAAAATTAAATTCATTAAGCTCAATCTTAAAAATTTTAGCAATTTTCTGTGTATCTTCAGGCGGAGAAAGTCCTGTAGATAAGATAACCATATCAAATAATTCTTTTTGAAGTTTTCCCCTTTCATCAACATAATGAATAGAAATTTTATTTTTTTCTCGATAAATTTTTCCTGGTCTTGATTTTATAATTTTTAGATTATATTTATTTACTGCTTCTTCAAATACTCTGTCAAATTCTTTAACAGGTGCTCTTATATCTATGTAAAATAAGGTTATTTCAGAAGATGGATGATGTTCTTTTATGAGAATAGCTTGTTTAATTGAAACTGCACAGCATATAGAAGAACAATAAGGCTTTTCATATCTTAAATCTCTTGAGCCAACACACTGAATAAAAGCAATTTTTTGTGGGGGTTTAAAGTCAGATTCTCTTATAAGATCTCCTTCAGTTGGACCTGATATGCAGATAAGCCTTTCAAGTTCTGTACTATCTAATATATCTTTATATTTTCCATAGCCATATTTTTCAAGAATTCTGAAAGAAGTTGGTTCTGAACCAGGAGCAAGTATAATAGATCCTACTTCAATTTTTCTACAGACAGGTTTTTGATTAAAATTTATAGCTTTTGAATCACATACACTCAAACACATTTCACAATTTATTTTTTGGAATAGTTTTAAACAGGCATTAGGATCAATATAATAAGTGCTGGGAATAGATTGGGGAAAATCAAGGTGTATAGCTTTAGTAAAAGATAAATGTCTATTAAACCAATCTGAGGCTATAGCCTGACAATATTCTAAACATTCTCCACAGGCTCTACATTTTTCTGGATCTATATACCTTGGATTAATTTTAAGAGTTACTTTAAAATTTCCCGGTTTACCCTTTACATTAATAACCTCTGTAAGTGTTAAAATTTCAATGTTAGGAGACCTCCAGGCCTCCGCCATTTTAGGAGCAAGTATTCATATGCTACAATCATTAGTAGGAAAAGTTTTATCAAGTTGAGCCATCATCCCGCCGATAGTTGGTTTTTTTTCCACAAGATATACATAATATCCAAGCTGTGAAAGATCTAAAGCTGCTTGAATTCCTGCTATTCCTCCCCCTACTATTAAAACTTTTCCTTTAGTTTTATTCATTTTTTAACTCCTTTAACAATTTTTTACTTCTTAAAATTTTTATAGCACAATTTTAAAATTAAATCAAGTTGAAAAATTTCTAAAAACTTATTTGAGAAAAAGATTTCATTAAATTTGATAAGTAATGGGATCTTTAATTCCTGCTTCTTTAAAAGCCTTTAATCTTAATTTACAGGAAGCACATTTTCCGCAGGCAAATTCAGTTTCTTTATAACAAGACCAGGTGAAATGAAAGGGGGTTCCTAATTTTATTCCTATTTCTACAATTTCTTTTTTGGAAAGATTTATAATAGGAGTTTCTATTTTTATTTTAGTTTCTGGTTTGGTTCCTAAAAAGATTGCTTTTTCAAAAGCTTCAATAAATTCACTTCTACAATCGGGATATCCTGAAAAATCTATTTGATTTACTCCTATAAATATTTTGGTTGCTCCAATGATTTCAGCCCAGGCTGTAGCTATGCTTAAGAAAACACCATTTCTAAAAGCTACATAAGTAGAGGGAATTTCTTCTTTTTCTTCATCAGGAATTTCCATTTCATTAGATATTAAACTTGATCCTCCCCAGGTTTTAAAAAAGGGAAGATATATAATTTCAGCTTTTTCTGGTTTAAAAAAATTTACTAATTTTTGAAAACATTCTAATTCTTTTTTATAAGCTTTTTGGCCATATTGAAAATGTAATAAAGCAAGGCGATGATTTTGGGAGGCAATGCTTGCACATACAGCGCTGTCCATTCCGGAACTTAAAAGAACAACAGCTAATTCTTTCATAGGAATAAAAAGCGCCCCCAAGGGGATTTGAACCCCTGTCGCCGGCGTGAAAGGCCGGTGTCCTGGTCCTGGCTAGACGATGGGGGCAATTTACATATGGGCCGGGTAGGATTCGAACCTACGACTCCCAGCTTAAAAGGCTGGTACTCTGCCTGGCTGAGTTACCGGCCCTGTCCCTATCACTAAAAACTTGCTTAAAATATAAACTAAATCCTTCCTTTGTCAAGCTTATTTGCTAACTTAATCTTTATCTCTAATGTTTTAATTTCTTCTGGAACACCCTTTAAAGCCTTTATGAAACCTAATAAAGGATATATAAGTACATCCTCTACAAAACTTTTCATAGGTATTTTTTGATCATTTACCTTTAATAAAACCCTAGGTTGATATACCTCAACAAGTTCTTCGATAAATTTTGCCAATCCCTCCTTGTCTTCAAAAGAAAAAAATTTTTCTTCAGGATAAGAGATCTTCCAAACCTCTAATTTATTTTTTACTACAAATCCTAATAAATTTTTCAATTCTGCTTTAACTTTTTTAATATCCTCATTGTCATCTTTTACTATCCAAAATTTTTGAACCATATCAAAACCTTTAAAACCCTCTAAAAAAACAATATGATAATTCCAAAAAATAGATAAAAAATAATTGTACCAATCTTTAAAAGAATAAAAATTGAGAAATTCAGGATTTAAATAAAGTGTAAAAAGATTTTTTTGAAAAAATCCCACTAAAGGAATTCCTTCTTGTCTATAAAGCCATGTATCTTTTTCTGGAATATCAGTAAAAACATTTTCTTCTTTAGAAGATTTTATTACTGCAATTTTATATCCCTTTTTTTGTAAAATTTTAGATAGAGAAAGAGCTAAAGTAGTTTTTCCTGCATTATGATATCCAGAAATAGCTATTAAAAGTGGCATAAAATTTATAGACTAAACTCTTCTCCAGGTTTTAAGACAATAATGGTAATGGGAAGATTATATTTTTTTAATTCTTTCTCAAAATTTTCTACAGTTCCGCTAAGAATAGGGAAGGTCCCGTAATGCATGGGAATTACAATTTCTGGTCTTAAGAGATCACAAGCTTTAGCTGCCTCTTTGGGTCCCATTACATAATGATCCCCTATAGGGAGAAATACTATTTTGGGATAATATAATTCCTGAATTAACTTCATTTCATAGAATAATCCTGTATCTCCTGCATGATAAAGAGAAATTCCATTTTCTAAGGTTATTACAAAACCACAGGGTTCTCCTCCATATTTTCCATCAGGGAAAGAGGAACTATGTAAGGCAGGAACCATAGTAAATTTTAAATCTGCAACTTTATAGGTTCCTCCTAGGTTCATTCCAGTAACTTTAGATATTCCTTGATTTAATAAATATTGTTGAATCTCATGAATGGCAATTATTTCAGGATTTCCATTTCTGGCAATTTTTAAAACATCTCCAAGGTGATCTCTATGAGCATGTGTTATAAGAATAAAATCATAGGGACCGGTATCTACCTCTTTAGGAGATAAGGGATTAGTAATCCAAGGATCTATTAATATTTTTTTCCCCTTTTCAGTAATGATTTTAAAACAAGAATGGCCATAAAAAATAATTTTCATTTTTTAAATTTTTATTAGAAAAAATTTTTAAGAGCGGGCGACGGGATTCGAACCCGCGACCTACAGCATGGCAAGCTGTCGCTCTACCAGGCTGAGCTACACCCGCAATTTATTTTATAATATCATAGTATATCTTAACTTTTAAGGTAGTCAAGAATTACTCTTCCTCAACTCCAAAATATTCAGAAAGCTTGACTAACTTTTCATATTCTTCATCTACTCTTTTCTGAATAAACTCAATTTGCTCTGAAGTTAAATGTCTAAATCTTCTTTGAAGTTTTAAATATTCCTCAACAGGTTTTTGAGGGGTTATTTTCTTTTCCACTACATATTTACCATATTTTCCAAGCATACCTTTTTCTGCAGGTATATGTCCGATTAATTTATTAATGATATACTTTCCGTCAATTACTTCATAAAGAGGAAATATTCTTGTTTCCACTGCTAATTTAGCAACTAAAATGCTATCTTCACTTTTACAACCCCAACCAGTTGGACAAGGTGAAAATATATGGATAAAAGTGGGTCCCTCAATTAATGAAGCTTTTTTAACCTTATTCATAAGATCAATAGGATAAGCAGGATTTGCAGTTGCTGCATAGGGTATGTTATGAGCAACTACTATTCCCATAAGATTCTTTTTCCATGTTATGTTTCCTTTTACAATTTTACCACTTGGGCTTGTGGTTGTATAAGCTCCAAAAGGTGTGGCACCTGACCTCTGTACACCGGTGTTCATATAAGCCTCATTGTCAAGACAGACATAAATAAAATCGTGTCCTCTTTCCAAGGCACCAGAAAGAAACTGAAGTCCTATATCAAAAGTAGCTCCATCACCTGCAAAAACCACTATATTTATTTTTTTCTTTTTAGAGATTTTACCTTTCTTTTTAAAAGCCTTTATAGCTGATTCAATTCCTGAAGCTACTGAAGCGGAGTTTTCAAAAGCTACATGAATCCAAGGTATTTTCCAGGAAGTATAAGGAAAAGGACTTGAAATAATTTCCATACATCCAGTAGCTGAAACAGCAATAGTATCAGGGCCTAATACTTTTAATGCTAATTTAATAGGTAAAACTGTTCCACACCCTTGACAGGCTCTGTGTCCAGGAGCAAATCCATCAAATTCAGGTAGATTTTTTAAATTGAACCCTTTAAAATTTTGTAATTCTGGTCTCATAAATTTTACTCCTTTACTCCATAAATTTCATATGAAAATTTAGGTTTTTTCTTTATAGCTTGTTGAGTTCTTTCAAAGAGGGTAATAAAATCTTCAACAGTGACATCCCTTCCAGAAAGTCCTGCTATAAGGTTTACAATTTTAGGTCTTTTGTTAGATTGATATAAAGCTGAACGGACTTCAATTCCTACAGGACCACCTGTTGCACCGTGACTTACTGCCCTATCTATAACTCCTATTGCTTTAACTTTTCCTATAGCTTTTATAAAATCTTTAAGAGGAAAAGGCCTCCAAAGTCTAAATCTTAAAAGTCCCACTTTTTCTCCTTTTTCTCTTAAAAAGTCAACTGCATTCATAGCTGTTTCTGCAAGACTCCCCATTATTATAAGAGCAACTTCAGCATCTTCCATTCTATAACTTTCAATAGGCTGATATTTTTTTCCAGTTAATTTCTCAAATTCTTTCCAAGCATTAATTATTATTTTATAAGAAGCATTAAGAGCTTCGTCTTGAGCTTTTTTAGCTTCTGTATATATTTCAGGTACTCCAATTGCTCCGATGGAGATAGGTTTTTTTGGATCTAATTTATATTTCATTTTAATCGGAGGTATATATTGGTCTATAAGATCTTGATCTAAAAATTCTATAGGTTCTACTACGTGAGTAAGGATAAAACCATCAATATTAATAGCTACAGGAAGTAAAGCTTTTTCTGCAATTTTATAAGAGTGATATATTAAGTCTACTGCTTCTTGACCGTTTTCTGCAAAAACTTGAATCCATCCAGAATCTCTCATTGTCATTATATCTGAGTGATCATTCCATATACTTATAGGAGCAGATATTGAACGATTAGCTATTACCATAACTATAGGTAGTCTTAAAGCTGATGCTATAAAAAGAACTTCATACATAAAAAGAAGTCCTTGAGAAGAGGTAGCAGTGAAAGTTCTGGCTCCGGTTGCTGAGGCTCCAATACAAGCACTCATAGCAGCATGTTCTGATTCAACAGGTATATATTCTGCATCAAGTTCTCCATTATTTACAAGTTCTGCCAAATGTTCTACTATATGAGTTTGAGGTGTAATTGGATAAGCTGAAATTACATCCACTTTACATTGAGCCACTGCATCTGCTATAGCAATAGAAACCTCTTTTGCTAATTTTTTCTTTATTTTTAAAGTTTCAGCTATACCTAATGAAACTTCTTTAATTGCCTTTTCTTTCATTTTTTTTAAACTTCCTCCTCTAATACCATTGTAATAGCTTTTCTAGGACAATTTTTAGCACATATTCCGCAACCTTTACAATAATAAAGATTACATATATAATATCCTTCCTCATCTTTTTTATAGCAAAGATCTGGACAAAAAACATAGCATAAACCACATTTTATACATTTTTCTTTATCAAGTACCGGTCTGAAAGCTCTCCAGTCACCTGTTTTAAATTCTGCAGAATTTCCAGGTATTAAAATAGCCATTCCAGGAGCTAATTTTTTCCAACTAATAAGTCCTTCGTCTTTTGCCATGCTTACCTCTTTATTCAAAAATCTTCGTTTCTTCTAAAGCTCTGTGTAAAGCTTTTATATTTTTTTCAGCAAGCTTTCCAAACCTTTCTCTTAAAGCTTCTTCCATATACTTCACTTCTATAAGTCCTGTAGCTTTAATAAAAGCTCCTAGCATAGTTGTATTAGTAATAGGAAGACCTATTTCTTCAATGGCGATTTTAGTAGCATCAACTAAAGCCAAATTTCCATTATAATTTCCTAAAATTTCTCTTATTTCTTTTTCTGAGAGATGAGAATTTAATATCACTATTCCTTTTTCTTTTAATCCATCTGTAACTTTAACAAGTTTAGGAAGAGTTGGATCAAGCACTAAAACTACATCTGGATGATAAATTTTTTCTCTAATGCGGATTCTCTTATTATTAATTCTTGCAAAAGCTTGAACAGGGGCTCCTCTTCTTTCTGGTCCAAAACTGGGAAAAGCTTGAGCATATTTTCCTTCGTTAATAGCTGCTATAGCAATTAATTCAGCTGAAGTCACTACTCCCTGTCCTCCTCTTCCATGAAGTCTTATTTCTGTCATTAAGATACCTCCTAAAAGACAAAAAGCCTAAGAATTTTTATAAATAGCACACCTTGAAATAATTGTCAATAATAAAAGTTTATTTAAAATAATTTTACACAAATTAAAAAACTTTTAAGAAGGAGAGAAAAAATGGGTGAACTTAATGGAAAAGTAGCTTTAGTGACAGGAGCATCAAGAGGTATAGGAAGAGCTATAGCATATGAATTCGCTAAAGAGGGAGCAGATGTAATCGTTAATTATAAAGGTTCTGAAGATAAAGCAAAAGAATTAGTTGAACAAATAAAAAGATTAGGTAGAAAAGCTTATCTAGCAAAATTTGATGTAGCTAATTCTGAAGAGGTTAAAAAAAAGATTAAAGAGATTGAAGAAACTATAGGTAAAATTGATATATTGGTAAATAATGCCGGAATCGTGAAAGACTCTCTTTTCATTAGAATGAAAGAAGAAGATTGGGATAGTGTTATTAAAACTAATTTATATTCAGTTTTTTATGTAACTCATGCAGTACTTCCCATGATGATAAAAGAAAGATGGGGAAGAATTATTAATATATCTTCAGTAGTAGCTTTTACAGGGAATATAGGTCAAACTAATTATTCAGCTGCTAAAGCAGGAATTATAGGATTTTCAAAAGCTTTGGCTTTGGAGGTAGCAAATAGAAATATAACAGTAAATGTTATTGCACCTGGGTATATAGAAACAGATATGACAGCCGGTCTTCCTGAAAAGATAAAAAATGCTTTTTTAGAAAAAATTCCTTTAAAAAGAGCAGGACTTCCAGAAGAAGTAGCATATTTAGCAACTTTTTTAGCTAGCGAAAAAGGAAGTTATATTACAGGCTGTGTGTTTCATATAAATGGAGGTCTTTATCCAAATTAAATTTTCTTGAAAAATTTTAAAAAAGTTTTAATTTAAGCTTAATTATAAATAAGGAAGGAAATAATTTATGGACATTCTTATTTTGGGTCATCCAGCTTTGAAAAAAAAGGCTGAAGCTGTAAATAGTATAGACGGGGATTTAAAAAAAATCATAGAAAAAATGGCTGAGACTATGTATAAAGCTAAAGGACTTGGGCTTGCTGCTAATCAAGTAGGAATCCTTAAAAGATTTTTTATCATGGATATCTCTCAAAGAGAAGGTAAAAATAAATTAGAAGTTTATATTAATCCTGAGATATTAGAAGCTGAGGGTTCTATAGTTTATGAAGAGGGTTGTTTGAGTATACCAGGTTATTATGCAAAAGTAAAAAGATATAATAAACTTTATATAAAAGCTTATGATCTAAATGAAAAACTGGTTAAAAGGGAATTAGAAGGTTTTGAGGCTGTAGTATTTCAACACGAATATGATCATCTTGATGGTATTTTATTTATAGACAAACTTTCTCCTCTTAAAAGAGAGCTATTTAAAAAGTGGTGGAAAAAGCAACAATATCTCAGGTAATTAATCTAAATTTCTCAATTAAATTAGCCTTACCCTTTTCATTTAATTCTAAAAATATTCCCTCTATTTTTAATTTTCCCTCTTTTTCTACTTCTAACTTTCTTGGAACCATATTAGTGTACATTTCTAATGCTTGATCTATTTTCATTCCTATTACACTTTCTACTGCACCGCACATTCCTGCATCAGTAATATAAGCAGTACCCTTTGGTAAAATTCTTTCATCAGAAGTCTGAACATGGGTATGAGTGCCTATAATAGCAGAAACCATACCATCTAAAAAGTAACCAAAGGCCAATTTTTCTGAAGTAGCTTCAGCATGAAAATCAATTATTATAAAAGGAGTTTCTTTGGAGATTTTTTCAACAAGTTTCATTCCTATAATAAATGGATTTTCTAAAGCCCTCATAAAAATTCTTCCTTCTAAGTTTATTATTCCTATTTTTGTTTCATTTTTAGTGTATATAGTCCAGCCTTTACCAGGAGCACCCTCTCCATAATTAGCAGGTCTTAAAACTCTTTCAGTTTTTTGAAGATAGGGGAAAAATTCCCTTTTCCATATATGATTGCCTGAGGTAAGAATATCTATTCCATAAGAAAAAAGTTCTTCAGCAATTTTTTCAGTTAATCCGTAACCACCTGCAGCATTTTCAGCATTAGCTATTATAAAATCTCCTGGATAAAGTTTTAATAATTTAGGAAGAAGAACTTTTAGAGCTTTTCTTCCAGAACTTCCTACTATATCACCTAAAAAAATTATTTTTATTTTATTTGGCATATTCAATAGCTCTTGTTTCTCTTATTACAGTAACTCTTATAATACCTGGATAGGTTAATTCTTTTTCAATTTTTTGTGCAATTTCACGAGCTAAAAGGTAAGCTTTTTCATCACTTATTTTTTTATCATCTACAATTACTCTTATTTCTCTTCCAGCTTGGATAGCAAAGGCTTTTTCTACCCCTTCAAAAGATAAAGCTATTCTTTCAAGTTCTTTTATTCTTTTTATATAAGCTTCAAGCAACTCTCTTCTTGCTCCTGGCCTTGCTCCGGAAATAGCGTCAGAAATTTGCAAAATAATTCCCAGTATAGTAGTTATAGGGATATCTTCATGATGGGAGGCAATAGCATTTACAATTTCTTCTTCTTCTCCATATTTTCTTACTATTTCAGCTCCTATAAGTGCATGTGGACCTTCTACTTCATAAGAAGCAGCTTTTCCTATATCATGAAGTAAAGCAGCTCTTTTAGCTTTTTTTACATCCACTCCTAATTCCCCAGCTAAGGCTCCACAAATTATAGCAGTTTCAATAGAATGCTGCAAAACATTTTGACTGTAACTTGTTCTGAATTTTAATTTCCCAATCATTTTTATCAACTCAGGATGTAATCCATAGATACCCAATTCAAAACAAGCTTTTTCACCTACTTCTACTAAATGTTGTTCCATCTCTTCTTCTACTTGTCTTAATACTTCTTCAATTCTTGTGGGATGAATTCTACCATCTGCAATAAGTCTCTCTAAAGCAATACGAGCAATTTCTCTTCTTAAAGGATCTACACAAGATAAAACAACAACTTCAGGGGTATCATCTATTAAAAGATCAACCCCAGTTAAAGTTTCAAAAGTTCTTATATTTCTTCCCTCTCTTCCGATTATTCTACCTTTCATTTCCTCATTAGGAAGTTGTACCACAGATACTGTTTTTTCTGTAACAAAAGGAATAGCAGCTTTTGCAATAGTGTAAGCCAAAATTTCTTGAGACTTTCTTTTAGCTTCTTCTCTTATTTCATTTTCTAATTTCATTAAAAGTTTAGCTTTTTCCTCGGTTAGTTCTTCTTCTAATTTTTTAAACAATAACTCCTTAGCTTCTTTTTCAGAAAGACCTGAAATTTTTTCCAATTCTTCTTTAGCCTTTTTTAAAATTTCATCTGCTTGTTTTTTTTCAATTTCTATTGCGCTTTTGATTTCTTCAATTTCTCTTAATTTTTTTTCGAGATGTTCCTCCTTTTTAATGAGATTTTCTTCTTTTTGAATAAGTCTTTCCTCTTTTAAAGAAACTTCTCTTAATCTTTTTTCAAATTCTTTTTCCAGAGTCTGTTTGTTAATTAAAAGTTCTTCTTTAATTTTGATTTCTGCTTGTTGAATTTTTAATTTTGCTTCATTTTCTGCTTTTTCCAAAATTTCTTTAGCTTTTCTTTGAGAATCTTTAATTATTTCTTCTGCGGTTTTTTTAGCTTTTAATTCTTTCTTTTTTTGAATAAAAAAGTAAAGAAGACTTAAAAGAATTCCGGTAACTACACCTATAAGAATTCCTAAAAAGAAATTCATCCTTTCCTCCTTTTAATTAAGGTTAACTATTAAAAAATTTAGGAGGGAAAAGGAAAGGAAGTTATGGATGATGAAAGGCCCCGGGGTGCCGTGGGAGTTGCCTGCTCCAAGCTTTATCTAAATAACTTTTAGGGTGGGGTCTGGCAAACCCTTGACGCTCTATTAAGAGCAAAAAGGCCCCAGAACCACCTTGCCCTGGTAATGAATTAATGTTAGCTTGGCAGGTCACTTTTCTCCTCACCAACACCCCAGGAAATCCTTTCTTTTTCTAAAAACTCTCCCACTTTACTAATCTGACTTTTTAACCCTTTTTCTAAAAGCTCTTTTTCTTTTTTTACTTTTATATAATCATAGGCTACCTGTAAAAGAAGCCAGATAGCCAATTTAAAGGTAGGAACCTTTTTAAAACTCTCTACTTCTTCCTTTTTTTGTTCTAAATATTTTAAAACTTCCTTTACTTCCTCTTCCGGAATAAAAGACCGGAAGAAGAAAGTTTGTCCTAAAAATTCAAAGCTTATTTCTTTAGCTTTTTGCATATTTTAAAATTATATTTGGGAGAGTTTTTCTATTAAATTACCTATTCGTTCTTTTATAATCTTCCTTTCCTCCTCCCTCCTATTTATTTCCTCTAAAAGTTTAGCGTTTTCTTCTTCCTTTTTTTTAAGTTTATTTATTAATTCTTCTTTTTCTATTTTTAGCTGCATTACCAATGAAATAAGAGCATCAATCTTTTCTTCTAAATTCACAATATCTTGAAAATCCATTTGTTCCCCCAACCAGATACTAAAATTTTAAGATTTAACTAAAATAAAATCTATTTTAAGATTTTTGTCAAGAGTATAAAAATTTAAAATAATTCTTGACAAAATAAAAATTTTAAATTATAATTTTTAAAAAATAAAAGGAGGTTTAAAATGAGAATAGGGGATCAAGCTCCGGCTTTTGAAGCATTAACTACTATGGGACCAATTTCCTTTCCAGAAGATTTTAAAGGACAATGGGTAATATTTTTTTCTCATCCAGCAGATTTTACTCCGGTATGTAGTACCGAATTTTTAAGTTTTGCGCAGATGAAAGAAGAATTTGATAAAAGGAATGCCCAGCTGATTGGTTTAAGTATTGATAGTAATTTTTCACATATTGCCTGGATAATGAATTTAAAAGAAAAAACAGGAATTGAAATTCCATTTCCTATTATAGCAGATGTGGATGGAAAAGTAGCTCAACTTTATGGAATGCTTCATCCTGGAGAAAGTAGTACAGCTACAGTAAGGGCAGTATTTATTATTGATCCAAATAGTAAAATAAGAGCTATAATTTATTATCCTCTTTCTTGTGGAAGAAATATAAGAGAAATTTTAAGATTAATTGATGCTTTACAAACTGCAGATAAATATGGAGTTGCTACACCAGCTAATTGGGTTCCTGTACCTCAAACCTGGGAATTTACCGAAGAAAATACCAAAGTGATCGTTCCACCTCCATTAACTTATGAAGATGCTGTTAAAAGGAAAGAACAAGGTTATGAATGTATTGATTGGTATTTTTGTAAAAAATCTTTAAAATAAAGGTAATTATGTCTCAAGGATGTATTTCTTCAGATGGTAAACTTTCAGAAAGAGCTTTAGAATTGATTAGACTTTTTTTAGAAAAAGATAAGCTTACAGATTTAGAAATTTCTCAAAAATTGAAAAGGCCTCTTTTTCAGGTAAGAAGTAGTTTGAGAGAATTATGCTTAGCAGGAATTTTAGAAAAGGTTGAGGAATTTTATAGGATTACTGAGAAGGGTAAAAGTTATTTATAAAATTTCTAACATCCGTTTAACAGCACTGTAAGCTTTATTTATTATTTCTTCTGAAAGATTTATTTGAGGTTCTAAAGTTTCTAAAGCTTTAAGTATATCTTCTAACGAAATTTTTTTCATAGAGGGACATAGCATTTTTTCCGGAGAGGGGTGATAAAAAACTTTATCAGGATTTTCCTTTTTTAGAGGATAAAGAAGACCCACTTCAGTGCCTATAATAAACTCTTTATAAGGAAGTTCTTTAGCAAGTTTTAACATTCCACTAGTTGAAGCTACATAATCTGCAAGATCTATTACTTCTGGACGACATTCTGGATGGGCAATGAAAACTGCTGAAGGATACTTATTTTTAGTTTTTATTACTTCCTCAGGAAGTAATAAATGATGAAAAGGACAAAATCCTTCAAAATATACTATTTTTTTTTCAGGATAAAATCTTTGAGTATATTTTGCTAAATTCATATCTGGAAGCATAATCACTATCTTTTCTTTTAAAGTTCCTACTACCTTAACTGCATTAGCAGAAGTACAACAAATATCACTTAAAGCTTTTATCTCAGCTCTAGAATTTACATAGGTTACTACAGGAGCATCTGGATATTTATTTCTTAAAGTAATTACATCCTCAGGAGTAATCATATCTGCCATTTCGCAAGGCACGTCAATAATGGGAAGAATGACCTTTTTATAAGGAGATACAATTTTTGCAGTTTCTGCCATAAAAAAAACTCCACAAAATATTATTACTTCCGCATCAGTTTTACTTGCCTTTATACTAAGTTCCAAGGAATCTCCTCTTAAATCAGCTATATCTTGAATTTCAGGAGGTTGATAGTTATGAGCAAGAATAATAGCTTTTCTTTTTTTCTTTAATTCCAAAATCTTTTCAATTGTTTTTTTATTTACCATAAAAATTTCAATTATTTTTTACTAAAAAAATAAATTATTATGAGAATTTTTCAAGAAAGTTTTTTAATTTTTCGTAGCATTCGAAAGGTACTTTTAAATTTCCAAAACCTTTACCCAGTTTAATATCTGGTTTATTTTTTCCGTGAAAATCGCTTCCTCCTGTAATTAAAAAATCAAATTTTTTAGCACAATTTATTAAAAATTTTGTAAAATCTGGATTATGTTCAGTGTAGTATGCTTCTATGCCGATTAATCCAAAATCCTTTAAAGTTCTCAAATATTTTTCAAGTTCAAAATAGGAAAGTTTTAAGGTAAAGGGATGAGCAAGTATAGGAGCTCCTTTAGCTGCGAGAATTAAATTTATAGCAGATTGAGGAGAAAGGAGTGCTTTAGGAGCATACGCAGGAGCTCCTTTTTTAAGATATTTTTCAAAAGCTTCTTCAAAGGTTTTTACAATCCCTTTTTTAACTAAAAGATAAGCTATGTGAGGTCTTCCTATTTCTCCTTTAGCAATATTTTTTAATTCCTCCAAAGTAATTTTTATTCCCAAGGAGTTTAATTTTTCAATAATTTTTTTATTTCTCTCTTCACGAGCTTTTTTAAGTTTAACCAAAGTAGTATTAATTTCAGGAATCTGAGGATGTAGAAAATAACCTAGGAGATGGAAATGTCCAGGGCCATTAAATTGGATGCTTATTTCTACACCGCATAAAAAGGGCAAATTTTCTTTCTGAGCTATTTGATAAGCTATTTCAAGCCCATCAATGGTATCATGATCTGTAAGTGCTAAAGCTTGTAAGCCTTCTTTTTTAGCTAAATATACTAATTCTTCAGGAGAGAAGGTACCATCTGAGGCAGTAGAGTGAGTATGAAGATCTATCAAATTTTTTTAACCTGTCTCTTTAATTTATATTCGTGAGATGCCTTTATAAATGATTTAAATAAAGGATGAGGGGAGGTAGGTTTTGATTTAAATTCTGGATGAAACTGAACTCCTATAAACCATGGATGATCTTCTAATTCTACAATCTCTACTAATTCTCCATTTGGAGAAGTTCCTACCACTTTTAATCCTGCCTTTTCTAATTCTTCTCTATATTTATTATTAAATTCATAACGATGACGGTGTCTTTCAAATATTTTGTCTTTTTGATAAGCAGCCCAAACTTTTGAATTGTTTTTTAGTATACAAGGATAAGCACCTAATCTCATTGTGCCCCCAAGATCGCATCCTTCATCTCTTTTTTCAATTCTTCCTGTTCTGTAATCATACCATTCTCTCATTAAATAAATTACAGGATATTCTGTATTTTTATCAAATTCAGTTGAATGAGCAGATTTCCATCCAAGAACATTTCTTGCAAATTCAATAACTGCAAGTTGCATACCTAAACAAATTCCGAAAAAAGGAATTTTATGAACTCTTGCATAATTTATAGCAAGAATTTTCCCCTCTATTCCTCTTATACCAAATCCCCCTGGCACTAAAATTCCATCTACATTTTCTAAATGTTCATTTATATTGTGAGGGGTTAATTCATCAGCATTTATATATTTTAAATTAACTCTTAATTTATTAGCTAATCCTCCATGAACTAATGCCTCATTTAAGGATTTGTAAGAATCTTTTAAACTTACATATTTTCCTACAATCCCGATAACTACCTCATCTTCTGGGTTTTTATAAGTTCTAACTATCTCTTCCCACAAACTTAAATCAGGTTCTCTTGTCCACATATTGAGGTATTCTACAATTTTAGCATCTAAACCTTCTTGATGAAAAATTAAAGGAATTTCATAAATACACTCTATATCTTTTGCAGTAATAACTGCAGATTCTTCAACATTGCAGAAAAGAGCAATTTTCTTTTTTATTTCAGGAGGTAAAAATCTATCTGTTCTACAAAGAATGATATCTGGTTGTATACCTATGGCTCTAAGTTCTCTTACACTGTGTTGAGTAGGTTTTGTTTTTAATTCTCCAGCGGTTTTTATATAAGGTACATAAGTGAGGTGGATATAAAGAACATTTTCTTTACCCAATTCATAACCTAATTGTCTTATAGCTTCTAAAAATGGAAGACTTTCAATATCTCCTACAGTACCTCCTATTTCCACTATAGCAACATCAATTTGGGGGCTCGCTAAATCAAGAATACAAGCTTTAATTTCATCTGTTACATGAGGAATTATCTGAACTGTTCCTCCTAAATAAACTCCTTTTCTTTCTTTAGTAATTACAGAATAATAAATTTTTCCAGAAGTATAATTATTTTTAGCATTCATTTGTGCTGAAGTAAATCTTTCATAGTGACCAAGGTCTAAATCAGTTTCACTTCCATCCTCAGTTACATATACTTCTCCGTGTTGGAATGGATTCATAGTTCCTGGATCTACATTTATATAAGGATCTAATTTTTGTAAAGTTACTCTTAAACCTCTGGCTTCCAGTAAAGCTCCTATAGAGGCTGCAGCTAATCCTTTACCTAAAGAAGAGAGAACTCCGCCAGTAATAAAAATAAATTTAGTATGTAATTTTATTCTGTTTCTTGGAGTTCTCATTTTGAAAATTTTTATTTAATTTTAACATCTTATTTTTAAATATCCAATTTTTACCAATTAAGGATTTATAGATATTTCATTTTTAAGGATCTTTGTAATAGTAAGAACCGTATGAGCATAAGGTTCACTGAAGTTGTATTTCATGATTACTTTTTTTTTCTCTTCTAAAGTACTTTCTTTTTTATATCCCTCTTTTTTCAAATAATTTGCTATGCTAGCCAATGCATCACCAAGATTATAGAGATCTACCCTTCCATCTTTATTCCAATCATATCCATAAATTAAATAGCTTTTTGGAACAAACTGTGGATATCCAAAGGCACCAAAAATTGACCCTTTTATGGAAAAAGGGTCCCAATTATTTTGATAAGAAATTTGAATAAAACAAAGAAGTTCTTTGTATCCCCATTTACTTCTCTTTTCCCATTTATTTTTTATTGTTTCGTTTAAAAGAGAAATTTGAGGATGGGTGATAAAATTTTCAAAGACTTCCTTTTCTCCTGAAAGAGCAAGACTATAAAAGACATTTATTACTGAAAAAGAGCCTGTTTTTTTGCCAAGATCCGTTTCCACCAAAAATATAGCAGTAATAACCTCTTTTTCAACTCCAAATACAAATTCTATATCTTCTAAAAGTTCCTTATTTTCTTCAATGAAAACTTTTGCTCTTTCAATTCGCACAGGTTCAAAAAATTGAGAATAAGGAAGGGTTTCCTCTTTCCATATCAAACTTTTAATCATAATATCTGGAATATAAGTTAATTCAGATGAAGAAAAAATAGCTTCTATATAATCTTCAGGAACTAAACCCTCTAAATCTTTTTTTATCTGGTTTTTAAGTTTATCCTTATAAGGAATTAAAATAAGTTCTTCTTTAGCTAAAAGATGTAAAGGAAATAGTTTTACCAAGAAAAATATCAAGAGGAAAAAGCCAAATTTAAAAGCGAACCTTTTACAATGCATTGTATTTCCCTCGCACTTAATTCCGAAATCGCTAAAATTTCCCCTTTTCCTCTTATTTCTAATTTTATTTCTCTTTCACCTTTTAAAAGACTTTCTTTAAGATTAGGTATAACAAATTGATCTCCCGGTTCAATTTTATTATAATCTTCCTTGTTTTTAAACACCAGGGGAAGAATTCCAAAATTTATTAAATTACTTCTGTGAATTCTTGCAAAGCTTTTGGCTAACTTTATCCTTACTCCTAAATATCTTGGCGCAAGAGCTGCATGTTCTCTGGAAGACCCTTGTCCGTAATTTTCACCTCCTAAAATACCTACTGCAAGGCCTTTATTTTTGATTTCCAAAGCTTTTTTAGAAAATTCCGGATCAATATTTTTATAAACATATTTGCTTATAGCAGGAAGATTACTTCTTAAAGGTAAAATCTGTGCTCCTGCAGGCATAATATGATCAGTAGTTATGTTATCTCCTGCTTTTAAAAGAAAAATTCCTTCTAAATTTTCTGGTAAAGGATCAAAAGAGGGAAGGGGCACTATATTTGGACCTCTTATTATTTCAATTTTTTTTGCTTGATCTTCAGGCAAAGGAGGGATAAGTAAAGAGTCATTTATAATAAATTTTTCTGGAATTTCGATTTTTGGATATTCTCCTAATTCTCTCGGATCAGTGATTACTCCTTTGACAGCTGAGGCAATTGCTGTTTCAGGAGATACTAAATATATAAAATCAGGGTTAGTTCCTGATCTTCCAAGAAAATTTCTGGTAAAGGTCCTTAAGGAAATTGCATTTGTTGGGGGTGCTTGTCCCATTCCTATACATCCAAGACATCCTGATTGGTTAAGTCTAGTTCCTCCTCTTAAAATACTCTTAAGGGCTGAAAGATGAACAAGATTTTCTAATACTTGTAAAGATCCGGGATTTATTTCAAAAGATACATCAGGATGAATTTTATGTTTTTCAAGCACTTTAGCTACTATTAGGAGATCTCTAAGAGAAGAATTGGCACAAGAGCCTATAATTACTTGAGCTACAGATTTTCCAGCTTCCTCTTTAACTTTTTTTACATTATCTGGCGAGGAGGGACATGCACAAAGAGGTTCAATTTTTGAAAGATCAATTTCTATTATCTCATCATAATTAGCATCGGGATCAGGTGTTAAATATACAAAATCTTCTTCTCTATTTTGAGCTTTTAACCAAAAAAGGGTTATTTCATCTGAAGGAAAAATACTAGTTGTAGCTCCTGTTTCAGTACCTAAATTACAAATAGTTGCTCTTTCAGGAACACTAAGGTTTTTTATTCCTGGCCCAAAGTATTCTAAAATTCTTCCTAAACCGCCTTTTACAGTCAATTTAGAAAGAATGTAAAGTGCTATATCTCTTGCTGAAACCCAGGGTTGAAGATTTCCATAAAGATATATTCCTGTAATTTTAGGCATCCTTAAATAAAAAGGTTCTCCAGCCATCGCCATAGCTACATCTAATCCACCAGCTCCTATAGCAATCATTCCGCATCCACCAGCAGTGGGAGTATGGCTATCAGAACCAAGAAGAGTTTTTCCTGGTTTAGCGAACCGTTCTAAATGAACCTGATGACATATTCCATTGCCAGGTTTTGAAAACCAAATTCCATATCTTTTAGCTACAGTTAATAAATATCTGTGATCATCTGCATTTTTAAAATCTGTTTGTAAAATGTTGTGATCTACATAGGATACTGAAAGTTCAGTTTTGATTCTATCAATTCCTATAGCTTCAAATTCAAGATAAACCATGGTTCCTGTTGCATCTTGGGTCAAGGTCTGGTCAACTTTTATAGCAATTTCCTCTCCCTCTATTAATCTTCCAGATATTAAATGATTTTCTAATATTTTATGAGTAAGGGTCATTCCCATTTTAAATTTCTCCAAAGCAATCAGGGAAAAAATTTTTAATGGTTTCAAAAATAACTTCTATTTCTTCTTTTAAAAAATTTATCTCTTTTGACTCAAGATAAAAGATTATAAATTCAGATATAGAAAAAGTGGTAAAAACTTCATAAATTTCATTTTTTTTGATTAAGTAAGGATTTGGAAGATAGGATAAAATATAAATTAATTCTTCACAATTTCCTTCAAATTTAAAGGCTAAGATTAAATGCTTTGTTTTTAAAAAAGAGGGCAGTTCCATTTTTTCTTTCTTTGAAAGAAGATTAATTATTATATCTTGAGAAGCAATAATAGAATGTTTTGGTAGTACCCCTTTAAAAAATTCCTTAGGTAATTTTTTAACAAGAAAAAGATAAAGATTTTTTACAAGTTTTAAGTCTAAATGTTCTTTTATTAGATTTCTTAATGTATAAATAGAAAATGTAATAAGGTATTCTCTTTTTTCGATTTCATCTAATTTTATTCCCGTAACTGTCCTTTCTAAAAATTTATAAATAGGACTATCACTTAAAGTTTTAAGTTTTAAAGTAAGATAAATAAGTTTGAAAGCTTCCTCTAAAGGGATAGTATAAAAATTTTTTAAAAAATTATGTATTTCTTGTATTTCTGTAGGAAAAGTATTAATCCATTTTATTTTCATAGAAAAAACTAGGGATTTTTAATTTATAACAGATTTTCTATTTTACAGTGAATTAATTTTTCTGCAAGGAATAGGTCTTCAGGATAGGTGATTTTAAAATTTATAAATAAACCTTTTACGATTCTTACTTCATATCCATAGTATAAAAGAAGGGAACTTTCATCAGAAAAGATTAAATTTGAATTTTTAGCTTTTTCTAATAAAGTTTTTAAAATTTTAGCTTTAATTCCTTGAGGGGTCTGAATAGCAAAAAGATCAGTTCTATCAATATTTTGAATAATAATTTCTTCTTTTACCTTATTTAATGTATCTCTTACAGGTAAGGCAGGAACACTTGCTCCGTATCTTTTAGTATTTTCAATTACCTCACTTATCAATTTTGATGATACAAAAGGTCTAACTGCATCATGAACTAAAAAAATTTCTGTATCTGGTGGACTTGATTTAACTCCGCAGAATACCGAGTCTTGTCTTGTTTCTCCACCTTTTACGATATCTAATATTTTTTTTAAAGAAAAAGAATCAACTAAATTTTTTGTAAATTTTAAATATTCTGAGGATGTACAAATGATTATTCCATCAACTTGAGGATGATTTTCAAATTTTAGAAGAGTATGTATAATAAGGGGGATTCCATTTATTTCAAGAAATTGTTTAGGTTTTTCACTCTTTAATCTTTTTCCTTTCCCGGCTGAGGGGATTATTGCAATTATCATAATTTTTAAAATATAGCATTTTAAAAACTTTTGTCTATTTTAAAATTTAAGAGTAAAATTATTGTAAAGGGTTTGTAAAATGGGTGGAAATACAATAGGAAGGCTATTTAGGGTTACTACTTTTGGAGAATCTCATGGAAAGGCTCTTGGAGCAATAATAGATGGGTGTCCTCCTGGACTTTCTCTTTCTGAAGAATATATTCAAAAAGAGCTTGAAAAAAGAAAACCTGGTAAATTTTTGGGAGAAACTCCAAGAAAGGAAACAGATAAAGTAGAGATTCTTTCAGGAGTTTTTGAAGGCTATACTATCGGAACACCTATAGCCTTAGTTATTTATAATGTGGATGTTGATTCATCAGCTTATGAAAAAATTAAACACATATTTAGGCCAGGGCATGGTGATTTTACTTATTTTATGAAATACGGAGGATATAGAGACTATAGAGGAGGTGGAAGAAGTAGTGGAAGAGAAACTGTAGCAAGAGTAGCTGCAGGTGCAATTGCAAAAAGAATTTTGGAAGAATACGGAATTGAAGTAATAGCTTATACTATCTGTCTCGGGGGAATTACAGTTGAAAAAAAAGATTTTTCAGTGATATACCAAAACCATCTTTTTTGTCCAGATATGGAAGCTTATAAAAAAATGTGTGAAAAAATTGAACAAACAAAAAAAGAGGGAGATTCTTTGGGTGGAATAGTTGAGGTTATTGTAAAAGGCGTTCCTATAGGATTAGGAGAACCTGTGTTTGATAGATTAAATGCTGATTTAGCAAAGGCTATTTTTAGTATTCCTGCAGTTAAGGGGTTTGAAATGGGTGCAGGATTTAAGGTGGCTAACATGAAAGGATCAGAAAATAATGATCCTATAAGCCCTAAGGGGTTTTTAAAAAATGATGCAGGAGGTACATTAGGTGGGATTTCCTCTGGTCAAGACCTTGTTATGAGAATAGCTGTTAAACCAATACCAAGTATAAAAAAAATTCAAAATACAATAAATGAAAAAAAGGAAGAAGTTAAAATCTCTGTTGGAGGAAGACACGATATTTCTGCCATTCCACGAATTATACCAGTAATAGAAGCTATGGTTAGGATAGTTTTGGTAGATCATTTATTAAGACAGTTAGCTAATTTAGCTTTTCAAAATAGATTGAAATTTCCTGAATTCTTTTAAATTGTTTAATAAGATTACCCTAAAAATTTTCTTAAATAAGCTGCCTCTATTATGAGATCTCCTAAATTGGAGGTCTCTCCATATTTTAAACTTTTCAAAATTTTTGTAGAAATTTCTTTATGTTCCTCTTTAGTTTCATACTCTATATTTAAGGAATTTAGAAGTTCAAAAGATTTTATAATTTTATTTTTAACTTCTTCAGGTAAAAATTCTAAGCATTTAGAATTAAAATATTGAAGTGCTATAGAAAGGTCATACTCTAAATTTTTATATATTTTTATTAATTCTTTTAGTTCTTCTCTAGTAAGTGCGCTTAATCCCAATACCTCTGGCGGTAGTCCAATAGAATAACAAGCACAGCAAAAGTGTATAGCTCTTGGAAGAGTAATTTCTTTTATATTTCTTGAATAGCCAAAAAGTCCAATATGGAGTTTTCTCGTTCTTCTTTTAGGAACATATTTGGCAAGTTCATTGATGGCAGAAGCAAGAGGAGTTATTAAAGCTTGATATTCCTTTGAAGATTTTTCTATAATTTTTTTACAAAATTTCTCATCAAAATCCTCTAAAGGATGTCTTATAAAGGTTTTTAATTTTTTAATACCATTTATTACATCTTCAATAGGGAAATCATACTTAAAAGCAGATTGTATGGTAAAAGTTTCAATTGAGGGATATTCATTAAGAACTTTTTCTACGGTATAAGGAGAAAGGTTTCCTCTAAAAGGTGGTGTTCCTACTCCTAAAATGGGATAAATCTCTATTTCCTTTTGTATTGAAAATCTCTCCAGTTTTTTTAAAGCAATTTTTAAGATCAATACAGCACTTATTAATCCGTAATTTAAAGCTGGATCAGATCTGGCTAGGAATACTCTTATATATTTAAATTTTTTATCTTTTAAATATTCTGAAAGTATTTTATCAATATTAAAAAGAAAGGGTATGTCTTCAAAGAGAGGAATTACGTTTATAGTCTGAGGTAAAAATTCTCCAACCCATTCTGCTACTGTAAGATCATCTTCATAAATTTTTTGATATTGTTTACCCGAAATAAAATTTTTATAAAAATAGTAAACTCTATTTAATTCTTGAGCAGAAGTAGTCATAGGAAGGATTACTTCAAAAATAGGAGGGTAAGCGAAGTCGTAAAAAGCTTTTACTGCATCCATAGAACGAGGAATGCTTTCTAAAGCTTCTACTAATATTTTAGCTTCCTCTTTTTCAACTGCAGGGTTAGGTACTCTTAAAGTAATAAAAATGTCTTTTCCAAGTATTTTCTTTTTAAAAAATTCAGGATATCTAGTAAGAAGTTTTTTGACTACAAAATCATCAACTTCTTTCCCCTCACTATCCCACATTTGTTCATCACAACCTAAGTGAGAAAAAGCATAATAAGCTTCCTGAATTTCATCTTCTCCTGACATATCCATATGCTCAGCAAAAAAAGGAATAGATACATTATCTGGATGTTGTGTGGACATCACTCTAGGAATTTTCATTTTATTATCTCAATAAAAAGTAAAGATTTTAAATCTTCCAAAATGTTTATTATCAATTCTTTTTCATTTTTGAAAAAATGTAATTTGGCTAGGCCTTCTTTTGGATCTATAACTGTTAAAATGGATAAATGATCATAACCCTCTAAAATAAAACGTAAAAAAGATAATTTTGAAGATAATGTTTTTATATATAAAATTTCACTTTTCATAAAACAGAAAAAAATTTATAAAAAAGGGGAGGGTGAAGCTCCCCAAATAAACTGATTTGAGAACTTAGCTTTGTTCTTTCCTGGGAACTTTTCTTTGAGGTCTTCTAGAACTACCGGCATCAATAATTTTTACTTTAGATGCTTGTTCACCTTTAGGACCTTGAACTATTTCAAACTCTACAGTTTGCCCTTCCTTGAGGGTTTTAAAACCTGGCATTTCAATGGCAGAGTAGTGAACAAATACATCTCCACCATCTTCCCTAGAAATAAAACCATACCCCTTTTTCTCATCAAACCACTTAACTTTACCTCTAAACATGTTACATAAACCTCCTTAAAAGTTTTTCTTGATAAGTAAAACTACACCTAAAAAAAATTTTGTAAAGATTAACTTTTAAAAATTTAATGGAATTAGAAAAAAATTGAAAAAAGTGTAATATAAAGAATGTGATAAAATCAAGACCTATTCTTTACTTAGAAGATAATCCTCTTAAAATAAAAAATTTTTTATTTTTTTTAATTGGACATTTTATTTCTTTTACAGGTTCTTGGACACAAAGTACAGCTCAAATATGGTTAGTTTATCAACTTACTTGGTCAGGACTTTATTTGGGTATTTTTAGTTTTATCAGTTCTTTTCCTGTGGTAGCCATGACTTTTCTTGCAGGTATTCTCATAGATCTTTTTGATAGAAAAAAACTTTTGAGTTTGACATTACTTTTTTCAATATTTCCTCCTTTAGTTTTAGGATTACTTACTCAATTTAAAATAATTACCTTTTGGTATATTACTTTTTTAGCTCTCCTTTCAAGTTGTTTAACTGCTATAGATACACCTTTGAGACAGGTTTTTATCTCAGAAATAGTTCCTTTACCCTTTTTAACTAAAGCTATTTCTTTTCAGGCTTTATCCTTCAATACTGCAAGAATATTGGGTCCTTTTTTAGCAGGGCTTATTATTTCTTACGGAAGTATTTATCAATGTTTTTATTTAAATGCCTTAAGTTTTATCCCTTTTTTAATATTTTTAGTTTTTTTTATAAAACCTCAAAAATTAGATAAAAAAAATTCAAAGAAAAAAATAGAGATAAGGCACACTTTTAAAGAAGTTTACAGCTTTTTGAAAGAGGAAAAAAAAATAATTGTAGTTATTCTTTCAGTTATCACTTTTACTTTATTTGGAGCTTCAGTAATGATACTTCTTCCTTTAATTGTACACAAAATACATGGGGGAGGTGCTAAGGAATTTGCCTTTCTATCTTCTCTTTTAGGTGGTGGAGCTATTTTAGGAGCTTTCTCGGTAATTTTAGGTAAACCCATACAAAATAAAACCTTACACTTGTTTAAAGCTACTTTGCTTTTATGTATGGGTTTAGTTGGACTAAACATAATAAAAAATTGGTATTTTACTTTATTTTTTTGTGGTTTGATAGGTTTTTCCTTCAGTAATTTTTTTCCAGTAGCTAATAGTTATCTTCAAGAAAATACTCCAGAAGGTTTGAGAGGAAGAGTAATAAGTTTATTTACCCTATCCTTTTTAGGAATACACCCTATAGGTAGTTTTTTAGCTGGATTTTTAGTGGATAAAATCAGTTTGCATATAGTAATATTTTTTTATGTAATTTTATTATTTTTCATTAATATCTATCTTTTAGTGTTCAAATTAAAAAATTCTAAAATTTAAAAAATTTTTAACTTTTATTTTAACTTTTCCAACCTTTATTCGATAGATATATAAAAGGATGTCATTATGGAAATTAAATTAGAAGAAATTTTAAATAAATTAGATATAGGGATTTTAATAATTAACAAAGATAATGTAATAATTTATGCTAATCAAAAAATAAAAGAATTTTTAGGTATAGAACCAGTTTTAGGCATTTTCTGTTACTCTTTGTTTTATGGTTATAAAGAGCCTTGTATAAATTGTGTTAAAAATTTTTTATCTCCTGAAAATCCTAAATTAAAATTTATCCTATCTTTAAAAAGGGGTAATTTCTTACTAGAATACATTTATCTTACAGAAGAAGAACTTTTGATTTTAATTAGAGATATAAGTAAGGAACTTTATTATGAAAATTCCTATTTTATTTTATTGGAAAATCTTCCTTTATTAGTTGTTTTTATCAAAAAAAATAAAATTGCATATATAAATAAATTTCTAGAAAAAGCTTTAGGATATTCTAAACAAGAATTAATTGGGAAAAATTTTTTTGAAGTTTTAGTGTCTATGGATGAAAAATTTGGACTGGAAAATAAATTTAATAAAATTTTGATGGAGGAAAAAGAAGAGGAGTTTACAGTAACTCTTATTAATAAGGAAGGACAAAATAGATCTTATTTAGGGAAAAGTTTTGTTTTAACAGATGTAACTAATGAAAAAATTGTTGTTTTTACAGGAATTGATCTTAGCAAATTTATTGAATTTAAAGAAAGACTAGATACTCTTCATAAAACTCACAGTTTTGGTAGTTTTTTAAGAAGTTTGGTTCATGATTTTAACAATGTTTTGCAACAGGTAAATGAATATTTAAAAGAAATAGAAAGAGAAATTAATAATCCTCAAAAAATAAAAAAATCCATTACCTTGATAGAAAAAACTTTATTTTCTTGGATAGATTTAAATAAACTTCTTTTAGATTATACTAAAGAATTTAAAGAGATAGAAGCTAAAAGAATAGAAATGGTAAGTTTCTTAAAAAATAATTTAGAATTATTTCAACTTATAGCAGGATCAAATGTTTACATTCAGCTTGATCTTAACTATCTTTCTTCAGTTTGGGTTCCTGGTGATGAATCTTTCTGGAGATACATATTTTTAAACTTTATAAGTAATGCTAGAGATGCCATAGAAAATACAGGATTTATTTATATCATCCTTAGAACAAAAACAGAGGGGTCTCAAAAATATTTAGTAATATTTATAAAAGATACAGGGTGTGGAATACCTGAAGAATACATTAATAAAATTTTTGAACCCTTCTTTACTACTAAGGAAAAAAGTAGTGGTTTAGGTTTATTTTTAGTAAAAAATCACATTTATAATATAAGAGGAAAAATAGAAGTAGAAAGTGAACTTGGTAAAGGAACTATTTTTAAACTTTATATTCCTGTAGTGGAATTTAAGAAAGTTGAAAAAGAGAGGAAAAGACCAGAAGAAATTTATATAGTACTAATTGAAGATGACGATGGAATAAGAAAAAATTTGGAAGAAATTCTTAAGGCAGAGGGATTTAATGTGATTGCTTTTTCTTGTGGAAAGGAATTAGAAGAAAATTTACCCAAAATTGAAAAAGCGGATTTATTAATTGCAGATTTTCATCTTCCTGATATAAAAGGTGGAGAAGTATATCAAAGATTAAAGAGGAAATTTCCACATTTAGATGTAATATTTTTAACAGGTGATATATTTGGTTTAGCTGAACTTCCAAGTAACAGAGTAATATTAAAACCTTTTAAGGTAGAGGACTTAATTTTTAGAATAAAAGAACTCTTACAGTGATCAAAAAAAAAATAAGGGAATTTCTAAGATATTTATCTTTTGAAAAAAATTACTCTCTTAATACTATTAAAAGTTATCATAAAGATTTAATAGAGTTTATTTTATATTTAGAAAAAATAGGAGTGAAATCCTTATCCGCTTTAGAAAGTCATCATCTTAGATCTTATTTATTATTTTTAAAAACCCAAAAAAAATCTTTATCTACTGTAGCAAGAAAAATAAGCAGTATTCGAAGTTTTTTAAAATTTCTATCAAAAAATAAAAAAATATCTTGCAATTTGTTTTTTTATTTATCTATCCCAAAACTTTCAAAAAAAATTCCCTTAGTTCCAACAGAAGAAGAAATAGAGAGTTTTATTTTATCTTTAGAAAAGGAAGAAAAATTTTTAAAGATTAGAGATAGAGCTTTATTTGAGATTGCTTATGGATGCGGTTTGAGAGTCAGCGAAATAGCCAATTTAACCTTAGATCAAATTAATCTCAGTTCTCAAATTATAAGGGTTTTGGGAAAGGGAAAAAAGGAGAGAATAGTTCCTTTTGGTAAAAAAGCTTTAGAAGTTTTAGAGAATTATCTAAAATTACGAGAAGCATTTCTTTATAAACTTAAAAAAAATACCAATTATGTATTTCTTAATTTTAAAGGAGAAAAACTTACTGAAAGAGGAATCAGGTATATTACTAAAAAACAGGCTAAAAAAAGGGGTTTAATTTATCTGCATCCTCATACTTTAAGACATGCTTTTGCTACCCATCTTTTAAATGCAGGAGCTGATTTAAGGAGTATTCAAGAGATGTTAGGGCATTCTTCTTTGATTACTACAGAAATTTATACTAAAGTAAATTATGAATATTTATTAAAAACTTATTTGAAAGCACACCCACGAGCTAAAGAAAAATAATCCCAGTAAAATACTATTCTTGGAAAAAGTATTTTTCAGAATAAAATAGGAAGGAATTCTTTAAAATATTTCTCATAAAGGGGGAATTTTTATGATAGAGGAATCACAATTCATCAAAGTGAGATATGAAAAATTAAAAATCATAGAGGAAATGGGTATAAAGGTTTATCCTAATGATTTTCGTCCTAAAGATAAAGCTAAATATTTAAAAGAACTTTATAAAGAAATTTCTCAGGAAGATCTTGAAAATAGGGAATCGGAATTTGTATTAGCTGGAAGGGTTATGTCAAAAAGAGAAATGGGAAAAATTATTTTTTCCCATATCCAGGATGAAAGCGGTCAGATTCAGATTTTGTTAGCTAAATCTGAACTTGAAGAAAAAGATTTTGATTTTTTTAAAAAATATGTAGATATAGGAGATATTATAGGAGTTAAGGGAAAGTTAATTAAGACTAAAACTGGAGAGGTAACTATTTTAGTAAAATTTTTTAAACTTCTTACTAAAGCATTAAGACCCTTACCAGAAAAATATCATGGATTAAAGGATATAGAATTAAGATATAGAATGAGATATGTAGATCTTATAATGAATCCAAAAGTTAAAGAGATTTTTAGAACAAGAACATTTATTATTCAATACATAAGAGATTATCTTATTTCTGAGGGGTTTTTAGAGGTAGAGACTCCAATGATGCATCCTGTTGCAGGAGGAGCTTTAGCTAAACCTTTTATAACTTATCATAATGCTTTGGATATGAATCTTTACTTAAGAATTGCTCCTGAGCTTTATTTAAAAAGGTTATTAGTGGGAGGGTTTGAAAAAGTTTTTGAACTCAATAGAAACTTTAGAAATGAAGGAGTTTCAAGTACTCATAATCCAGAATTTACTATGCTTGAGTTTTATGAAGCTTATGCAACCTATGAAGATTTAATGAAAAGAACAGAAGAAATTTTTTATGGTTTAGCTTTAGAATTAAAGCAAAGTTCTTCAATAATTTATCAAGGTAAAGAAATAGATTTTACTCCTCCTTGGAAAAAAATTGAGTTTTTTCAAGCTTTAAAGGAACTTGGAGGAGTTCCTGAAGAAGTTTTAAAAGATAGGCAGAAACTTTATAATTTTGCTAAAGATAAAGGAATTGACATTAATATAAAGGATCCCAGAATCGGAAAATGGTGGACCAAAATTTTTGAGGAATTAGTGGAACCTAAATTAATTCAACCTACTTTTGTAATTAAGTTCCCCATAGAAGTTTCTCCTTTAGCAAGAAGATCTGAAGAAGATCCTCGCTGGGCAGAAAGATTTGAACTTTATATAGGAGGAAAAGAAATAGCTAATGCCTTTTCAGAACTTAATGATCCAAGAGATCAAAGAAAGAGGTTCGAAGAACAGATTAAATTAAGGGAAATAGATGAAGAAATACCTGCAGAAATAGATGAAGATTTTTTAAGAGCATTGGAATATGGTATGCCTCCTTGTGCTGGAGAGGGTATAGGTATAGATAGGGTTGTAATGCTTTTTAGTGATAGCTCATCCATAAGGGAAGTGATTTTATTTCCTCATTTAAGAAAAAAAGAAGACTTATAAAAATGAATTGGGAACTTTGGATAGCTTTAAAATATATATTTTCTCCAAAAAGAGAAAGATTTACAGGGATTATTTCATTAATTGCCATTATAGGAGTTGCCTTAAGTGTTTCAGCTTTAACTGTAGTAAACGCAGTTATGACAGGTTTTAAAGAAGCTGTTTCTGAAAAAGTATTAAGTTTAAATCCACATTTGAGTATTACTTTTCAAAATGAGGAATTGAAAGAAAAACTTTTAAAAATTATTCAAAAAGAAATTCCTTCTCAAGAAATAAGAAGTATTCAAGAAGTTTCTACTTTACAAGGATTAATAATTTTTTCGAGACAACCAATAGGTATTATTTTGAAAGCTACTAATTTATATACTCTTAAAAAAGAAAAAGGATTTAAGAAGTTTGAATTTGAAGAAGAGGATAGTAGGCTTTTAGAAGGGCCTCTCCCAGTAATAATAGGTCAAAAACTTAAAGAAAAATTAGGTCTTAATATAGGAGAAGAAATAAGATTTATTAGTGCAGAAGGAATTTATACACCTTTTGGATTTTTTCCTAAAATTACTACACTTAAAGTGATAGGTATATTTGAAACAGGAATATACGATTATGATTTAAATCTTATATTTACCTCCTCTGAAAGCTTTTTCAAAAAATTTAAACCCCTTACTTATTCCTTAGAAATAAAATTGAGGGATCCTTTTAAGTCTCAGAAATTTAAATATCAATTACTTTCTTCTCTTGGATTAAATATAAATATATTTGATTGGCAAGAATGGAATAAAAATCTATTTGCAGCTTTAAAAATGGAAAAAATAGGTCTCTTTATAGTGTTATCTCTCATGATAGTAGTTTCTTTATTTACTATTATTGCAGCTATGATCATGCTAGTTTCTGAAAAAAAGATGGATATTGCGATTTTAAGAGCATTAGGAGTTACATCAAAAAGCATATTAAAAGTGTTCTTTTTCTGCGGACTTATTTTATCATTTATAGGGGTTAGTATTGGATTGATATTGGGTAGCAGTTTGAGTTTTTTTCTTTCCCATTATCCTATAATAAAGCTTCCTAGCGAAGTATATCCAGTGGAATATATGCCAGTAAAGTTGAAAGTTTTAGATATTTTTGTGATAAGCGTAGTTGCAATTTTAATAAGTATTTTAGCTTGTTTATACCCAGCTAAGAAAGCTTCAGAATTTCTTCCTGCAGAAATTTTACGCCATGAATAAAAAAACACTGGTAGAACTTAAAAATATTACTAAAAAGTATCCCTCTCCTCAAGGAGAACTTGAGGTTTTGAAAGGTATTAATTTAGAAGTAGAAAAAGGAGAAAAAATAGCAATTGTTGGGCCTTCAGGAGCAGGCAAAACTACTCTTTTAAATATAATAGGAACTCTTGATAAACCTACTTCTGGAGAAATTTATTTATTTGGAGAAAAATTAGATTATCAAAATGAAGAAAAATTATTAAAATTAAGAAAAGAAAAAATAGGATTTATTTTTCAGCTCCATTATTTAATTTCAGAGTTTACAGTAATGGAAAATATAATTCTACCTGGATTGATATCTCGTTGGAAAAAAGAAAAATATTTAGAAAGAAGTCGTGAATTATTACAAAAATTAAATCTGTCTGAAAAAGAAAAATATAAACCTTCTAAACTTTCGGGAGGAGAAAGGCAAAAAGTAGCAATTGCAAGGGCACTTTTTTTAAATCCTTGCTTGCTTTTAGCAGACGAGCCTACAGGAAATTTAGACTTTCAAAGTGCCAAAGAAGTAGTGGATATATTTATAAATGTAAATCAAGATTTTGGTACTACCATTATAATGGTTACCCATAACTGGGAATTGGCTAAAAAAATGGATAAAATATTTTTGCTAAAAGAGGGTTTTTTGTTAAAATTAGAAAATACCTTTAAAAATGAAAAACCCAAAATTTAAAAATTTTCTCTTTTGCGTCTTTACTGTCTCAATTCTAATTTTATGTTTTATAAAAAATCTTATAGCCCAGAATCCTAAATTTCTTATTTATTCTACTAAAACTTATGGAGATTATCTTCCTCCTGAGTTTATAAAAATATATTTGGAAAATCTTCAAAAAGAATTAATTCAAGAAAATATTAACTTTGATATTAAATCTTTTACCAAAAAAGAAGCTCAGTCCTTTTTAGAAGCCGGTATTTATCAAGGAATTGCTAAATTTCAAATTATAGTTATTAAAGACAATTTAAGTATTGAGTGGGAAATTTATTTACCGGAAAAAAAGGAACCTTATTATTTTTATATTACTGGGAAAAGAGACAAATTAGAAGATTTGGTCAGTGATACTTCCAAGCTAATAAAAAGTCTTTTAGAAAAAAAACAGATAATTGAAAAGATTCAAATAGCTGGAAATTTGAGAATAGGTGAAGATGTAATTTTACCCAAGATAAAAACCAAATCTGGAGATATCCTCGATTTAAAGAAATTAAATGAAGATTTAAAAAATATTTATAAAATGGGATATTTTGAAAATGTAGAAATAAAAATTGAAGAAGGCACAAAAGGAGTAATAGTTACCTTTGAAGTAAAAGAAAACCCATCTATTAAAGAAATAAAATTTAAAGGCAATAAAGAGGTAAAAACAGATGATCTTTTAAAGATTGTTGAGATAAAGGAAGGACAGATTGCTACTTCAAAACAATTGGACAAAGCTATAGAAAACATAAAAATGTATTATGACCAACTTGGTTATTTAGGTACTCAAATTTTTTTAGAAACTGAAAAGGTTTCTCCAGCTCAAATAAAAATAATTTTTGATATAAAAGAAGGTAAAAAGAAATATATTAAGAGAATTGAATTTGTGGGAAATAAAGCTTTTTCTGAAAAAGAATTAAAGGAGTTTTTATCTATTTCAGAAAGAACTGTTTTTTCACCTGTTAAAAAAGTAACTCAATATATAAGAGCATTTATTCGCCCAGAACCAATTGTAGAACCTGGTATTTACAACATTGCTTATCTTTATCGAGACCTCGGTAAAATAGAAACTGCTTATAAAAATAAAGGTTATATAGAGGTAAAAATAGGTGAACCCATTGTAGAAGAAGAACCTGATGGAGTTATTATAAAAATTCCTATTGAAGAAGGTTCACAATACAGAGTAGGTAAAATAAAGATTAATCAGGACCTTTTCCCAGAAGAAAAAATCTATACAAAGCTTCAAACCAAATCTGGTAAAGTTTTTAGTTTGAAAACTCTAAAAGAAGATGAATCTGTGATTACTCATCTTTTTGCAGATTTTGGCTATGCCTATGTAAAGGTAGATACTCAAATTGAAAAAGATCCTAAAGAAAAGTTAGTTAATTTAATATTTAATATAGACAAAGGTCCTGTGGTTTATATAGGAAGAATAGAAATAGAAGGGAATACCAAGACAAGAGATAAAGTTATAAGAAGAGAACTTAAAATAGCTGAGGGTTGGCCTTATAGTGTTTCACGCATAGAGGAGAGTGAGAGGAGGCTGAGAAGGTTGGGATATTTTGAAGAAATTAAAATTGATAAAGAAAAAGGAACAAAGGAAGAAGAGTTAAATTTAAAAATAAAAATAAAAGAGATGCTTACAGGTTCATTTGCTGTAGGGGGAGGTTATAGTTCCTATGATAAATTTATTATTATGGGAGATATAACTGAAAGAAATTTTTTAGGTAAAGGGCAAAGGGTAAGACTTTCTGCAAGACTTGGGGCAAGAACTTCAAGATATGCATTAGATTTTTTTGATCCCTATTTTAAGGATTCACGTTATTCCTTAGGTTGGTCTCTTTATAATTTAGAATTTCAATATGACGATTTTACTAAGGATAGTAAAGGTGGATCTATAAAAATAGGATACGGATTTACTTCAGAACTTTATGCTTATGTAGGTTACAGGTATGATGACACAAAACTTAAAGATCTTTCAGAAGATGTAGCTCAGATAATTTTAGAATCAAAAGACATAAATGTTACCAGTGCTGTTAAATTAGGATTTCTTTATGATTCACGTAATAGGTATTTTTTGCCTACCAAAGGATGGTATCATAATTTGGAAATAGAATGGGCTGGAGAATATTTAGGAGGAGAAAGTAATTTCGTTAAATTTGAAGGACAACATCAAGTTTATTTTCCTATCTTTAAACTTACAGGGCATTTTAATTTAGGTTATGGATACATTACAGAGGGGGGAGCAAGAAGGGTTCCAGTTTATGAAAGATTTTTCTTAGGAGGAATATATTCTGTAAGAGGATTTAAATATGGAGATATATCTCCCAAAGATCCTAAAACTGAAGATAAAATTGGTGGGACAAGAATGTTTTATCTTCAAACAGAAACAATTTTTCCTTTGATAAAAAGTATCAATCTAAATGGAGTTTTATTTTTTGACATGGGTAATGTATGGGACCTTAGAACAGGTTTTCAGAGTTCAGATATAAGAAAAAGTATAGGATTTGGATTAAGATGGCTTTCACCTTTAGGTCCTTTGAGAATAGAGTGGGGATATAATATAAATAGAAAAAAGGATGAAGATTCAAGTAATTTTAATTTCCAAATAGGCGGAGAATTTTAAATTCCTTTATTTGTCAAAATTTTGACAAGGAAATTTTTTCTTTTTACATAACTTTATCCGGAAATAAATTCCTTTTTTATTTAAATATTTCAAAAAGTTTTATTAAAAAATTAAAAGAACTTTTTGGGTATGAAATTTGATTAAAATAAAAGGAGTGAAAATAATATGAAGATAAATCCACATTTAGGTTTACTTGAAGCTTTAGAAGCAGGACAACTTATAGACAGGTGGTTGGCAGTAGCTGCAAATAATCTTTCTAATGTAGATACTCCTGGTTACAAAGCTGAAGGAATTACTTTTATAGAAATCTTAGCTCAAAAAATAGGTCCTCAATATGTAAAGATTTATAAAGAATCTATATCTTTTATGAAAAAAGAGCAAGGAACTTTGGAATATACAGGGGATCCTTTACATATAGCCATAGTAGGAGAGGGATTTTTTAAGGTTCAAACACCTTTTGGGATAGCTTATACAAGAGCAGGTAATTTTACTTTAGATAAAGAAAGAAGACTTGTTACTCCAGAAGGATATCCTGTTTTAGCAAATGGAACACCTGTAATAGTTGATCCAGGAATGACAAGAGAAGGCTTTATTACCATGGAAAATTCTAAACTTCAGGTATCTCCTGAAGGGATTTTATCTATAGATATGACTGAAATTGGAAAACTTGATATAGTAACTTTTGATGATTATACAAAATTAAAGAAAATAGGTGAAAATCTTTATCTTTCAGAAGGAGCCAATGAGAAACCTTCAGAAGCTTATGAAATAAAGCAGGGATATATAGAAAAATCTAATGTGGATTTGGTGAAAGAAATGGTTTATCTAATAGAAATTACTCGTAATTTTGAAGCTCTTCAAAAAACCATAAAAAGTTTAGATGAAACCTCAGAAAAACTGTTAACTACTTTGCAAAGATAGGAGGAAAATATGATCAGAGCCCTTTGGAGTGCAGCTACAGGTATGCAGGGGCAACAACTTCAGCTTGATGTAATTGCTAACAATCTAGCTAATGTAAATACTCCAGGATTTAAAAAAAGCAGAGTTGATTTCGAAGATCTCTTTTATCAAAATCTTAAACTTCCAGGAGCTTTAACTGCAGAGGGAACCTTAACTCCTGTAGGAATGCAAGTAGGTCTAGGAGTAAGACCGGTAGCTGTAGCTAAAATCTTTACTCAAGGAGAATATCAACTCACTGGTCAAGAACTTGATTTAGCAATAGAGGGAAGAGGTTTTTTTAAGGTCATATTAGGGGGTGAAGAATATTACACACGTGCTGGAAATTTTAAAATTGATAGAGACGGCTATATAGTAACTCCTGATGGAGCAAGATTATATCCAGAGTTTACTATCCCTACAGGAACAGTAAAAATTGAGGTAACTCAGGATGGCATAATTACTGCTCTTGACTCAAATGGAAATGTTTTAGCACAGGGTCAAATTCTTTTATATGATTTTCCCAATCCCGCAGGTCTTTATGCTGTAGGAAGAAATTTATTTAAAGCTTCTGATGCAGCAGGTGATGAAATTGAAGGAGTTCCTGCTCAAAATGGTTTCGGGACTATAGCTCAGGGATATCTTGAAATGTCAAATGTGGATGTAGTAGAAGAAATGGTAAAGATGATAATCACTCAAAGAGCTTATGAAGCAAATTCAAAAGCCGTACTTACTGCAGATCACCTTTTAGAAATGGCAAATAATCTAAAGAGGTAATTAAATGAAAAAGTTTTTACCTTTATTACTTTTATTGTTTTTAGTAAAATCTGCTTTAGCTGAAACTTTTTATACTTTGGAAGATTTTAAGAATATATTTTTAAAGGAAATTAAAAATAAACTTTCTTGGATCCAGGGAGATCTTTACTTAGAAAAAATAGAGATAGAACCTGATAATCCACAAATTCTAAAAGAAACACCCTATAAAATATATTTTCTTTCTGGTCCCAGAGTCGGTTCAAATGTGGGTATTTTTGAATTTGGAAAGGATCACTATAAAGAAAAAATAAAAATTTGGGGATATGTAGAAGCTAAGGTGCCTGTATTAATATTAAAAAATCCTGTTGTTAATAAAGCTGTTCTTAATGAGGAAGATCTTATAATTGAATTTAAATCTTTTTCAAGACTTCCTCCGGATGTAATTTTAGATAAAAAATTAGCTGTTGGAAAGCAAGTGAGAATGAGTTTAAAACCAGGAACTATTCTCAGATATTCTCATATAGAAAGGCCTGTGATAATTAAGAGAAATCAAATTGTTGAAATTATTGCTAAGGGGGAAAATTTTATTGTAAAAGCTAAAGGGATAGCCCTTCAAGAAGGAAAAGAGGGAATAAAAATAAAAGTTAAAAATTTAAGTAGTCAAAAAATAATATGGGGAAAAGTAATTTCTTCAGAAGAGGTGGAGGTTAATTTATAATGAAAAAAATATTTTTATTAAGTATTATTTTTACTCTTTACGGATGTTTTGAATATAATCCTAAAACCCCTCCTCCCCCACCTCCACCTCCTAGTATTACAATTTCCTATGAGGAACCTCAAGTTTTAAGTAAAGGTTCTTTATATAAAGATCGGCCTTTAGCTATAAGTTTTTCTGATATAAGAGCAAGACAAGTAGGAGATATAGTAACCATAAAAATTGTTGAAACCTATACCAGTTCAAATACAGTTAAACAACAGAGTGCTAAAAGTAGTTCTGCTCAAGCCGGAATAGATAAAGCCTTAGGATTTGAGGAGAGAATTGAAGATATTTTTAAAGATGCTACACCCTCTCAACTTTTTAAAGGTGGTATGAAGAGTTCTACTTCTGGTCAAGGTCAGATCTCCAGAGAAAGTAAGATTATTGCTACAATGACTGCAAGAGTAATAAAAGTTTTACCTAATGGAAATTTAGTAATTCAGGGAACAAGGGCTATAAAAAGGAATAAAGATTTAGAATATATAACTCTAACCGGAATAATAAGACCTGAGGATATAGGTTATGATAATTCTATCTTTTCAACTCAAATTTCAGATGCATATATAGAATATAGCGGTAAAGGACCTACAAGTGAAACTGCAAGTGGACCAGGAATACTTACCAGACTTTTACACCTTTTCTGGCCATTTTAGGAGGGGATAAAAATGAAAAAAGTAAAAATATGTGTAATGGGTTTATTTATAAGTTTACTTATTTTTTCTTCTGGTTTTTCTGTCAGGCTTAAAGATATAGTAGATATAGAAGGAGTAAGAGGAAATTATTTAATAGGTTATGGTTTGGTAGTTGGTCTTAAAGGGACAGGTGATGGAGTATTAAGTAAGTTTACTGTGCAATCTGTGGTTAATATGCTTGAAAGATTCGGAATTAAAGTACCAAAAGAACAAATTATTCTTAAAAATGTGGCAGCAGTTCTTGTAACGGCTTATCTTCCTGCTTTTGCTATGCCTGGGCAAAGAATAGATGTTGAGGTTTCATCATTAGGAGATGCTAAAAGTTTGCAAGGAGGTACACTGCTTTTGACACCGCTTTTGGGTCCTGATGGTAAAGTTTATGCCTTAGCTCAAGGGCCTGTATCTGTAGGAGGTTTTGCAGTGGAAGGAGCAGGTGCACGCATCCAAACTGCCCATCCCACAGCAGGAAAAATTCCTAATGGAGCTATTGTAGAAAGAACTGTAGAAGAAGGCTTTAGTTTTAATGTTCTACCTCATATAGATGAAAAACCCGAAAAAATTGAAGAAATGCTTAAAAGAGAAAATTTAGAATTTATACCAAGAATAATTTTATCTTTAAAAGAACCAGACTTTTCAACAGCCTATAGAATAGCTGAAGCTATTAATATTTATCTGAAAGGAAATTATGCTCACCCCAAGGATAACCGAAACATAGAACTTAAAATACCTTCCTCCTATAAAGATAAGGTAATAAAACTTTTATCAGAGATTGGAAATTTAGAAATTTCACCAGATATACCTGCAAAAGTAGTTATTGATGAAAGAACAGGAACTGTAGTAATAGGAGAAAATGTTAGAATTTCTAAGGTAGCTGTAGCTCATGGAAATATTAGTATTGAAGTTAGAGAATATCCAGAGGTTTATCAGCCCTATCCTTTTTCTCTAGGTGAGACTGTAGTAGTTCCAAGGACAGAGATAGAAGCTAAAGAGAAAAAGGCTAAAGTAGTAATTTTAGAGGAGGGGGCTACTTTAGGGGAGTTGGTAAGAGCATTAAATGCAGTAGGAGCTACCGCTACAGAATTAATTTCTATTCTACAGGCTATAAAAGCTGCAGGCGCACTTCATGCAGATCTAATAATAATTTAGGTGTTTAAAAATGAAAAATTACGGAATATATTATCAAAATTTAAATGAACTAATTTATTTAAGTAAAAAAGATACCAAAGAAGCATTAAAAAAAGCCTGTAATCAATTTGAATCCCTAATATGGTATGAAATTTTAAAGGGATTAGATAACACCATAATAAAAAGCAATTTTTTTTCTGAAAGCTTGGAAAAAAGAATATTTCAAGATTATCTTTATCAAGAAATAGCTCAATTAGTATCAGGACGTCCAGGTAGTTTAGGTAATTATCTATATCAAGCACTTATTAAAAGTACTTATTTTAAAAATAGAATTAATTCTGCCGATAAAAAATAAAAGGGAGGAGAGGGATTTATGGTAAAAAGAGAACTTTTAGAATTAAGAGAAATTTTAGAAAAAGAAAAAGCTGCCCTTATAAATGGTGTAGTAGAAGAAATTTTGAAGTGGGCTTCCTATAAAGCAAGGCTTGTTAATTATCTTAAAGATAAAGATTTTACTCCTGAGGAAGAGGAAATTTTGAAAGAAATATTAGAAAATAACGAAAGAAATAAAAAGATCATAGAAGCTGGACTTAATTTTGTTGAAGAAGCTTATACATTTTTAACCCGGGTTCTTTATGAAAAGGAAGTCTACGGAGGAAATAAACTAAAAATAACACCTCAAGTTATATCCAAATCTGTTTAAAAGAGGCAAAATGGCGGGATTAACAGCTGCACTAAATATAGCTAAAAATGCTCTTCTGACCTTTCAAACCGCAACTCAAGTGATAAGCCATAATGTAGCTAATGTAAGTAACGAAGCTTATTCTCGTCAAAAACCTATAGAAATAACTTATCCCCCAAGTCCTTCTCCTGCAGGTCCTATAGGAAGTGGTGTAAAAATTGAAATGATTCAACGTTATTTTGATGCTTTTTTAGAGAAAAATATTAATTTAAAAAGGACACACTATGGTCTTTTTTCTGCTGAAGATACAGGGCTTACTATATTGGAAAGTTTTTTCAATGAAGTAGCAGATGAGAGTGGATTTATAAAGATAATGCAAACTTTTTGGATGGCTTGGCAAAATCTAGCCAATTACCCTGAAAATCTTTCAGCAAGAACTCAAATTATAGAAACAGGTAAACTTATTGCAGAAACTTTAAAAGCAAAATTTGAAGGATTAAGAGACCTTGAGAATCAAATAGGACTTAAGTTAAAAACCATAATTGAGAGGATAAATGCTCTGAGTTCTGAAATCGCAGATTTAAATCTTCAGATATCTGCTATGGAAACCGGTGGTAAACAGGCTAATGATCTGAGGGATTTGAGAGATAAACTTATAGGAGAACTTTCTCAATTAGTTAATATTCAATATTTCGAGACAAAAGAAGGAGCTTATAATGTAGTTTTAGGTAAGGGTTTTAATTTAGTTGAGCTTGGGAGAACTTGGAAACTTGAAATTTCAGGAACAGATGTGTATTGGGTGAGTACTAAAGGAGAAAAAATAATTTTAACCAGCAAAGAAGTAAATTCAGGAGAATTGGGAGGTTGGTTAAGGCTTCTTGAACAACTTTCTGATGAATTTAACTATGAATATGTTTCTGGAAATAAAGTAGTATATAATATTTTTGGAAAGATTATAAGTGAAAGTGATAGTTTAATAAATGCCTTTAACCTTTCTGTAGGAGATACTTTTTATTTTGAAGGAAAAGATCATTTTGGGAGAGAAGTCTCTGGGAGTTTTTCCATTCTTACAGGAAATGAAACAGTAAAAGATTTACTTAATGCTATAGAAGCTACTTTTAACTATAAAGTAAAAGCTTATCTCAAAGATGGTAGACTTTTTATTGAAGATGAATATAGAGGTCCAGGAGAATTGAGTTTTTCCTTTACTGCTTCACCTATAAATTTTGGATCTTTTGATAGTCCAGATTATCAAAGAAGAGTAACAGAACTTAATCTTGCAGGAAGATTAAAAATGTTCGGAGAAGAATTGATAAAAGCTATTAATGAGCTTCATACACAAGGGATAGGATTAGATTTTTATGAGAAAGAACTGGAAGGTACAAATCAAGTTAGTCAATATATTAAAGAATTGCCTTATTTTCTGGATCTTGCTAAAACAGACGATGGGAGTGGGCTTACAGGGTTTTTTTATATATGGATTAAAGATGTTAATAATAAAATAACTCCTGTTAGAATATCTTTAGAAGGGTTAAGTGTTAATGCCACTTTACAAGATTTAATAGAGAGAATAAACCATACTTTAGAAGAGACAGGATTCTACATAGATTCTTCTAATTGGACTATTAGAGCAATTTCAAGAAATGGAAAACTTGTTTTTCAGGCTAAAGAGGGCTATTCTTTTGGATTTTCAAATGACACTTCAGGTATACTTTTAGCAACAGGAATAAACATTTTTTTTATAGGTTTTGATCCAGCAAATTTTAAGGTGAATCCAATTTTAGAAAATAAACCTCAATTAATATCAACTGGTAAAATGGATCTTACTTCTTTTAGAAGTGAAGTTTCTTTGTTTGAGATATTTAAAAGCAAAGATTCTTTAGATTTGTCTCAGCCTTTTGATATTACCAATCTTTATATTAGGCTTTATGATGACAAGGGAAATGTTATTTTGTCTGCTCCTGTAGATCTTTCAGATCAAGGAATATTTTGGAATGAGAATTTAAAAGCTTATGTAATAAATTTTGAAATCTCTCCTAATCTTCAAGAAATTATTGATAAATTAAATAGTCTTCCCTTTATAAGAACTTATATAGATGTGGATAATCATATGGTTATAAGATGTGAGCCTAATCAAACTACAGTGTATGGTTTTGAAATAGGAGAAAGTGGTACAGGTAATAGCTTTGTTGATTTATTAAATAGTCAAGAAATGTATATTCCTGCTTTTAAGTGGGATGGAAATGTTGAGACAAGAATTATAACAGGTTTTGAAAGATTTAAATTTGATTTGAGCCAGGAAAATTATCTTTCTTTTTATTTATTTGATGAGAAAGGAAGTCTTCTTAATAATGCCCCCTTAAGAATAAATCTGAATACAATAATCTCCCAAGGAGGAAATATTTTTAATCTTTTACAACAAATAAATGCTACAGAAAATGTTATCTATGGAATTTCAACAAGACTTGACAGAGAAGGTAAACTCATTATTGAAGTTACAGGACTTTATAATACAAAAACTTTCATTATCCAAGATGAATTATATAATGGGAATACTTACATTCAAACAAAATACAATTATGGATTTATAAATGCGCTTAAAGGATATGTACTTGAAAGAGGTGATAACAGAATTGCTCAGGCTATTGCGGATTCAGCCACTATAACTCGGAAAGCTCTTAATTATTCTACTCTTCAAGATTATTATTCAAGTATAGTAGGAGAAGTTGGGTCTGCTACTAAATCTGTAAAAGATAATAAAAGTTTTTTAGAAAGTTTGATTTCACAACTTAAGTCTATAAAAGAAAGTATATCAGGTGTTTCCTTAGATGAAGAGATGGCGAATCTTATTAAGTATCAACAAGCTTTTATAGCTTGCGCTAAAATTTTGACTACAGTAGAAGATATGTTTGAAGCTCTTATTAATGCTAAAAAATAAGGAATAAAAAAATGAGAATTGGATTTAATACCAGATTTAGAAGTCTCTTAGCAGATTTGAATCGTCTTTCTTCACAGATAAATCTCATTCAACTTAAAATTTCTTCTGGGAAAAAATTTATATGTCCTTCAGACGATCCGTCTTCAGTGGTGGTGAGTCTTAATTATAAACAAGGAATTTCTAATATAGAAAGATATCAAAGAGCTATAGAAGATGGATTAAGTATTTTGAAATCTCAAGAAGCAACTTTAGGAAATGTTCAAGATTTAATAGCAAGAGCCAAAGTTATTGCTATTCAAGCAGCTAATGATATTCAAAATGTTCAATCAAGACAGGCTATGGCTAATGAAATAGATGGAATTATTTTAGCTATTTTATCTCTTGCTAATTCTCAGGTAGGTGAAAAATACATTTTTGCAGGTCAAAAAACAAGTGGATATTTATCAGGAGAAAAACCTTTTGAATTGGTTAAAGAAAGTTTATCTGATGGTCAGGTTATAGAAAAAGTAATATATAAAGGTTCAGTAAAGGATTTGGAAATAGGATATGGGGGAGGTCTTATTTTAAAACTTGGGAAAAATGGACAAGATATTTTTATGGACTCAGGATTATTTGAAACGCTTATTTCTTTGAAAAGAACTTTAAAGGCTAACAATGTTGTAGATTTTGAAAGAGAACAATATAATATTCAAGAATTTATAGATAAATTGGATAAAATATGGAATTTTATCTCTGCTGAAAGAGGTAAAATAGGTTCTCAAATATCTCACCTTGAAACTAAACAAAATCTTTATAGTAGTTTTAAAGAAATTTTAGAAACAAATCTTGGAAATATAGAAAGTTCAGATTTAGCAGAATTGGTAACAAAACTTCAAAGTTTAACCATTGCCTATGATGCAGCTCTTAAAGCCAGTGTGATGGTTAGTGATTTAACTTTAGCTAAATATCTATAAAGGAGCCCAATCAGGGAAAATAAAATTATCACCAGCTAGATAAAGAAAACTCAACTGAGAATCTAAATGAATAAGATGAAGTCCCTTTCCTTCTCTTGTTTCTCCATAAATTAAAATATAATCTCCTGTTGGAGAAAAAGCAGGATCTTTTAATTTACCCATAAACTTAATTTCTCTCTGCTCTTTAGTATTAATATTGTAAAGGATTATAGAAGAGATATTTCCGCTTTTAGAAAGAAAAAGAAGTTTTTTTCCATCAGATGAAAATCTTGGAGAAGTATTATAACAAAATTTTTGAGGAATTTTATAAGTTTTAAGAGTTTTTAAATCTAAGAAATAAATCTGAGGTTTTCCAGTTCTATCTGTATTTACATAAGCTAATAAGTTTTCATCAGGAGAAACACTACCTGCTTGAAGTATACCTTCTTGCTTAAGTAATAAATTAAATGTTCCTGTTTCTAAATTCAGTTTATAAAGAGATATATTACCTTTTTCTTCTATAGTTAGGATTAATTCTCTTTCATTAGGTAACCATACAGGAGCAGAAGCAAGACCATCTATAAAAAATTCCCTTTTTTCATCTTTTTTTATATTATAAATTTCTAAAATATATTTATTTTTTTGATAAACAATATAAGCGATTTTATCTCCACTTTTAGAGAATTTTGGAAAAAGGATAAGAGGTGCTGAATTTATAAGTTTAGGATTTTCTTTAGAAAAATCGGTAATATAAAGTTTATCTCCCTGAGAAGTTCTTTTTACAAATGCTATTTTAGAAAAGGATATACCTTTATAGCTTGATATAGTTTCTACTAATTTGTCACAAAGGGCATAAATTAAAGATTGGGGATAATTAGAATTTCCTTCTACTTTATAAATTTTCAAAATTTTATTTTCTAAATTATCCCAAAGTTCAGCTTTAATAAAAATTTGGTCATTTTTCTTTTCTAAGTGGGCCTTAAAATAATATTCTTTAGAAGCATAACCAGTTAGAGGTGGTTCTTTTAAAGCTAAAATAAAAAGATGGTAATTTAAAAGTTTTCTTAAGAGAGAAGAAAGTTGAAATGAAATTTCTTTAGGGCCTTCAAAGTCAGGAACTCTTATTACAATTTTAGTAAAAGAAGTTGGTTCTACGGTAATAGTAGGAATTTCTTGAGAAAAAACTAAAGTATGGAAAAAAATAAAAAAGAGCAAAAAAAATAATCCTTTATGCTTCATAGGAGCCCTCTTCCATTTTTACCACATCCTCAAATCTTATATCCATTCCTATAATTCCTATGATTTCTTCATATTGATTTCTTATAGGAGTTGAAATGGTTATGCAAAGCTTGGAGGTAATTCTAGAGGTATAAAATTCAGAGATATAGGTTTTGCCTGTTTTCATAGGTTTAATAAACCAATCTCTATTTTCGAATGTTTCGGTCTTAAGTAATTCATTGAATTTTTTAATATACTCATAATCATTTGTTAATCCTATAATAGGGTATCCTTCTGTATTAACAGCATAAATGAACTGTACATAGGGATGGTCTTCTAAAAATTTTCTAAATACTTCTTTCATTTGTGAGACTTCTAAAGAAACTATTGCAGGTTCTTGAGCAAGGTCTTCAATATATTTAGTCATAAGTTCACTTACATAATTTCTTAAATGATCTAATTCTGAAACAAAAAGTTCAGGAATATATTTTTTTACATAGATTAACATCTCTTCATTGGAGATAGGAGTAATTCTTCCCTTTTCATATTCCTCTAAAATTTTTTTATAAATTTTTGCTACTCCGGGATGTCTTTTATCAATCCTTTTATCTTGCTCAAGTCCAAAATGAGTGTTAATCCAATATGCAATTCCTGAGGTTCCACTCTTATCAGTAATGATAATTTGTATAGGTTTTTTAAGTAATTTTAAGGTGTCAAAAGAATTGTATATTTCTTCATTTTTTATAATTCCATCAATATGAATTCCGGCTTTAGTAGCATTAAATTCCTCTCCAACAAAAGGTTGTCTAATAGGTATTTTTTCGTGAAGAACATTTTTATAATAATTAACAATATCAGTAATCACTGTAGTATCCATTCCATCTGCAGTTCCTTTTAAACACATATATTCAAAAATCATAGCTTCTAAAGGAGTATTTCCTGTTCTTTCTCCTATTCCTAAAAGAGAGGCATTTACATAGGTACATCCGTATAACCAAGCAGTAGTTGCATTTATAACTGCTCTATAAAAATCATTATGTCCATGCCATTCCAAAAGTTCTTCTGGCACACCTGCTTCTTCAATAAATGTTCTTATTAATTTAGGTACACTTATTGGTAAACAAGCTTCTGAAAAAGGTACCCCTATTCCCAAAGTATCACAAAGTCTTATTTTTATATCTATTTTGCTTTCTTCTCTTAATTTCATAAGTTCTATAGCAAAGGGAATTACAAATCCATATATATCTGCTCTTGTAATGTCTTCAAAATGACATCTAGGTCTAATTCCTAAAGAAAGAGCTTCTTTAACTATACTGAGATATTCTTCCATAACTTCTTTTCTTGTTTTTTTTAATTTCAAGAAAATATGATAATCTGAACAAGAAGTTAAAATGCCAGTTTCTTTGAGTCCAGCTTCTTTTACTAATTTAAGATCTTCTTTTTTAGCTCTTATCCAACCAGTAATTTCAGGATATTTATAACCTAAAGAAAGACATCTTTCTAATGCTTCTCGGTCTTTATTTGTATATAAAAAAAATTCTGTTTTTCTAATAATTCCTTTAGGTCCACTTAATTTATGTAAAAATTTATAAATAACTTCAATTTGCTCTGGAGAATAAGGGGCTCTTGCTTGTTGTCCATCTCTAAAAGTAGTATCGGTAAGGTAAAAATTTTTGGCAGGTTTAGGAGGAATGTATTTTCCGTCAAAAAAAATTCGAGGAGGTTCTGTATAAGGAAAGAAATCTTTTAGAAGATTAGGGGTAGGAGTATCTTGAAGAGTATATATAATCCTTGAAGGTTGGTATCTTAACATCGGAGCCTCCTTTTTCAAATATTTTTAAAAATATTAATAGGGACTTATAAAAAAACAAGATAAAGGTTAAGAAAATTAAAAAATTCTTTTTATAAAGGATTGACAAATAAATTTTTAGGAGAATTATTATTTTTTTAAGTTTATTATTTAAAGTTAAACAATGCAGAATTATAAAATTAGGCCAGCTTTCAGAACTTTTCAAGTAGAATATGCTATAAGGGATTTAGTGGAGGCATCCCTTGAAGCTAAAAAAGCTGGAAAAGATTTAATTTATTTAAATATAGGTGATCCTATTAGGTATGGTTTTAAAACCCCTTCTTCTATAATTGAAATAGTATGTAAGGCTATAAAAGAAAATTATACTTCCTATTCTGAATCTTGCGGTATTCCTGAGGCTATAGAAGCAATTAAAAATTATGCGATTAAAAAAGGTATAAAACCTATTGATATTTACATTACCCAAGGTGCCACTGAAGCTATAGAATTTGCTATTTCAGCCTTAATAAATTCTGAGGAAAATATTCTTCTTCCCTGTCCATGTTATCCTCTTTATCAAGCTATTGTTTCTAAATTTAGAATAGAACCCCGTTTTTATTTTATGGATGAAAATAAGAATTGGGATATAAATATAGATAGTATAGAGAGATTGATAGATAAAAAAACAAGAGCTATTGTAATTATTAATCCTAATAATCCTACTGGAGCAATATATTCCAAAGAAGTTTTGATTGAAATAGTAGAAATAGCCAAAAAGTATAATTTAGTTGTCTTTTCGGATGAAATTTATGACCAATATGTTTTAGAGGATAATATAGAGCATATTTCTATTGCAGCTTTAAGTGAGGAAGTTCCAGTAATTACTTTTAATGGGCTCTCCAAAAATTATTTTGCTCCTGGGTTTAGAATAGGTTGGGGAATTATTTCAGGTCCAGAGGATACCTTGAAAGATTATATAGAAGCTATTCATAAATTTGCAAGGACCCGTCTCTGTGCCCCTCATCCTCTTCAGTTTGCTATACCTGTTGCCTTAAAAAATGAAAATTCTTATCTTAAAGAAGTATTAGAAAAACTTAAAAAAAGGAGAGATTTATTAATTGAAGGTTTAAATAAAATTCCTTTTATTTCCTGCACAAAACCTCTAGGAGCTTTTTATGCCTTTCCTAAATTAGAAATTCCTAATATTAGTGACTTAGAATTTGTTAAGAGATTAATTTTAGAAGAGGGAGTTGTGGTAGTACATGGAACAGGCTTTGGGCAAAAACCCGGTAGTAAACATTTTAGAATTATTTTCTTGCCAGAAGAAGAGATCTTACTTGAGGCCTTACGAAGAATTGATAGATTTATAAAAAGACTTTATTCTTAAATGAGAATTCCTAAGGTTCATGAACTAAAAGAAAGATTTTCTCAACTTTTTCCAGCTTTTCCTATTTCTTATTTTACTGAACCCTCAAGAAAGGTTGCGCAAATTATAAGAGAAAAATGGCAAAAAGGAGAATTAAAAGAGCTTGAAAATTCATATTTAGAAAATTTGATGAAAGAAGTTTTTAAAGAATATGAAACTCCATCCTTAAAAAGAGTTATTAATGCTACCGGAGTTATAATTCATACTAATTTAGGAAGAGCTCCTCTTTCTAAAAGAGCTATAGAAGAAATTATAAAAATAGCTAAATATTACTCTAATCTTGAATTTGATTTAAAAGAAGGGAAAAGAGGAAGTAGATATGTTCATGTGGAGAGCATTTTAAAGGAAATAACAGGAGCTGAAAGTGTTTTAATAGTTAATAATAATGCTGCAGCAGTTTTAATATCTTTAAATACTTTAGCTTTTCAAAAAGAGGTAATAGTTTCCCGAGGAGAGCTTGTTGAAATAGGTGGTTCTTTTAGAATCCCTGAAGTAATGAAATGGGCAGGATGTATTTTAAAGGAAGTCGGAACAACTAATAAAACACATCTTTTTGATTATGAAAATGCAATTAATGAAAATACAGCACTTATCTTAAAGGTTCATAGAAGTAATTTTGAAATTATAGGATTTACCGAAGAAGTTAAAATAGAACAATTGGTAGAATTAGGGAAAAGAAAAAATCTTCCTGTAATGGAAGATCTCGGAAGTGGGTGTTTTGTTGACTTTTCTAAGTATCATTTGAAAAAAGAGCCTACTGTCCAAGAGGTTTTAAGAGCAGGAGTGGATATTGTTACTTTTTCAGGAGATAAATTATTAGGTGGTCCACAAGCAGGAATTATTTTAGGGAAAAAAGAGTATATAGAGAAAATTAAAAAAAATCCCTTAAATAGAGCTTTAAGAATTGATAAACTTACTTTAGCAGGTTTAGAAGCTACATTAAGAATTTATAGAGATGAAAAGTTAGCTATAGAATACATTCCGGTATTAAAAATGATTTTAACTTCTAAAGAAAAATTAAGAAAAAAGGCAAATTACCTGAGAAAAAAACTTGAAGAATTAAAACTTGATAAGTTTAAATTTGAAATAATAGAAACTGTAAATAAAACAGGAGGAGGAGCTTTGCCTACCTTAGATTTACCTTCTTATGCTATAGCTATATATTCATCTTTGTCTCCTCAATCTATTCAAAAGTTTCTTAGAGAAAATGATCCTCCAATAATAACCAGAATCGAAGAAGATAGGATTCTGATAGATGTGAGATGTCTTTTTGATGAAGACTATTCTGAAATAATAAAAGCTTTTTTAAAATTTAAAAATGGTTTTTAAGTTACCCTCCAATTTTACTTGGTTTCTTCCTTATTTAAAAAATTTTAAATTTTTAGGAAAATTTTCTTTAGATGAAATGTTCAAATACTCAACCGAAGAACTTATAAGAAAATATAAAAACTCTGAAAGTTTAACTAATCTTGTTTTAGCAGAAAGGTTTGTATTTGAAAATATAGAAAATGGATTCTTTTCTTCCAAACTTTTAAATCCGGTATTAGAAGAAAGAGAAATTTTGGGGTATGTATTTTATTTTCCTTCTAAAATTTTGAGTAAAAGATACTTAAAGTTTTTTTTAAAAAACAGCCTTATAAAAATTGATTCTAATTATTACTTTTATCCTTTAGAATGGGGTAATGGTTTTAAAATTCTTATAAATTTATGGAAAAATAAAATAAAATTTTATAGTATAGAAATTCTTTTAAATAAAGATAATTTAAATAAAATAAAAAATAAAATAGAGCTTACTAAAATTTTAGATTTTTCTTTTATTTCTCAAAAAACTTTGGAATCTCTTAAAAATTATCTTCCCACTTTAAATATTCAAAAACTTTCTCAAATAAAAAGAAAATTTTTAGAAAATTCTGATAGTGTACTTTTGTTAAGCTCAAAAAATAATTTCAAAATTGAGGTTTTAAAATATAAAAAAACTAAGATTTTAGATAGGATAGAAAATGAAACCCTGGGATTGTTTTTGATCAAAAATATGGATAAAAATATTAATAAAAATATAAATGAATATCTTAAAAATGACAAAATAGGTATTTT
>CAYPPW010000006.1:0-39766 GCA_964412755.1 uncultured Thermodesulfatator sp.
AAATGGGGAATAAAATTATAGTACTGGGAATAGGAAATTTACTTCTTTCTGATGAGGGAGTAGGAATAAAAGTAATTCAAGATTTAGTTAATAATTATGAATTTCCTAAAGAAGTTGAAATAGTTGATGGAGGAGTAGGAAGTTTTTCTCTTTTGCCTTATATTGAGTCTGCACAAAAACTTTTAGTAATAGATGCTATATTTGGAGAAAAACCTCCTGGAACCATTTATAAATTAAAAGATGAAGAAATACCTTTTCAAATATTTGAAAAAATATCTCTTCATGAAATAAGCTTTGCAGATATCTTAAATCTTGCTAAATTAAGAGGCAAATACCCTGAAAGCATAGTGATTATAGGGATAGAGCCTGAATCCTTAGAAATAGGTTTAGAATTATCAAAAGCAGTTAAAAAAAATTATGAAAATCTTTTAAAAGAAGTTCTTTTACAACTTGAGGAATGGGGAATTAAACCAGTTCCAAAGTTTTAAGAATAAGCTCTTCTCCAGCAATTACCTCAGTATTTGCTGAACCACAACTTGAACATATTAAATTCCATTTATCCTTTATAGTTTCAGCTCCACAATTTAAACACTTTATCTTTAAATCCTCAATTTCAAAAACTATTTCAGCTTCTTCTAAAGGGGTTTCTTTTTTAAAAAAATCAAGTGCATTTTTTAAAAGTTCTACTTCAATTCCTGAAAATTTCCCTATTAAAAAAACAGCTTTAGTTATTTTTTTATTAGGATAGTTTTCAATTATTTCTTCTACAGTGCGTATAATATTTTGGACTACAAAGAATTCATGCATTTTTATTTTTAACAAATTCTTGGAAAAAGTTCTCCTGAGGTATTTTCAAGGATTCTCTCAGTTCCATATAGAGTTTTTAAAATGACCTTAGGATCTTCTTTATTATATAAGACTTTTCCTATTATTTGAGCTTCTTTACCAGAGGGATGAGATTTTAAAATTTCTAAAGCTTTATAACTAAACTTTTCAGGTAAGGCTATTACCAATCTTCCTTCACAGGGTAGATGATAAGGCTCAAAACCAAGTGTTTCACAAAAAGCTTTTACTTGAGGTTTTACAGGAATTTTAGATTCATCTATTATTATATCTACCTTAGAACCATAAGCCCATTCATAAAGAGTTGCAGCAAGTCCACCTCTTGTAGGATCTCTCATAGCATGAATCTCCATACCAGAGTTAAAAAGGGGTTCTGCTAGAAAATAAAGGGCTTCACAATCACTTTCTAATTCCACATCAAGCTTTATTCCCTCTCTTTGAGATAAAATAGATGCTCCATGATCACCTATTGATCCAGAAACTATAATTACATCTCCTGGTTTTAAATTCTGACAGGAAAGTCCTTGATATATAATCTTACCTATTCCTGAGGTTATAACAAAAATTCCATCAACTTCTTTTTTAGGCACGATTTTGGTATCTCCTGCTACTATAAGCAATTTATTTTTTTCAGCTTCTTTTTTCATACTTTCAAGAATTTTTTCAAAATCTTCCATCAAAAAACCTTCTTCAATTATAAAACTTACACTTAGATAAAGAGGTTTTGCTCCTACTACTACTAGATCATTTATAGTTCCTGTTACTGCAAGTTTCCCTATATTACCTCCTTTAAAAAAAATAGGTTTTACTGTAAAACCGTCTATAGTAAAAGCTAAATTAGAATATCCATCTTTTAAAATAGCCGAATCTTCAAGAGAATCTAGTATAGGATTTGAAAAATATTTTAAAATATACTTTTTAATGAGATTAAATGTTTCTTCTCCTCCGCCACCATGAGCTAAAAGAAGTTTTTCTATTTTCATACTTTATCCCGGTATTCCTTAAATTTTTCTTCTAAAAAGTTAATCCATTCTTCAAAACCCTCTCCGGTTTTAACAGAAAGAGTTATAATTTTTGTTTTAGGATTTACTCTTTTAATACTTTCTTTTACTTTTTCTAACTCAAAATCAAAATAGGGAAGAAGATCAATTTTAGTGATTATCACCACATCAGAAACCTTGAATATAAGAGGATATTTTTCTGGCTTGTCTTCTCCTTCAGGGACAGAAAGTAAGGTAATATTCAAATGGGTTCCAAGCTCATAATTTGCAGGACAAACAAGATTTCCTATATTTTCAATAAAGAGAATGTCAATTTCATTTAAAGGAAGATGATGCATTGCTTTATGAATAAGAGAAGCATCTAAATGACAAGCAGTTCCTGTAGTTATCTGATATACAGGAACACCTTTTTTTCTAATCCTTTCTGCATCTTTTTCTGTTTCTAAATCTCCTTCTATTACTGCAATACGATATTTATGATTTAAAATATCTAATGTTTTTTCTAAAAGTGTAGTTTTTCCAGAACCAGGAGCACTCATTAAATTTATAGCATAAATTTTATGTTCTTCTAAATGTTCTCTATTATGCCTTGCTTGAAATTGATTATATTTCAAAATATCCTCAAAAACTTCAATTATTTTTTTATTACTTTCTTTAGTAATCCCACATCCGCATTCCTCACACATCTTTTTATCCCTTTAGCAAAATTTAATTAAAAAATAACATAAAAAATATAAAAGTAAATTTAGACTCATTAAAATTATTTAAGTAAAATATTTTTAAAAAATGAAAAATTTTAAAAAAAATATTTTCAAAAATTAAAAAATTAAAAGATTTTATTTTAAAATTTTAAATAATAATAAATAATTTTATTATATCCTTTTTAAAAAACTTTGACTAAAAGGTATCTTTTTACTAATATAGGTTTTTGTAATTTTTTTAAAAAATTGGAGGGGGAAATGAAAAGAAAAATATTGAGCTTAATTGGAATGGGAATAATTGCCCTAGGGTTTCCTTTTTTATCAAAAGCTGCCCAAATTAAAGTAGATGAAGATACTTTTGCGGATCTTCAAGCTCAAATAAGAGTGTTTTATATAAATGCAGATAAAGGTGGATATCCTTTTACTCCTTTTCATGAAACTTCTCCTTATAGAGATTACAGACAAAATCATGTTCATGTATATAAGTATAGATTAGGAGCTAAGGGACAAATTAGTAAATTAATAAGTTTTTATGGTAATTTTGATAGTAATGATAATGAAGGTTATCAAACTATGCTTTGGGAAGCAGCTATTTATTTTAATTTTCGTCCTGAATTTATAATAGGTGGAGGTAAAATAAGGGTTCCTTTTAGTAGACATGTTTTTGTAGGTCGTCATAACAGCCCGGTTATGTCAAGTGATGGAGATTATTTTTTAGCTTCTCAATTTAGAGAAGCTTTAAAAGCTGTTGATCCTTATTTAGGTGGATATAGAGGAAGACAGCCTTATAAAAGAACAGATATGGGAATGATGATAAAAGGTTCTATAAAAGATGGATTATTAAAATATTTTGTTGGAATTTTTAGTGAAGATAGATTTAATGCAACAAGGGTTTGGGAAAATGGATTTAAAGATGCCCAAACTATAGGACCTCAAAGAGATAAAAAGAATTTTGAATATGATATAAGGCTTGAATTTACACCCACCTTTTGGGGATTTAAACAAGAACCTAATGTATTTGACCCATCTTCAAGAGTTTATCAAACTTATGGTGGAGCTTTTGATACCATGACATTTGGAATAGGTTATCATCATGAGACACATTTAGAAAATGCTAATGCTACTAAATATGGAGCTTCCTCTCTTACTAGAAAAGCTTATGCTGCTGATTTTTCCTTTGAAAAAAAATTTTATGAAAAATATATTATAGGAGCTGAACTTGGATATATGTATTTTAAAGACTCTCATTTTTATCAAACTTTAACTGGAAATTATAAAAAAGGTGATGTTTGGACATGGTATGGAGAAGCTCATTTAATTTATGATGAAAAAATTCTCGGATTGGGTTTTCCTGGGATAGGTTTTAGATATGAGTATGTAAATGTAGATGGAACTTCTGGAGATAAAAAAGATTTAGTATATGAAAGATATGGAGCCTGCCTTAGTTATTATCCAATAAGAAAGAAAAATAGAATAGATGTAACTAATAGAGTAGGAATAGGTTTTGATTATGTAAAAGCTCGTGATGCATTGAAAGCTTATATAAAAAGTAACAACTGGGATGATTCTAATCTTACCTGGTATGTAGGTGTATATATGCAATTTTAATATTTTGATTTTTCTATATAAGCATAGGCATTGTGGGCATGTATAGATTCAAAATTTTCTGCTTCAACTGAAAACCAAGTAACCTCAGGATGAATTAATAATTTTTTAGCTGCTTCTCGTACTACATCTTCTACAAATTTAGGATTATTATAAGCAAACTCTGTTATAAATTTTTCATCAGATCTTTTTAATAATGAATATACCGAGCTTGAAGCTGAGGTTTCAGCAATTTCAATAAGTTCTTCTAACCAAATAAATTTTTTAAATTTAACTTTAATAGTTACTATACCTCTTTGATTATGGGCAGAATATTCACTTATACTTTTAGAACAAGGGCAAAGAGTCATAACAGGAACCTTAACACCTACTATAAGTTCTTTTTTTCTTTTAAAATAAGAGGCAATAATAAATGCTTGATACTCCATTAAAGAGGGAATTTTACTTATGGGAGCTTTTTTTTCTAAAAAATAGGGAAAATACATTTCTATATGTGCAGAACGAGCTGAAAGTTTCTTTTTTAATATTTTTAATAATTTTATTACACTTTTTATGTGAATTTCTCCTTTAAATTCATTAATTACTTCAATAAATCTACTCATATGGGTCCCTTTAAATTTAGCAGGAAGATCTACATAAAGATTTATTTCTGCGACAGTGTGTTGAAATTTTTTTTCTCTATCAAGAACTATAACAGGATATTTAAACCCTTTAATACCTACCTTATCTAAGGGGATTTTCTCTTCTGGTAAAGTGCTTTGAATATCTTCAAGTTCCATAAAATTTAAAGTTCTAACCAAAATTCAGAAAAGATAGTTTTTCCTAAAAGCACATTAATAGTCTTATAAATTTCTAATTCTTTGGAAGATAATCCGGAAACATCAGGCTCAAATCCATCCATTACCTTATGAACAAATTCTATCCACTCGGGTCTTTTGCCTTTTGCAATTTCTACAAGCTCAGTATCGTATACATTAAGAATAGCTCCGTATAAATCGTATTTCATAAGCATCATAAGAAGAACCCTATTTAAATAAGGACGAAGTTTAGTGGAAATTCCACTTGACACGTTAGAAAGTCCTACTATGCTCTTAGTTCCTGGGGCAATATCTTTAAGCATAGATAAAAATTTTAAAGCTTCTAAAATTTGTTCTGCTCCCAAGGTGATGGGTATTATTACAGGATCAACCCATATTTTTTCATTAGGGATACCTGCTAAATTAAGTTTCATTATAAGATCTACAGCCAGGCTTGCTCTTTCATTAGCATCTCTTGGTAATCCCTTAGCACTGTATAAAAGAGCTACCACTTCACAACCAAATTCTGCTGCTACATCTACGAGTTTATTTATTCTTTCAGGCTGAAGAGTGATTGAATTCATAAGAAATTTTTTTGGATTTTTTGACACTTTAAGTCCAGCTATCATAGCTTCAGGATTAGTGGTATCAAGGGAAATAGGAACATCTACTTCTTCTTCAACTATTTTTACTATCCATTCAGCAATTTCTTTTCCGTCCTTTTTAGCAGGACCTATGTTTAAATCAAGATAATCTGCTCCTTTTTCTACTTGCTCTTTTGCCATTTTTTTAATAGGTTCTGCAAATTTTTCTTTAATAGCAGGACCTATTTTTGAAGACATTATATTTATACTTTCTCCTATACAAATTATAGGTTTTGCCATCTCAGTCTAAATTATGCTTTAATTTTTTTGACCACTCTTTTAAAACCGGAGGTAATCCGCTTGCTTCTCTTGGTCCTACTATTATTTTCCAGTTAGGAAGTTCTTCTTCCAGTTCTCCTTTTATTCCTGCTACATAGCCTGGAATCATAAGTTCTCTATGTTTAACCTTTTCTTCTATTCCACATCTTTTGACAAATTCAGCAATATTATCAGCTCCAAATTTGCCAGCAGCCCAAGCAGTAAGAACTGAAAGTCCGTCAGTATCCTTAACCAATACCCAAGTGGGAACTCTACTTCCTTCTACTTCTCCAGAAACTATAAAATAAGTAAGAGCAAAATTACAAGTTACAATAACAGGAGAATTTTCATCAGGGCCATTTATAGGATAAATACCCTCTTCTACAACTAAAGGCTTTTGTGGATCTGTATATATATTCATTCTTTCTACTAATAAAGGAAATAAATATTCAGCTTTTAGGTCCGAAAGAAGAATTATTCCGGCATATTTTGCTATACAAATACTTGCTAAAAGCGTTTCTAAAGCAAGACTATCTGTATATCTATACATAAAAGTAATTATAGGAAAACCGAATGGTTTAAAGCGTTTTTTAATAGCTACTCTTCTAATAATAACAAGGTCTTCAAAAAGCTCCCTTACACTCAAAGCTCCTGAATCTAAAACCAATTCTTTTGCACCAAGTTTCAAAAGACTTTCACTTATTTTAGCAAGCTCCCCGAGACTATTAGCTTTAATACCTAAAGGAACTTCTTTTTTGGTAGTTAATTCCCAAAAATCTCTATAATTTTGATAATTTACTCCATAAATAAGTGGTCTAAAATCATTATCAATTTGTAAAGCTTTTTCTAAAGCATTTATATTTTCAGAATTTAGAATTATAGCAATTTCTGGAAGTTCACTTATTATTTTTTCCAGGAGATATAAAAATTTTTCTTCATTTCCTTTATCTTCAATCATTAGTACATCTGGAAACAGAATTTTATCTACTCTTTCCCATTTATAATTTTTATAAGCTTTTATTTTCCTCTCAATTTCTTGTTTTTCCATAGCTGTATGGACAAAAGTACCTATAAGGGGTGGATTTTCAAATTTTTTTTCGTGTCTAAAAAGGACTGTTTCTCCACCTAATTTATAGGTATATTGTTTATTACCGAGAATAACAGATTTTACAGGAGGAGAGGTTGCTTCTGCTATTTCTTCTTTTATTTTAGGATCCAGGTAAGGGCATTTATCAATCTCTATTTGCCCAGCAGCTACCTTCATTGCAAAAGCAAGACAGGTGGGGAACCCACATTCTCCACAATTGGTCTTAGGAAGCTTTTGCATTATTTGAATTCCAGTAATCACAACTTAACTCCTTATAAAAGTGGAGGAAGTTTTAATACAGGATGTTTATTTTTTTCTATCCATTTTTTTACTTCCTCTTCAGTAAGAGCTACGGTTTCATCAGCTATTTTGTCAATTAAATCTGGATCTCCTAATTCTTTAGCTCTTAATGAAAGGTTTTCTTTTAACTCTTCTTTTAAAATTTTGGGCATCCATACTATTCTTTTTAAGCCTCCTTCAGCTAATAAAAATTTTTTAGAGGTAAGGTAATTTTTAGAAATACCTAAAAACCCAGGAGTTTGGATCCCTCCACCCACCATTCCAGCTAGAGTCGAAAATTTCATCCCAGTGGGAGTTATTCCTGTGTAATCTCTATTTACTATTATCACTCCGTTTACCATAGGTAATAGAGCCGCTATACATTCAAAACATCCGCAAGCAGTCATTGGGTCCTTTATAATGCTATAAAGTGCTACCCTTTCTATTTTCCCTCTTGAAGCTTTTTTAACAAATTCGTTAACTCCAGAGAAATAACCATAAACAGAGTCCTCACAATTTCCTTTTTCTATAGGTTGATTAGGTCCGGTGGGATTTATTTTATAGTAGGTTTTAGCATCAAGCCAATTATAAGCACCACACATCCCAACTCTTTCAGGAGTTATTACACATACATGAGAAGGGGCAAAACTTTGACAAAGAGTACAAGAATAAAAGATATCTACACTTTCATCAGTCATATCTGCAATCCTAGCATCTCTTTTAGAATAGACATTTTTAGCTAATTCTTGAATTTCTTTAACCTTTTCTTCTGTGGTATAAATAGTAACTTGAACTTTATCTACTAAGGCACCAAATTTTTCCTTTATTTTTGCGTATAAAATTTCTCCTATGTGTTTGAATAAAAATCCTTTTTCTACTGCTCCTTTGCTTATTCTTAACCATATAATATTTCTTTGACCTACATGCATTACTCCTTGGGCATAATTGATAAAATAATGAATTTGTCTTTCTATAATTGGCTCAAAATCTTTTTGCATATTAGCACCTGCAACTTCTACTACAATAGCTAAAGGAATTCTGTAAGGTGGACCCTCAATATTTATTTTTCCTAAATCATAAATTTCGGGACCTATTACTTCTATTTTTTTATCCTTTATTTCTTTTAAAGATTTAGAAAGAAGTAATTCTACAGCAGGGGTTTTACCCCCTCCACATTCTATATAAAGCTCTTCTTTTCTTACTCTTTCTCCTTCAAAAGAAGCAGCATAAGGTATAGGAAGATCAAGTTTTGTGGCGGTGATTTTTAATCCCCTTACTTCTAATGCTTTTTCAACAATTTTTTTGTGTGATTCTTCTGATACAAGGGATTCATAGATACAAATCCCGGGGATTTTAATTTCTGGAACCTTATAATCACAGATTATGGGAAAACCCCAATTTAAAGCTCCAAATCCATTAGCTACCCATTCTTCAGAAGCAGGACCAAAGGTTATAACAAAAGCAAAGGTCCGATCTTTATTATACAATAAATTATTTATATAATCTCCCGGTTTTATACCCCCAAAAGACATAGCAACTCTACAAGCGAAACCTACAGAAAACACTACTGAACTTGTATAAGGTCCGAAAGGAACTAAACGAGTTGGCCAACCTAATTGAATTCCAGCAAAATGCAATTGTTCAGCCATAGTTATTCCTTCAATATCTTTAGGTCTAGATAAGGTTGGAATATTGATATCTAATGTAGATAAAGCTCTTTCAAGTAATCCATCTGAAGCACCATGCATAAATACATAAAGATTTTTTTCTTGTAGCTCTCTAACAATTTCAATTGTCTTTTCTATACTTAAGGGAGTTCCTAAAATAACAGCAAATCCAGGAGCTGTCCCATCTACAAATTCTACTCCCCTTTTTCTAAATATTACATCGTCAGCAGCTCCAAGCCAAAGCCTATCTCCTATAGGTTCTTCGGTTTTGGTATAAAAGTCTGGATTTTCTAAATATCTAATAGCTTCCAAAATTTCTTCTACAAAAAGGGTTGCCATACCTGCATCTAAAGCCCTTCTTAAATAAGGTTTTTCCAATTCTTCAGTTGACCTTTCAGAACATATTAGCTTATTTGCTTCTTCTAAAATTTCTTCACAATCCCCCAATTTTTTTATTGGATAACCTAAAATTGCATAAATAATAGGAAGATAGTAAGCAGTATTGGGGAATCCTATATTTTTATTTTTACCAAATTTTTTTACTGCTCTTTCGTAACTTTCTACGGTCTTTTCTAATATTTTTTTAGCTCCCTTTATAGCTAACTCACATAAAATTTTAGACATTTTATCTCCTATTCTTCACCTAAAGCCTTAAACATAATTTTAACCAATTCCACAGCTTTTGGATGTCTCATAATAAAAAGCTCTCCACCAGCTAAAGATAAAACTAAGGTGGTTATAGCTTCCATTATTATTCCCCTCATTTCCCTTTCACCCATATATTCATCTGAAGGCAGATTTACTTCTTTAATCTTCCAAACCTCTCTTCCCACATTACAAATAAAGGGTGCTTGAAGCTTTAGATCTTCTCCATAAAGAGCAGCAAGTCTTATTCTTTCCATTACAGAATAAGTGTATTCCAATCCATAACCCAGTGCTCCTACAGAGGGATCCATTATTATTTTTTCTAAAGGGACTCCTAAATTTTCTAAAAGGATATTGAGTTGTTTAGCAATATTTACATCTATTGGACTGGAAGCAATTACAGAAATATTATAACCTAAAGCTACAGCCCCAAGAGTTTTGTAATTTTCATCTACCACTGGTCCAATTAAAACACCTCTATCTTTTACTATTTCTGCAACTTCTTTTAAAATTTGAGCATCCTTCTCTGCATTATCACATCCCCAAATTATTAAAGGCACTTCCACTGCTTCCTTTACCTTTTTTACTACCTCTACTGCATGGTTAACATCTAAATCCAAATAATTAGGATCGGTTCCTATTAAATATAGAGCTATAGCCTCAGCTTTATAGGTTTCTACACACTTTTTGGCCCAAGCTGCTGGATCATGGTAAACATCACCAAAGTATTTTAAAAGCGGTTCCGGAAAATCCTCGGGTTTTACATCTAAAACTTCCATAGCTATTTTCACTGGATATCCAGAATTTCCTTCAAAAAAGTGAAAAGGAAGAATTTCTGATCCTCCTATTTTAAGATAATTGGGCTCTATTCCTATTTTTATTTCCTTAATCTTTCCTTTTGGAGATTCTATATACAATTCTTCTGGAATTCCCTCAGCTCTTTGTTTTAGATCTCTATAAATTCCCTTAAAAGACAAAATCTCTTCAGTTTCTTTTTTCTCAAAATAAATTTTTTCCGGTTCTTTTTTTACAATCTCCAAGAATACCTCATCTTTTTGTGAAGATATTATTTTTTCCTTTATTTTATAATCTTTTTTATTAAGAAAATTTTCTATCTTAGAAAGTCCTTCATATAAAAGAGTTATCCCTTTTTTAAGTTCTTCTAAATTAATCTCTTCATAAGGGAAAATTCTTTTTTCTACTTCCAATTTTGGTGGTCTGGGATACAAACCGGTGTTTTTTATAATTTCTGGAATTATTTCTTCCCAACCAATTGCCATTATATGAATTCCTCTTATTCCTGAAATTTCTTTAATTTGTTCAATTATTTCTTCAGCAATTTTTATTCCTTCTTCTTGAGGATCTTTGGCAGATTTCATTCTTTCTAAAATTTCATCTGGGACTAAAAAACCAGGAATATTGTATTTCATATAATATGCCATTTTATAAGATTTAGGAGGTGCAACTCCTGCTAAAATAAAAGCTTTTTCGGTGAGTCCTTCTTCTTCTGCAATTTTCATAAATTTTTTAAATCTTTTTATATCATAAACAATTTGAGTCTGGATAAATTGTGCACCCGCTTTAATTTTTTTAGCTAATCTCTTAATTCTAAACTCAAAGGGATCTGCAAAGGGATTTTCTGTAGCTCCAATAAAAAATTTTGGATTTTCTCCCTTTATTTCCTCTCCATTAAGAAATTTTCCTTCTTTAAGATTTTTAGCTAATTGAATAAACTGAATAGAATCTAGATCAAAAACTGGCTTTGCAGAAGGATGATCTCCAAATTTGGGATGATCTCCTGTGGTACAAAAAAGATTTCTAATACCTAAAGCCCAAGCTCCTAAAAGTTCAGATTGAATACTTATTCTATTTCTATCTCTACAAGTCATTTGCATAATGGGTTCTAATCCCTCTGAAAGAACTAAAAGAGAACCCGCAAAGCTTGAAAATCGAACTGTAGCAACTTGACAATCAGTAAGATTCACAGCATCCACATAATCTTTAAGTATTCTAGCTTTTTTCTTTATAATTTCTCCATCTGCATTTTTAGGAGGTGAAATTTCACAAGTAACCGCAAAAATCTTTTCTTTTAAAATTTTTTCTAAATAACTCACATATTCTGTCATTATTAAAGGATTAAATCCTTTCTTATTTTTTTCCTCACCCCTTCTCCAAAAGCAGAGCGCCAATCTTTAGGTGGGAATATCTCATCAAGCTTATCCAATTCTCCTCTCATTTTCAATCTTTCTATAATTTCATGCCATATACAAGGAACATTTAAATTTACTTCACATTTTCCTTCTTGAGAACCTCCACAGGGACCATTAAGAAGCCCTTTAGGACATCTTGCAATGGGACAAAGTCCTGCTGTTAAATCTACAATACAATCTCCACAACCCCGACATTTTTCTTCCCAAATACCTAAAGCAACATTTGCTCCATAAAACAAAGTCTCTACTCCAGGATAAACTCTCAAATTTGGATAAAGATCTGATATTAAATTTATCCCCACCCCGCAAGCCAAACTTATTATAGCTTCAAAATCCCTTGCCAACTCCGGTAAAATTTTAATATACTCTGGATCACATTGTCTTAAAAAAGTATATTCTTTAGTAATAAGAGATCTTTTTTCTTTTTTCCTTGCTAGTCTAAGTGAAATTGCTAACAATTCTACTTCTCTTTCACCTCCAGTAGAACAAACAGCAGAACAACCTCTACATCCCACTATCAAAACTTTCTCAAATTTATCAATATTTTTAAGAATTTTTTTAAGATGCCTTCTTTCAGTTATTATCATTTATCCTCAATCCCTTAATATTTTTTCTAATTCATCTTTTTTAAAATCTTTAATCATTTCTATTGTTAATATATCAGTGGGAATATCAATTTCTTCTAAATATTTTCTGGCTTCCAAAATTTTCTTTTCTGCTTTTAAATTCCCAATTTTATTTTCACAATTACCTTTGCTACACACTAAAATAAGCACCTTTTCAAAATCTTTTTCCAAAGCTTCTAATATTTCTTTAGTTTCAATAACTCCTCCACAAGAATATTCTTTAAATTCAGCTTGAGGAAATTTCTCTTTTATATAATCTAAATCCAGAGATAATGCATTTTTACAAAAAAAAATTTTCATTCTTTTTTCATTCATTTCAAAATTATTTTTTAAATTTCTTTCAAAATTATTGCCTTGGTAGGACATTCACCCACACATATTCCGCAAGCTGTACATTTTTCCGAATTTATTTCTACACTTCTATTATCCTCAATAAAAATAGCTAAAAAGGGACATATCCTTAAACAGTTCAAACAAAAAACACATCTATCCTTTATAATACTCACTATTTTGGAAATTTTTTTATTAAAAATCATAGGGCCAAAAAAAGAAAGTTTATGTAAGGCAGATATACCTTTAGAAGAATCTAAAGATCTTCTTGTATCCATATCAAAAAGAATTCTCGGTTTAGGTTTATCAATTCCTAGCTTTTTTCTTTTTTCTTTTAAAATATCTATAGTTTTATTTAAAACTTCTTTAAAATCTGTTGCTTTTATAAATTTAACTTGAAAATATTTTTCTATTTCCAAAAAGAAAAAATTCTTAACTATCTCATTCTCAAAAAAAGTAAAATCTTTTTTTAAAATAGTAGTAATACCTGAAGTAATGAAAGCAAGGGATATATTTAATATTCTATTATTCATTGAGGGTATAATAGCTATTACTGGTAGATCGGAAAATTCTTTTCCTATAGCCTCTGCTTGTATAATTTCTTTGAGAATAATAAAAATTTCTGAAGCGCTTATTACAGAACCTAAATATATAACAGGAGGTAAACCAAAAACTTCAAGAAATCCTCTTAATCTATTTCCAGTATACTCCAAGGATGATAAATTAAGAAATCCCTTTTCTCCTAAAATAATTCCTAATCCTCCTGCAACAAAAATCCATATATTTTCTTTTAATAACTCTTTAATTAATTCAACTAAAGATTTTTCCTCTTCTTTCTCTATACATCCAACCAAGAATGCTAACCCTAAAATATTTCCTTCAATTATATTAGCAATCAAAGGACCATAACCTGCTCTAAATTTACCCTCCAAACAATACATTAAAGTTTCATTTTTAAAACCAACTAAAGCTTTAGATGAGTTATCTACAATATTTAAGGGAGTTTTCCTTAAAGAATACCTAGAAATAATTTTTTTAAGAATTCCTCCAATTTCTTCCTCAGAATCTTTTTTAGTTAATTCATAGACAAATTCTTCAGGATATTTTCCTTTTACATCGGTTATTAAACCTTCTATAGCATTGGTATTAAGTAAACTTTCATAATTAGGATAAACTAAAGGAATCCCTTTTCTTACTGCTAACTCTTGCCCCCAACAACCAGTTCCTATTAAATTAATCCCTTTTGCTCCAACCCTTTCTATTTCTTTTAAAATTTCCTCCTTATTAATATTTTCTATTAAAGTCTTAATAAAAAAGGGATTTTTTAAATTAACCAATATATTTACCTTATCAAGGCTTATACTCTTACTACTTATCCCTATCTCAATCACGGAAATATCAGAATTTCCTAAAATTAAATCAAAAAGTTCTTTTTCTAAGAAAAAAATCTCCCATACACAAAGAAAAGATATTTTTAATATACTTTTTATTAGTTCCTCGAATTTAAAATCACATTCTATTTTATATAGAAGTTCTATTATTTCTTCCTCAAACCTCTTCGGAAGAATTCCCTCTTTTTGATATCTTTCTTTTAAAGTTTGAGGTAAAAGATTAATTATAGGATTTTCATTTTCAATTTCAGTTAAAATTTTTAAAAGTTTTTTTATTAAAAAGGGGTCTTCTTTAGATATTTCCTCAAGACTAATTCCTAATTCATATGCCAATTTTTTAAATCTTTTTTTATTGAACAAAATCAATTGAGGATCCTTTTGAATATATTTTTTGAGAGAAGAAAATAAATTCTTTTTTTCTATAGAAATAACTGATGCCCCATTAGCTAAAGTTTGGGCAAAATTTTTAATTTCATAAGGTAACAAAAATGCCTCCTAAAAATTTTTAGAAAGATTTTAGAATAAGGTTTAATTTTAACACACTTCTATTGAAAAGCCAACCTACTTGGTATTTTATTCCAAGCTTTGGCTGACTCGAGAGTATTCTTCATAAGCATTGTGATTGTCATAGGTCCTACTCCTCCAGGAACTGGCGTAATAATACCTGCTTTTTCTTTAACTCTTTCAAAATCAACATCTCCACAAAGAATAGCTTTTCCCTCAGGAGTTGTACCAATTCTATTTACTCCTACATCTATTACTACTGATCCTTCCTTAATCATATCTTCTTTAATAAATTTAGGCTTTCCTATTGCTACAATTAAAATATCTGCTCTTTTGGTATGGAAAAATAAATCTTTTGTAGCTGTATGACATAAAGTAACGGTTGCATTGCCAATAGGTTTTCTTTTCTGCATAAGAAGAATAGCAAGAGGTTTACCCACAATGTTACTTCTCCCCAATATTACTACCTCAGCTCCCTCAACCTGACATCCAGCTTTTTCTAACATCACTAAAATACCCAAAGGAGTACATGGAATAAATCCCGGTTCACCCAAAACAAGTCTACCCATGTTTACAGGATGAAAACCATCTACATCTTTTCGTGGATCAATAGCATTAAAAACCCTTCTCTCATTAATATGTTTAGGTAAAGGCAATTGTACAAGGATTCCATGAATTTTAGAATCTTCATTATATTTATGAATAAGTTTTATTAACTCTTGTTCTGAAACATCCTCTGGTAAATTTTCTTGAATTGAATAAAACCCGAGTTCTTTAGAGACGATTTGTTTAGATTGTACATAAGAAATGGAAGCTGGATCTTTCCCAACTAAGATCGTTACAAGCCCGGGAATAATTCCAAATCTTTGCTTAAGCTCCTTCACTTCCTCTTTTATTTTTTCTCTGATTTCTCTAGAAATTTCTATTCCATTTAAAATTTTGGCTGACATTTTTGGATATTTTTAAAAAAACCCTATTATTTTCTCCTTTTCTAAATCTACCTCAATTTTTCTAAAACGGGGATCAGAAGCTGTCCCAGGCATAAGGTTAATATTTTCTGCAACAGGAACGATTAGTTTTGCTCCTCTAAAAATTAAAACATCTTTTACTTCAAATTTCCAATTTTTAGGGACTCCTTTCTTAGTTGGATCATTAGAAAGGGATAAATGCGTTTTTGCTATACATATGGGCATTTTTTTTAACTCTTTATCTCTTTCAATTACTGCAATTTTTTCCTCAGCTATAGGTAGATATATTACTCCCTCTGCTCCATAAATTTCTTTCGCAATCTTTTCAATTTTACTTTTTATAGGTTCTTCATCCTGATATAAAAATTTAAAATCAGAATCTTCTTTACATATATCTATCACAGCATCTGCAAATTCTAAAGCCCCTTCTCCTCCTTTTAACCAGTGTTCAGAAACTACAATCCTCACCTTTTCTTCTTCACAGATTTTTTTAACTAAGGAAATTTCTTCCTTTTTATCATCTATAAACTTATTTATACATACCAAAGGATTTATCCCGCTTTTTTTAATAATATTTATACAGTGAATAAGATTTTCACAGCCTTTTTCTATTGATTTAAAAACCTTTTTATCAAAATCACCTCCATGATATTTTAATGCCTTTAAAGTAATTACAATTACTGTTGCATCAGGTTTTAACTTTGAAATTTTACATTTTATATTCCAAAATTTTTCATATCCTATATCAGCACCAAATCCGGATTCAGTAATATGATACTCTGCTAATTTAAGTCCTAAATAATCTGCAAGAATAGAGGATTGTCCAATAGCAATATTAGCAAAAGGTCCAGTATGAATAAATATAGGTTGTCCTTCAATAGTCTGAACCAAATTAGGTTTAAGTGCATCTATTAACCAAGCTGTCATAGCACCTGCTACTTCTAAATCTTCTGCAGTAATAGGATTGCCAGATTTATCAAAAGCTACAACTATTTTACCTATTCTTTCTCTTAGCTCCTTAACACTTTGTGAAAGAGAAAGAATTGTCATTATTTCTGATGCAGGAGCTATCCAAAATTTACTTTCCATAAGATACCCATCCTTTTTCCCTCCAAGTCCTATTATTATTTTTCTTAAAGCTTGAGCACAATAGTCAATTACCCATGGCATTTCCACTCTTTTAGGATCAATATCAAGCCTTTTTAATCCCTTTTTCGCTAATATTTTATCATCATAATTATTTTCATGTTGCAATCTTGCTGTTAGAGCTACCATCGCAAGATTATGAGCATTCACAACTGCGTTAATATCTCCTGTAAAACCAAAAGTGATTTTATCTATAGGAATAACCTGAGAAAGACCTCCACCAGTAGCTCCCCCTTTTAAATTAAATAAAGGACCTGAAGATGGTTGCCTAATAGCTCCTGTAACTTTTTTACCCCTTTTAGCAAGTCCTTGAATAAGCCCTATAGTTGTAGTTGTTTTCCCCTCACCATAAGGAGTAGGTGTAATGGTAGTGATATTAATATATTTACCATTAGGTTTATTCTTTAGTCTTTCTAAAACCTCTTTATACTTAACCTTCCCTATATAGTAACCATAAGGAATTATTTCTTCTTTTAAAAGCCCTAATTCTTCAGCTAACTGAAAAATAGTTTTCATTCTCTTTTCTGCTTCATAAGCTATTTGCCAGTTTTCCATTCTTAAAGGATCTAAATTAATTTTCATCTCTTTAACATTCCCTTTAATGTTAAGCTTACTTTTATATCAAAATTTTTCTGTTTTGTCAATTTCAGTACTGTTGACATTTTTATATTATTTGATTATCATTTTTGAGAATTTTATAAAAATGTCTTCAACAAAAATTCTGATTATTGAAGATGAAAAAGACATAGTAGAACTTCTCTTTTATAATCTAAGAAAAGAAAGCTTTGAAGTAGATTTTGCTTATAATGGTGAAGAAGGTCTAACTAAGATAAGGAATAATTCCTATGATCTCGTTATACTTGACCTAATGCTTCCCGGGATAGGTGGTTTTGAACTTTGTAAAATTTTGAGAGAAGATCCTAAAACCTCTCATACTCCTATTATTATGCTTACTGCAAGAACACTTGAATCCGATAAAATTCTCGGTTTGGAACTTGGAGCGGATGATTATATAACCAAACCATTTAGTTTTAGAGAACTAATTGCCAGAATAAAAGCTCTTTTAAGGAGAGTAAATAGAAAATCAAAAGAAAACATTATTAAAATAGGAAATCTTTATATAAATAAAGATAAATATCAAGTGAAAATAGAAAATAAACCTATAATTTTAACTCCTCTTGAATTTAAAATACTATCCTTTTTAGCAGAAAGAAAAGGAAAGATTTGTAGCAGAAAACAAATAATTAATGAGGTATGGGGAGAAGAAGGTTATGCAAATCCAAAGACCATAGATGTCCATATAAAAAGAATAAGGAATAAAATAGAAAAAGATCCAGCTAATCCAGTTTATATTAAAACTTTAAGAGGAGTTGGATATTATATCCCTGAAGAGGTTTAAAATGCCTTTTTTAAAATTCTGTCCCAATTCCTCCCAATTAGATAATTTAGAAACTTTATATGAAGAATGTAAAATTTTATGTACCATATTGAACAACGTAAGAGAAGCTATTCTTTTAATAGATGAAGATTATAATATTTTATTTTTAAATTCTCAATTTGAAAAATTTTTCGGAATAAAAAATTCCAAAGAAATAAATTTAAATCAAATACCATTTACTGAAAAAATCTTTTCTATAATAAATAAAGTTTTTGAAAGTCAACAAGAAATCAGAGATGAAATAGAAACAGTTTATCCTGAAGAAAGAATATTGTCTGTTACTGCAAAACCTTTAAAAATTTTTTCTTTTTTTCAAAATTCATATAAAGTAGTAGTTTTGTTAAGTTTTTATAATATTACTAAACTCAAAAAACTTGAGCAAATGAAAACAGACTTTGTAGCAGCTGTTTCTCATGAAATAAAAACTCCTATTACTGCTATAAAGGGCTTTGCAGAGACTTTACTTGAAGGGGCTTTAGAAGATAAAGAAAATGCAAAAAGATTTTTAGAAATCATTAAAAAACACAGCGAAAGATTGAATTCTTTGGTAGAAGATTTATTGATTCTTTCAGCAATAGAATTAGGAGAACTTAAAATTACAAAAACAAAGGTAAATGTTACTGAAGCAATAGATACAGTAATCAGCATCCTTGAAAAGAAAGCTAAGGAAAAAAATCTTTATTTAAAAAAGAAAATTTTATCCAAAACCCCTTTTATAGAGGCAGATAGAGATAAGTTGATCCAAATTCTTATGAATTTAGTAGATAATGGAATAAAATTTACAGAAAAAGGAGGAGTTATTATTTCTTATAAAGATTTTCCTCTTTCTATTTCTGTAGAAGATACAGGGATAGGTATTCCTGAAGAACATATTCCTAGATTAGGAGAAAGATTTTATAGAGTTGATAAAGCAAGATCAAGAGAACTTGGAGGAACAGGATTAGGATTAGCTATAGTAAAACATTTTGTTAAAGCACATGGTTGGGATATGAATATCAAAAGTAAGGTTGGAAAGGGAACTAAAGTCACTATTTTATTAAATTCATGAATTTTAATCAATTTTTAATTTAATTTTTATCAAAATTTAAATTTAAATTAATCATTATTTAATTATCTTCCTGTAAATTATTAGCTAAAAATTAAAATAGGGGGTAAGAATGATGGTAAAAAGTAAAGTCATAAGTTTTTGTTCTGTACTAATTTTTTCAATATTTTTTATTTTTTTATTTTTGATATTTTATGGGAACTCATCAGCATTAGATTTAACGGGTGCTGGAGCTACTTTCCCTCAACCGGTAATTGAAACATGGTCTAAAGAGTATTATAAACTTACTGGAGTCAAAATTAATTATCAAGGAATTGGTTCAGGAGGGGGAATAAAACAGGCTCAATCTAAAATTGTTGATTTTGGATTAAGTGATAAGCCACTTACTTCAAAAGAATTGAGAGAATATAATTTAATTCAATTTCCTTTTATCATAGGAGCTGTAGTAATAACTTATAATGTGCCCAATTTAGAAAATATTTCTATAAATTTAGATCATAAGGCTATATGTGATATTTATTTGGGCAAAATCATTAAATGGAATGATCCTTATCTTAAGAACTTAAATCCAAAAATCAAACTTCCTGATCTTCCTATTAATGTAATAAGAAGATCTGATGCTTCAGGAACAACATGGCTTTTCACTACTTATTTAAGTAAAGCTTGCTCTGAATGGCGAGAAAAGATAGGGGCTGGAACTTCAGTAAATTGGCCTGTTGGGATAGGTGCTAAAGGAAATCCTGGAGTTACTAATTATATAAAACAAAGTATAGGTTCTATAGGATATGTGGAATTTACTTATGCTAAACAAAATAACTTACCTATGGCTAAAATTTTAAATAAAGATGAAAGTATTTTTATTTTCCCATCTACCAAAAGTATGCAAAAAGCTGCTAGTAATGTAAAATGGAATATTTTAGAGGATTTTTATGTAGATCTTACCTATCAGCCAGGAAAAGATTCTTATCCTATAACTGGTGCCTCTTTTGCAATCATTCCTCTTGATAAACCTAATGTCAAAGAGGTAATAAAATTTTTTGAATGGACCTTTGAAAAAGGAGATAAAATTGCTGAAGATCTTTATTATGTTCCTTTACCTGATAATGTAGTAAAGCAAATTTACAAATACTGGGAAAAATACAATTTAAAAACTAAATAAGGGAGGGAGACATGAAAAGATGGAAAAATGGAATCAAAAGATTAAAAAACAAAAAATTTTTTTTAAATTTGGGATTAATTTTTCCGGTCCTTTTTTGTCCTTTCAATAATGCACTTTCCTCAGAATCTTCTACCGATGCCCTTTTAAAAATTCTTATCAAAAAAGGAGTCTTAACAGAAGAAGAAGCTCAGGAAATCAAAAAAGAAGCTGAAACAGAAGCAAAAAAGCAAAAAGAAGAAATAACAAAAACTACAATAGAAAAAATTCAAAAGGATAGTTCTATATTACCTTCTGCTTTAAGAGGATTAAAAGTAGGAACCCTTACTTATATAGATTATTCTAATGGATATCTTCCTAACAGAGTTGAGGATACTAAAGGTTTTAGTTATTTTTCTCTTACTCGTGGTTATATTAATGTAATAAAAGAGATTACTCCATGGCTTTCTTTTAGAATTACTCCGGATATTAAAGCAGGTAATGTGGCTACCAATGATCTTAGGTTAAAATATGCGTACGGATTATTCAAATTTCCTAATTTGAGCTTTCTTACAGATATTATCTCTGAGTTTGGTTTAGGGCATTTCCCTTGGTTAGATTTTGAGGAAACTATAAATCCCTATCGTATGCAAGGATATATGGCTCGAGAGTTTGTAGGTACATTTAATTCTGCAGATAGAGGCTTTTCCATTGCTGGAAATTTAGGGGGAAAATTAAATGAAAGATATGTTAAAAATCTAACCTATCATTACCCAACCTGGAAAAATTATATAGGAAAATATGGTTCTTGGTGGCTTTCTTACATGAATGGAGTAGGATATGAAGATTCTGAAACGAATATGGGAAAAGCAATTGAGGGAAGACTTACTTTAAGACCCTTCCCTTATTCCACTGAAGGTGTTTTACCTTTAGCTGGATTACAATTTAGTTATTTTTTTATTTCCGGAACAGGAGGACAGAAGAATAATAACAGTTACTTTAGATCCCCAAAATATCCAAGATATGATGTACATTTAGGTATGTTATCTTATCAACATCCATGGTTTGTTATTACTCTTCAATACAGTCAAGCTTATGGTAATCATAAGGGAAACTGGGTAGTTACTCCTTATGAAGATAGAAGTAAAAGAAAAGTTTTAAAAAACGAACTATGGTCAGCTTTTGGAGATGTTGTTTTACCTATATTTAATGAAAAACTCCATCTTTTTGCTCGTTATGACTGGATTGATCCCAATAGCAATGTTGACAGATTTTGTGCTGATAATACCTGTAGTAAATGGATTCCCAAAACAGATGATATAGGTAAACATTATATGGTTGGATTAGCTTATTATCTTCATGAAAATAACATTTTGATGCTAAACTTTGAATGGATGAATTATGATAAATATTACCGTTTGAGTACTACAGACCAATTTCATAAAATGGGAGTTTATGATCCATCAGGAAAGGATCACTTAAAAAACGCTTTTAGAATCCAGACAGTGCTTCAAATTAATTTCTAAACTCACTCTCATACCATTCCTTTTTATATGTTTAGGGGAGGTTTTCCTCCCCTTTATTTAATTTTAAACAGATCCTCAAAGATTTTTCTCAACTCAATAAACTTTTCATGAGATCCACCTTTATCTGGATGAAGCTCTTTAGCTTTTTCTCTAAAAATTTTTAACAAATCCTTTTTAGAAGCCTTTCTAAGAACTTTTGAGGAAATACCTAAAAATTGAGAAGCTTTTAAGTAAATTTCCTTTTCTTCCAGATATACAGGTTTTGGTGCATAGAAAAAAGGTACCATATCAAAGTACATCCATATATATCGTGAAAAATAATTTTTATGCAGCTCTTCTGAATTCATACCCATTAAAAAGTCTTCGTCCTTCAAAAGACTACAAAAATTATCTAAAAAATTTTTATCAATATCTTCTTGAGTGGCTCTAGAAGAAATATAAGAGAGACCAAAAATTGCTATAATATATCTAATTTTTTCGGTATGTTTCAAACGATCCTCCAGATCCCAAAAATAATTTTCCAGTTCATCTCTTGATTTTTCACAAAGATCACCTAAAAAGGGATAGGGAATATTGATATACTTTTCTGGATTAGACATTCCAAAATTAAGAACCATTATTCTTTTAATATCAAAGGGATGAATATCTTTTAAAGAAAATTTTTTAAATTGCCTTCTAATATTTTTGGGACGGGTAAATTGAGTAATCATTCTTTGAGCTTCTGGATTTAAAAATCTAAAAAATAATTTCTCAAGTATCCATTGATCTACTTTATAACCTAATTTTTCAAGTCTTTCTTCTAAATCAATAGAAAAGGCAACCTCACTATAATAGGTAATATATTTTTCCGGAGTTGATCCCAGGTCTAAAATAAGTTTACTTTTCCAATAAGGGCCTTCATAATAAGACTCTCTAATAGAATATTCATAATGTCCAAAAACTGGTTTTCTCGCAATATACATAATTATAATTGTATTTTTTTATAAATCTTTTAATGGACAAAAATTACAAAGAGGTTCTCTTTTTTTACAAAAATTTTTACCACAAGCAACTAGAAGAGCATGATATTCATTAAAAAGTTTTGTATCTAAAGGAAGATTTTCCATAAATAAACTTTGTATTTCATCATAAGAAGTTTGTTCAGGAATAAGATTATGACGAAAAAGAATTCTGTAAGTATAAGTATCAACCACAAAAATAGGCAAATTACCTGCATATAAAAGAATACTATCAACTGTTTCTTTCCCAAGTCCTTTTATACTCAACAATTTTTCTCTGATTTTATAGATATCTTCTGAAAAAAGCTTAGCTAAATTACCTTCATACTCTTCAACTAAAACTTTAACAAATTCTTTAAGTCTTTTGGCTTTGAGATTATAAAACCCAGAGGGTTTTATAATCTGAGCTAATTTTTCTTTTGAAATTTTATAAATTTTCAAAGGATCAAGGAGATTATTATTTTTTAAATTTACGAGAGTTTTTTTTACATTTTTCCAATTAGCATTTTGGGTTAAAATAGCACCTACACATATTTCAAAAGGCGAATCTGCAGGCCACCAGTTTTGAGGACCGAAATAAGAATAAAGTCTTTTATAAATCTCATATAAAATTTGGGTAATTTTCATTCTTCTTCTAATCTTACTGCAACTCCTCCAGATGGCAAATCAAATACATAAAATCCTGTCTTTTCTATTTCTGCTCTTATTTTGTCTGCCAACTGGTAATTACCTTCTTTTTTAGCATAGTCTCTTTCTCTTAATTTTTCTAAGATATTTTCATCTTTCACCTTTTGAGGAAATCTTAAAATTTTAAAAACAAAATTGAACTCCTTTAAACTTTCCCAGATTTTTCCTTTATATTCTGAAGAAATTCCATTTTTGAGAAAAGGGTAAATTTTTTTAAAAAAAGAAATAAGCTCAGAAATTGCTAAAGGTGTATTAAGATCTTCTTTTAATGCATTTTTCCAGTTTATTTCAAATTCATTTAATATACTCTCTAATTCTTTTATTATATCGTCATTTTTATTTTCAGGAGAAGCCTCTAAATAAGCTAAATATTTATCTATTTTTTCAAGGATTTTAGCACTTTCTTCAAGCCCTCTCCAGCTAAAATTAAATCTATTTCTATAATGGGTTCTCAAAAAATAAAGCCTTAAAGTTCTTCCTGAAAATCCTTTATTTTTAATATCCTCAACATTTATTGCATTTTCTAAAGAAAGCTTTTTTCCTTCATAAAAGACTAAATCTGAATGGATCCAGTATCTAGCTATTTCTTTTCCTGTTAAGGCTTTAGCAACTGCTCGAGTATTTTCATGATGTGGAAAAATGAGATCAATCCCACTTGTAAAAAGATCTATTTCTTCTCCTAAATATTTTAAAATCAAACCAGCGCAGTGAATATGCCAAGTTGGTCTAACCTTACCAAAAGAAGTTTCTATAAAATAACCTTTTTTGAGTTCTAAAATTTGAACCCTTTTTAAAAGAACAAAATCAAAGGGTTCATCTTTATCATATTCCTCAAGATCAATAGTTGCACCTGGTTTAAGGGATTTTAAATTTATTTTAGAAAGTTCTCCATATCCAGAAAATCTTGAAATATCAAAATAAAGGCTTGAATATTTAATGTAGGCTTTATTTTTTTCAAGAATTTTTAAAGCCAATTCCTTTAAATCCTCTAAATGATCACTTACTTTGGGATAAAGATCTGCTTTTTCAATTTTTAAAAATTCTAAATCTTGATAAAACCTTCTTTCTACTTGAGAAGTAAATTCTTTCAAATCCAGATTATTTGAAAGAACTTGATGAATGGTTTTATCATCAAAATCAGTCAAATTAACTATATGAAATATTTTATATCCTTTAAGTCTTAGATAATTTTTTAATATATCCACAGTAATAAGCCTTCGGTAAATTCCAATATGAGGTCTGGCATTTAAAGTAGGTCCACAAGTGTAAATTTTTACTAATTTCTCATTTAAAGGTTTAAAAACCTCTTTTTTACCAGAAAGGGTATTAGTGAGAATAAGATCCACTTCTCTACTAAAATCCATCCCTTTAATCTCAAAACTCCAAAGTGGTGTAGAAAGATATCTTTCTCCTCCGTCAGGGAATATTACTACAATTAGCCCTTCTTTTATTTTTTCTGCTAATTTTATAGCTCCTGCTAACGCAGCTCCAGAGCTCATTCCAACGAAGATACCTTCTTCTTTAGCAAGTCTGCGAGTCCAGTAAAATGCTTCTTCATCATCTACATTAATTACCCTTTCAAGAAGTTTTTTATCATAAATGCTGGGAGGATAAGACTCCTTCATATTTTTTAAACCTTGAATTTTATGACCTACCTTAGGTTCAACTCCTATTACTTTAAATGGAAGATTATTATCTCTAGCAAAATGTGCTATTCCCATAGCTGTCCCTGTAGTTCCTAAACCACAAACTACATGAGTGACTTTCCCTTCTGTATCTCTCCAGATTTCTGGACCAGTAGTTTTATAATGACTTATCCAATTAGCAGGATTGTTAAACTGATCAGGACAAAAATATTTTTCTGGATACTTTCTTAACATTTCATATACAGTTTCTATAGCTCCATCTGTACCTAAATCCCCTGGAGTTAGAAGTATTTCTGCTCCAAAAGCTTGCATCAATTTTCTTCTTTCTATAGAAACAGATTCAGGCATTACAATAATACATTTATATCCTTTTATTGTACACACTAAGGCTAAACCTATTCCGGTATTACCACTTGATGCTTCAATTACTACTTTTTTAGGATTTAAAATTCCTTTCTTTTCAGCATCTTCTATCATAAAAAGAGCTGGTCTATCTTTTACAGAACCTCCTGGATTTTGACTTTCTAATTTACCCCAAATTTCAACAGATGACTTGACTTTTATTTTGGTTAGTTTAATTATTGGAGTATTACCAATCTTCTGCAAAATATTATGAAATTTCATCTTTTTATTTTGGGATTTTTATTTGTTTTATTTTATATTACTTTAAGCTATTGCCAAGTAAATACTTCTAACTCTGTACCTACTTTTACCTTTTTAATACCTGGAAAATTCATTTATTATGAAAATCTCACCTACACTCTTAAACCTAAAGATACTTTGGTAGATTTAGCAGTTATTTTTAAGGTAGGTTATTCTCATTTAGTTCTGGCTAATCCTGATATAGATCCGTGGATTCCTCCTGTAGGAGAAAAAATAATTATACCTAAACAAATTTTAATTCCTGAAGAATTCATTTCTTCTTTTACAAACTTAATAATTATTAATCTTCCTGAAATGAGACTTTATTATCTTAAAGAGAAAACTTTTTTTACTGCTCCTGTTGGAATAGGTGAAGAAGGCAATCTTCCTCCTCTGGGAATTTATGCTATAACAAAAAAACAAGAAAGACCTACTTGGTATCCTCCACCCTCTATAAGATCCGAAGATCCTACTTTACCCGAAATAATTCCTCCAGGACCAGATAATCCCTTAGGGGATTATGCCCTATATCTTTCAAGAGGACTTTATGCTATTCATGGAACCAATAAAGTTTACAGTATAGGAAGAAGAACTACCCACGGATGTATTCGTCTTTATCCAGAAGATATAAAATTTTTATTTGATAATATCCCAATTGGAACTTTAGTAAAAATCGTTTATGAACCTTATAAGATTGCTATAGAAAATGATGAAATTTTTATTCAAGTTTTCCCAGATATTGAAAACTTAATTAATTCACCTCTTTCTTATATTATTAAAAAAATAGATTTTATTACTGAAAAGAAAAATTTAAAATATCAAATAGACTTAATTTCTTTAGAAAAGGTTTTGGAAAAAAAAGATGGACTTATTTATAAAATAGGTAAAATTATAAAATAATCATTCAAATTTTCTTGTTTTTTTAGGTATCAGCAAAAAAGTAAGTGCTCTGCTTTCAAGAGTTTCTAATAATCCTAACTTATAGAGATTTTTTAAAGCCTCAATATGCAATTTATGTCCTGTTTGATATGCTTCTATTTCAGCTATTAAGGGTTGACCAAGAGCAAAAACATCTCCAATAATATCAAGTATTTTGTGCCTCACAAATTCATCAAAAACTCTAAGACCATCAGGATTTAAAATCTTTTCTTTATCAAGAATTATAGCATTTGAAAAATTACCTCCCTTTATAATCCCTTTATTTTTTCTCTCATTTAAAATGTCTTTAAATCCAAAAGTTCTGGCAAAAGAAATTTCTTTAATATAAGATTTTGAATTTAGAGTTACCAAAAATTCTTGATATCCTATTAAGGGATGATCAAATTGAATAATAGCTTTTATTTTTAACATATTAGATGGCCGAAAAATAATTTTTCCTATTCCATTTTGATAAACAAAACTTTTACGCAAATAAAATTTTTTTCTTAATGCACTTAAAAATTTATATCCAACTTCTTGAATTTTCCTAACCCAAGGATAAGCTGAACCATCTAAAAGAGGTATTTCCTCTCCATAAACATAAACAATAGCATTATCTATTTGTAAACCATGAAAAGCAGAAAGAAGGTGTTCAACTAAATAAATAAAATGTTCTCCATCTGTTAATGCTGTAGCTCCATCAAGACCGATTATATTCTCTATTTTAAGGGGAATTATTGGTTTGGAAGAAATATCCGCTCTTATAAATACAATCCCTGTATTTTCCTCTGCTGGCTCAATTTCCACTTTTATATTTTTCCCACTAAAAATTCCTTCTCCCTCTAAAAATATTTTTTTAGTAAGAGTCCTCTGATATTCCATTTTTATATCCCTCAAAAATTTTTAAATTTTAATCAACTTTTATGCCTAATTATTTTTTATGATTTTTCCTAATATTATAATTATAATAAAAATTCAAATATGTATTAATTTTAATACATATGTATTTTAAAGAATACAGTTTTAATTAGATAAGTCAAAAATTTGGGTTTTGAGGATGACCATTTTAACTTTACCTTTTAGTTTTTGATTTAAAAACGGGGTATTTTTACTTTTAGATTTTATCATATCCTCAGTTAATATATATTCTTCCTCTGGATTTACTATTATAACTTCAGCAGGAGCATTCTTTTTAAAAGAGGGTGGGATAACTCCTAAAACTTTAGAGGGATTTAAAATTAAATATTCGGCAAGTTTTAAAGGACTTAAATAACCTTCTCTAACAAGGTTAAGACTCAAAGGAAGAAGGGTTTGAAGTCCGATTATACCAGGACTTGCTAATTCAAATTCTATTTCTTTTTCCAGAGGACTATGGGGAGCATGATCACTAGCTATAATTTCGATTAAACCATCTTTTAATGCTTCTTTTATTGCTATAATATCTTTTTCAGTCCTTAATGGGGGATTAACCTTGGCTAAAGTATTATAATTTTCTACCCATTCTTCAGTCAAAGTAAAATAATGAGGACAGGTTTCGGCAGTAAAAGGTATTTCTTCTTCTTTTGCCCATTTTAAAAAAGGAATAACCTCTTTAGTTGATAAATGTGCTAAATGTATAGATTTCCTTGTTTCTTTAGCTAATATTAAATCTCTTATCACACCTATAGTTTCAGCTGAAGCAGGAATACCTTTTAAACCTAATTTAGCAGAAAAAAAACCTTCATTAACTTGTCCACCCTTACTTAAAGTAGAATCCTCACAATGAGAAATAACTGCTAAATCAAAATTTTTAGCATAAAAAAGGGCTCTTCTCATTACATCTGAATTCTGAACCCATTTTCCATCATCAGAAACTCCTTTAACTCCAGCTTCTTTTAATCTTCCAAATTCAGTAATTATTTTACCCTCTTGGTTTTTAGTAATACAACCTATGGGATATACTGTGACATAAGCTTTTTGAGTAGCTTTTTCTATAATATATGAAGTTACCTCAGGACAATCATTAGGTGGTTTAGTATTAGGCATACAAGCTAATCTTAAAATTCCTCCATATAAAGCTGATTTCGTTCCTGTTTCAATATCCTCTTTCCATTCTTCTCCAGGTTCTCTTAAGTGAACATGAATATCTACTAATCCAGGTAATACCCACATTTTATCAGCATAAATTATCTTTATTTTTTCATTTATTTCTATGTTTCTTTCAACTCCTACAATTTTTCCATCTTCAATAAGCAGGTCTCCAACAAAATCCATATTTTGAGATGGATCAATAATCTTACCTTTTTTAATTAAAACTCTCATAACCTCTTTCACCTGTTAAAAGCTTTAACAAAATAGCCATTCTTATTGCTACTCCATTTTCTACTTGATCTAAAATGACTTGAAAGGGATACTTCTCTAGTTCATAAGCTAATTCAACACCCCAATTTATTGGTCCAGGATGCATCAAAATAGCTTTATCCTTAATTAATTCCAAATGTTTAAGCTTCAAACCAAAGAATTCATGATATTCTAATAAACTCGGAATAAGTACTTCTTCATGTCTTTCTTTTTGGATTCTCAAAGCTATAACCACATCTGCATCCCTTAATGCTTCCTCTAATTTATAACAAACTTTAAATCCATTTTTTGAGATTTTGTAATAATCTTCTTCTTTAGGATCTGGTAAAAGTTGAGCTGGTCCAGCTACATATACTCTAGAACCCATTTTTTGGAAGGCTAAAATGTCAGAATGAGCAACTCTACTGTGTTTAATATCTCCAATAATAGCTATTTTTAAATCTAAAAGAGTATTCAATTTTTCTTTTACAGTTAAAAGATCTAAAAGCGCTTGTGTAGGATGTTCATGGGTCCCATCTCCTGCATTTACTACAGGAATTTTACTATATTTAGCAATTAAATGGGGAGCTCCTGCCATAGGATGTCTTATAACAAATAAATCAGCTCCTATAGCTTCTAGATTTTTGATGGTATCAAGTAAGGTCTCTCCCTTTTCAATGCTTGTTCCTTTCCCTGTAAAAGTTAAAGTATCTGCTGATAAAGTTTTGGCAGCTTTTTCAAAAGAAAATCTTGTTCTTGTGGAAGGCTCATAAAACAAATGAACTATTAATTTACCTCGTAAAGTGGGAACCTTAGGAATTGGACGATATAAAATCTCTTTAAGATTTTCTGCTAAATTTAAAAATTCCTCAATTTCTTCTTTAGAAAAGGATGCAATATCAAGAAGATGTTTATTTTTTAAATCCATAAATATTCTTTAATATATTCTACTGTTTCCTGAGGAGTATCAAAAATTTTAAATAAATCAACATCTTTAGGAGAGATTTTATTACTGGGAACTAAAAATTCGGTTAACCATTTATAAAGGTGAGACCAAAAATTGGTATCAATCAATACAATAGGTATAGGCCTAATTTTTTTAGTTTGAACTAAGGTTAAAACTTCAAACATTTCATCCAATGTACCATATCCTCCCGGAAAAAATATAAAAGCTACTGAATATTTTGCCATCATTACTTTTCTTATAAAAAAATATTTGAATTCTAATTTCAGATTGGTATATGAATTTGGCTCTTGTTCTAAAGGAAGTCTTATATTTAAGCCTACTGAATAACCTCCTGCTTCAAAGGCACCTTTATTAGCTGCTTCCATAATACCAGGACCTCCGCCAGTTATAACAGAAAAACCAGCTTCAACCAATAATCTACCTAACTCCTCTGCTTTTTTATAATCAGGATGATCTGGTAAGGTCCTAGAGGAACCAAAAATAGTTACTGCTGGATAAACTCTTGGTAAAAGTTCAAATCCTTCTACAAATTCAGCTAAAATTTTAAATAATCTCCATGATTCTTTAGCTGCAAGTCCTTCAAGTACATATTGTCTTTCCTCAAAAAATCTACTTTCTAACTTCCTCTCCATATCTTCTTAGCCCCCCAACACATATTCCTTTAAAAATTTTAAAGAATTAAATTCAAAAGGCAAAAAAAATTTAAAAAATTTTTCACTAATTTTTAAAACTTTTTCCTTAATTAATAAATTTTTTTCTAATTCTTCTTCTATTTTATAAAGTCTTTCAAAATTATTAGAGACCTCAATTAAATTCCTTAAAACTTTAATTACTTCTATCTCCAAATATTCACTTTCTGAGGTTTTACATTTATAACAGACTATACCGCCTTTTTCTACAGAGAAATAAAATATTTTTTTAGGGATATATTCACATTTCACACATTTATATAATTGAGGTGTCCATCCAGAAAACTTTAAAATTTTCAATTCAAAAAGGGGTTTCCACAAACTGAAAAATTTATAAGTATCAATACTTTCAATTAGTGTCTTTATGAAGAGAAAATATTCTATTTTAAGCCCAACAAAGTTTGTTTTGGAAAGAACTTCTCCTATAAAGCAAAGAAAAATATATTTTTTATAATTTTCTCTTATTTTTTCCGGTAAGAAAATAGGATCTGCTTTTTCTAAAATGAAAATTTTTCCTCTGGAAGTTTTTCTTAAATGAGCTTTTATAAAATTAAATTCCTCTAGAAGATTCACAAATCTTTTGTAACTCTTTTGTGCTCCTTTAGCTATACTCCAAATTTTTCCATTTGGGGTGAGAAGTTCTAATAAAAGATCTATTTCCCCTAATTTTTCTTTAGAAAGAACTAAAGCATCTATAGAAAAAACCATTTATAAATAAATTTTAATATACCTTTTTTCTTCCAGCTCTTTGATCCATTTTTCTAATATAGCCTCAGACTTTAATTGAAATAAATTTTGATATAATCTTTCTTGCATTTCTTCAAAACTGGGAGGATTACCTGCTTCAGTTTTTAATAATCTTATAATATAAAATTCATTGTTTCTTTTTATAATAGGAGCAACTTCTCCCGGAGATATTTTTTCTATATTTTGTAAAATATCAGAAGCTATTTCCTGTTTTTTAAAACTTTCTTCTTTTATAAATTTTATCTTAGAAGGATCGCTTTTATAAAGCTCTTCAAAATTCTTTCCTTTAAGAATTTCTTCATATATAAAATTAGCCAAATTTTCATCTTCTTTTATTATTAAAATAGATAACCAGTATTTAGGAGCTATATCATAGTTTTTAATTGCTTCTTCATAAGCTTTTTTTAATTCATCTTGTGTAATCACAACTTTTTCTCTAACTTGCAATTGAACGAGTTTAATTTTCAACAACTCTTCTTTTAAATTTTCTTTATATTCTTCATAACTTATTCCTTGAGTTTTTAAATATTCCTTTAACTTTTCTTCTCCACCTTTTATCCTTATTTCAGCACTCAAAAATCTTTCCAATTCTTCATCTGAAACAGTTATTCCATATTTCTTAGCCTCTATCTTTAAAAGTGTACCTTCTATCCAGGATTTTAATATCTTTTCTCTAATCTGTTTTTTAACTTTTTCCTTTGCCTCAGGAGGTAAATCTTGTGTTATGAATTTTTCAAAAAAAGGGGTACACATTTCATCCAATTCATAAAGGGTAAGAAATTCATCTCCTACTACAGCCACAATTTTATTTATAGTTTCTGTAGAAAATCCTAAAGAATGAAAACTAAGCCAAAAAATGAAAAATAAGATAATAAGTGTTTTATGAAAATTATTCTTCATTTGCAACATTTAAGGTTACATAATATCTTCCCTTGGGGGTGCGAATCCCCAATAAAACTTTTTTAGTTTGTAAGGAGGAAGATAAAGCTTGAAAAAATTCTTGAACATTATTAACCTTTTTACGATTTACCTCATCAATTACTAAACCAGGAGTAAGTCCAGCATAGTCTGCGGGTGTATCAGGATAAACCTCAGTAATTATAACACCTTTTGTATCTGAAAGTCTTAATTTTCTTGCTATATCAGAAGTAATATTATCCACAGCTAATCCCAGAGCTTCTAAAAATTCTTCTAATTCTTTAAATTCTGCTTGTGAAATTAAAAATCCTTTTTTAGGAGCTTCTATCTCTACATTTAATTCCATTTCTTTTCCATTTCTTATAATTTTTAAATTTACAGTAGTGCCTGGTTTAGTAAGAAGAACATAGTTTTTAAGATCTGAGGCATTTTTAATAGATTTCCCATTATATTCTACAATCACATCTTTTTCTTTAATTCCTGCCTTTTCTGCAGGTGAACCAGGCATTACTTCAGTTACTAAAGCTCCTTCACTGACCTTTAAACCGAATTCTTTAACTAAAGCGGGTGTTAAATCCTGAATATATACTCCCAAAAAACCTCTTTCTACTTTTCCTTTAGATTTTAACTGTTCTACTACAGTTTTTACTATATTGCTAGGAATTGCAAAACCTATACCCATATAACCACCTGATCTACTAAAAATAGCTGTATTCATGCCTATTACTTCCCCTTTTAAATTGAGAAGTGGACCACCTGAATTACCTGGATTTATAGCTGCATCTGTTTGAATAAAATCTTCTATATCAGAAATTCCTATCCCACTTCTTCCCTTAGCACTTATTACTCCTACAGTTACAGTATGAGAAAGCCCAAAGGGATTACCAATAGCAACTACCCATTCCCCAACTTTAATTAAATCAGAATTACCTAGAGTTAAAGTAGGTAAATCTTTAGCATTCACTTTAAGAAGAGCTATATCAGAAAAAGGATCTGTTCCTATTATTTTGGCAGAAAAACTTCTTCCATCTATTAATTTTACTACAATATTTTGAGCTCCTTGGATAACATGGTTATTAGTAACGATATATCCATCTGGAGAAATTATAAATCCTGAACCTGCTCCTCTTTGTCTATAACGTGGAACCGAGAAAAACTTTTTAAGAAATTCATCTTCAAAAAACTCAAAGGGAAATATATCACGAGGTAATGAAATTATTCTCTCAGTTTCGATATAAACAACTGCAGGAGCTGCTTTTTCTGCAACAAGAGAAAAAGCTTGCGAAAGTTCATAAGCCTTATCTAAGGCTGCTGAAGAAATTTGAGTTCCGTCTTGAGCTACCAACTTTTTAGAACCAAAAATTTCTGTTTTATCAACAAATGTCTTAGCAAAAACTCCTAATATAAAAGTAAAAAAAATCAGTAAAATTATTTTATAAGAAGTTATGGTGAACCTTTTCATCTATTCCTCCCTCCCTTTCCAATAATTTAAATGCTACATAATCCATTATTTTCTTTAAATTAATAACATCCTCTTTATTATAAAGGATAAGTAACTCAAGAGATTTACGATCTTTTTCTTCTATCCATTTTTTCCATAATTTTACTGCATCATAACCATTTAATCCTTCAGTTTCCCGAGAAATACCTAAAATCTTTTCAATCTTTTTTAATCCACCCTTTAATCCCAATTCCCGTGTTAAAAAAAACAAATCTATATGAATTAAAGGTGTTTTTAAAAAGGAAAAAGTTTTTTTTATAAAGGGAAGATCAAAGTTTTCTCCACCAAAACTAATCCAAATAGGAGTAAAAGCAAGCATTGTTAAGGCTTTTTCTAAATTTATATCTTTAACAAAACAATAATATTTTGAATTTTTATAGATTCCAATTAAAGTAATTTCATTTTTCTCTTTTGATAATCCCTCAGTTTCTATATCTAAAAATAAAACTTCTAAAGGAAAATAGAAATATACTTGCCATAAATTTTTTGGAGAAAGATTTAATTTTTGAACTTTTTTTTCAAATTCTCTTATCAAGTAATTACTTTTGTCCATTTTTAGATCCTTTATTTTCAAAGTTTAAATAAATTTTGGGTTGGTATTCTTTAGAAAGGTCTTCTAAAATTTTATCCATCAGTTGTTCCTGTTTTTCCTGAAAACATTCTTCTTTAGCTAAATCCTTAACTTTCTCAAAGGGAAGAATTTTTTCAGGAAATTTTTCTTCTACCTTTACAATATGATATCCATAGGGAGATCTAATTGGTTGACTTATTTCTCCTGGTTTAAGTTGAAAAATTTCTTTTTCAAATTCAGGAAGGGTTTGTCCTTTTTTTATAATTCCTAAATCCCCTCCCTTTTCCTTAGACCCAGTATCATCTGAATAAATTTTAGCTAACTCTTCAAACTTTACACCTTTTAAAAGCTGGCTTCTAATTTTGTTAGCCTTACTAAGTGCTTCTTCTTGAGCTTTTTTATCAGCATCTTTAGGAATATAAATTAAAATATGTTTAATATGAATGCTTTCTGGTTCTTTATATTTCTCCTTATTTTTTTCATAATATTCTTTTATTTCTTTTTCACTTATTTCTAAGTTTTGTACCTTTTTTTCAAAATATTTCTTAGCTAAGATTACTTTTTCTAATTCTAAAAGTTCTTTTTTAACTTCCGGATTATCTTCTAATCCTTCTTTTTTGCTTGCAAGAGCTAAAATAGAGATATGAACCCATCTATTAACAAGGGTTTTTATTATTTCTTCTTTTAATTCCGGCTTAGAATTTAAAAACTGTTGAATTTGAGAATCTTTTTTTATCATTTCATTTATATCTTTCTCATATAATTTATAAGGACCAACTTCAGCTAAAATTTTCTCTTCATCTGCTAAAAGTATTCTAAAATTCAATACTATTGTTAGTACCATCAAAATTAAAATAGATAGGTTTTTCATAAAATTATTTTCCTCCTATTATTTTATTTTTGTTTCTGGAGGGAAATAACCAGGGCCAACTACTTTACCAGGATAAATAATTGATTTTTTCCCTAGTAAAGTACCTGGTTGCAAAACTACATTACATCCTGTTTGACTTTTATCTCCTAAAATAGCCCCCAGTTTTTTCAAACCCGTATTAAAAGTATTTTTATTAATTGTTAAAAATATTTCCTTTTTTGAAAACTTCAAGTTAGCAAGTTTTGTACCTGCTCCAAGATTTACTTCTTTTCCTAAAATGCTATCTCCTACATAAGCAAAGTGAGCAGCTTTAGCAAAACTTAAAATAATGCTATTTTTTACTTCAGTAACATGACCTATTACTACTTTTTCACCGGTATATACATTTCCTCTGATATAAGCTCCCTGTCTTATTTGTGTCCCTTTAGAAAAGTAAGCCGGAGCAAATATAACTGCAAAAGGTTCTACTATCACTTCATTTTCAAAAAAAATTTTTTTACCCATTAAAACTGATCCAGCTTTTAAGATACTTCCTTCTATTTTTTGCTTTCTAAAATAATAACTTCCTTCAAAGATTTCTATTTCCCTCAAGGGAATCATTTCTCCTTCAGATGTAAGAAATAAACTTTCAGGAAGAGGAATTTCTATAGGAATATCTTTATTAATCTCCGAAACATTATCCAAAAGATATTCTTTTAAATATTTTAATGGCTCCCATGGAAAAGCATCTTTAAAAAGTAAGCTTATTTTTTCTTTTTCTAAATCTTCAAAAAACAAATCTAAGTGTATTTCCATATGGTTAACTATTATAAACTTATTAGAAAGTCTTGTCAAAATAAATTTTTTGGTTAAATTTAATTTTATAAATTTTCGCCCCTGTAGCTCAACAGGACAGAGCAGCGGCCTTCTAAGCCGTAGGTTGGGGGTTCGAGTCCCTCCAGGGGCGTTTTATGGAGGTAAATAATGAAAAAAGGTATTCATCCTCAGTATTATCCAAATGCTATAGTAAAATGTGCATGTGGAAATGAATTTACAGTAGGATCTACTAAAAAAGAAATTAAAGTTGAAATATGCTCTAAATGCCACCCCTTTTTTACAGGAGAACTTAAATTTATTGATACCGAAGGAAGAATCGAAAAATTTATGAAAAAATATGAAGATTTTTACACTTCCCAAAAAGAAAAATAATAAATTTTATGGGACTTGCAAAATTTTATTTAAATAAATTAGAAAATTTAGAAAAAAATTTTGAAGAAATCTCGGCTAAACTTACAGATCCTTTTATAATTTCTGATCGAGAATTTTATGCAAAATTAGCAAAAGAACATTCTGAACTTTCAGAAATAGTAGAAACTTTTAGAGAATACAAAAAAATACTTAATCAAATAGAAGAAAATAAAAAAATTATAAAAGAAGAAACAGATGAAGAATTAATAGAACTAGCTAAAGAGGAACTAAAAATTTTAGAATCTCGTCTGGAAGAACTAGAAAAAAAATTACCAATTCTTCTCCTACCTAAAGATCCTAACGATGAAAAAAATGTTATTTTGGAAATTAGAGCAGGTGCAGGTGGAGAAGAAGCTGCCCTTTTTGCAGCTGAACTTTTAAGAATGTATCAAAGATATGCTGAAAAAAAGGGATGGAAATTTGAAATACTTGATGTTAATGAAACTGGTTTAGGAGGTTTAAAAGAAGTTATAGCAAAAATTGAAGGAAAAGGAGCTTATAGTAGATTAAAATATGAAAGTGGGGTTCATAGGGTTCAAAGAGTGCCTATAACTGAATCTTCAGGAAGAATTCATACTTCTACAGTTACTGTAGCTATTTTACCGGAAGTAGATGAAGTTACTATTAAAATCCGTCCTGAAGATTTAAAAATAGAAACTATGAGAGCAAGTGGACATGGAGGACAACATGTCAATAAAACAGAAAGTGCAGTAAGAATCACTCACATTCCTACAGGAATAGTGGTTTGTTGTCAAAATGAAAGAAGTCAACATCAAAATAAAGCAACTGCACTAAAAATTTTAAGAGCAAAGCTTTATGAATTAGCTCAAAGAGAACAAAATGAAAAGATTCAAAAAGAGAGAAAATCTCAAGTAGGAAAAGCAGAAAGAAGTGAAAAAATCCGTACTTATAACTATCCTCAAAATAGAGTAACAGATCATCGTATAAGCTTAACTACTTATAACCTAACAGAAGTTTTGGATGGAGAGTTAGACAGTTTTATAGAAGCCCTTATTGCTTATTATAGAACAGAAGCTTTAAAACGAGAAGAAGAAAAATTAAGTTTAGCTGCTTAAATGATTTCCCATTACAGTTTTGGATCACTTATTTTTAAAAATCAGAATTTTAATAAGGATCTTATAATTATTAAAACTTCTAAAGAAGAAAAGATTTTTTCTAATTGGTGGAGAAAAGAGGGTCATAAATTGCAAATTGAAGATTTAGAAGAAGTTTGGAAAGAACCTATAGAATTTTTAATTATTGGAACAGGAGCTAGTGGATTAATGAAAGTTGACAAAGAAGTTGAGGAAAAAGCAAAAAAATTAAACATAAAAATAGAAATTTATCCTACAGATAAAGCTACCAAAAGGTTTAATGAACTTTATTCCTCAAATAATTCAGTAGCAGGAGCTTTTCATTTAACTTGTTAATTTACTCCCATTTCCAGGGATTATCTTTTAACTCTGGCTTAGAAGGTTGGGGGAAAATTTGAGGTGAGGAGGGTGGTAAGGTAATTTTTTGCTCAGAAGAAGAAATAGATTGACTAACTGGTTGATTCTGAAAAGTTTGAGGCATGGGGATTACCTGAGTAGGATGCATAGCTGGTTTTTCCTTTTCACCAAAAGGCCATATCCGGGACCAAATTTTTGAAAAAAAACCCTCTTCTTCCTGAGAATAGTAATAATAAGTTGGTGGAGGAGAATAAGAATAATAGGGTTGTGGTGGATAGACTGGAGGATAATTAGGATAATTAGAAACTGTTTGATTTTTATTTTTATCCTCTTCCTCCTCTTCTTTAGCCCATCCAATTGTTCCTGTAGAAAGATCAATTACTAAATTTCTGGTTAAGCCTTCTATAAAAGGTTCTCCATAGGGACTTTTTGCTCTGGTAACCTCTGGTTTTGTCTCACGAGGTGTAGTGGGATAAAGATAAGGTGCATAGTAATAGTAGCCTCTTTCAGGATGTTCCTTCCCGATTCCGTAAGGTACCATTGCATAATAAGGTTCTTCCTGATAAAAATCTTCTTCCTTACCTTCTATATACTTTTTAGCTTTTCTTGCAAATCTTCCAAGTTGAGGAATAATTTCTGAAACATTTTTTACTTCTTGGAAAAATTGAACAGGTTTTTTTTCCTCTGATATATCTAAAATTTGAGCATCTATACTAACTGCATCTCCTAAAACAGTTACACTTCCCCATATTACATAATTTGATTTAAATTTAATACCTAAATCCTTAACTATCTCTTTATTTATTTTTTCATAATTTTTTATAGCCTCTTTTACTTTTTCCATTTCTATTATTTCAATTTTTGAAGGAACAAACAAACGACTAACTAACATTTCAGGTATTGCCTCTTTCAAATATAAATATTCTTGAGAAGAATAAACCTCAAAAGGTAAAATTAATACTTTTTTAGAAATTACTGTATTTTCTTCAGCCCAATTTTTAGAAAACCATAAAAAAAGAGCTGATATTAAAAAAATAAAAATTAAAAATCTTTTCACACCTATCACCCCTCTTAATAAATGAATTAGGAAATTAAAATTAGAATAACCTATTTTAAAATTTTGTCAAAATAAAATAAGCTTATCAAAAATTTAATTTTTGTTATATTTTTATATATAATCATTTTAAACTAAAACTGGATTAAGGAGGTTAAAAAATGAAAGTAGTGATAGCTTATGACGGGTCTCAAGATTCTAAAGAAGGACTAAAAATAGCCCAAAAATTTTTAAAAGAATTAATCGATGAAGTAACTCTTCTTTACATAGTTCGTAAGAGAGAAGAAATGAAAAAAGAGGAAGAAGAAAAGGAAATAGAAAAAGCTAAAAAGCTTTTAGAGGAAGCTAAAAATGAACTTAAAGATACTTTTAAAATAAAAACTGAAGTGATTTTAGATTATTCAATAGCTGAAGCAATTCTTCAATTTATAGAAAAAGAAGAAGCTGATCTTTTAATTATGGGAGCAAGGGGAGTAAGACCTGATATTATTAGGTATACTCTAGGAAGTACAGCAGCTAAAGTAGTTAATTTTGCTCCTTGCTCTATATATATTGCTAAGAAAAAATAAAATTTTACTCATGTTGAACCTATCTCTTTTTTTATCTTTTTTTATTTATTTAATTTCATGGATTGGATTTGGTTTTTATTTTAAAACCATGAGAAAAGAGGTTTTAAAATATGTTCAAATATTTTTAATTTTGGGATTTTTTTTT
>CAYPPW010000007.1:0-38156 GCA_964412755.1 uncultured Thermodesulfatator sp.
CTTCTATACCTTGTTCTCTTAAAATATCCTCTATTTTTAGATATTCCATATATCCATAATAAATTTTTAAAATTTTAATACCCGGAGAAATTTCTTCCAAAATACTTACTGTAATACCATAAGGTTCATTTTTCCTAATAAGCGAAATAAATATATTTTCTTCATATAATATTCCGTGAAAAAAAATAGTTTCTATTACATAGGGAGGAATTTTGTGAGGATCCCTTATAAAAAAGAGTGCTTTTCCAGGAATTTTGGGATAAATGCTATAAAATTTATTAAATTTATTGATAAAGTCTTCTTGAGACAAAAAATAGGGTTTAAGTCTTAAATATAGCTTTTTTTGACCCTCTGTATATAGAAGAATTGTAAAAAAAGGAAGACTTGCTATAATAAATACTATATATCCCCCTTCAACTATCTTATGCAAGGAAGCTAAAAAAAATGCTAATGAACTTAGAAATGTTAAACATGTTAAAGAAAAAACAATTTTCTTCTTTTTATATAAAAGACTACAATTAAAAATATTCCAGTTAATACCATAACTGCAGTAACTGCTAAACCATAGGCTACGGCAAGTTTATCTGAAGATGTAAAATGATACATAGTATAAGACACTGCGAAAAAGAGCAGCCAATTTATAGTACTTATATATATTTGAGAACTAAGTTGTGGAGAAGTATATTTTACTTTTAAAAATAGGGAAATAGCGAGCTGAAATACATTGATAAAATAAACTAAACATAGCGCTTATCATAGCTTGAGAAGCGATTACAGTTGCCAAAATAGTTAGAATTAAAAAAGGGAAATATAGATAAGAAGAAATCTGCCAAACCATTCCAAACATTAAATATTTTGCTTCTGGATTAAGAAGTAAATAAGCCCCTTGTCCTATATAATTTGCAGTAACAGCTAAAAACACAAATCCCCAAGCAATCTTTATAGGTTTTGCACCGAGATGTCCCATATCTGCATACATAGCTTCACTTCCTGTAGCACAAAGAATTATAATGCCTAAAGTTAAAAATCCTTTATATCCTTGATCAATTAAAAATTTAAATCCATACCAAGGATTAAAAGCTTTCAAAATCTCAGGCAATTTTACCATATAAATAATTCCTGCAATAAAAATACTTATAAACCATACACACATAATTGGACCAAAAGTAGCAGAAACTTTTTCACTCCCCCTTGATTGATAAGTAAAAAGTAGAATAGCTATTATTATACTTATAAAAACTATTTCATTATAAGAAATTTGAGCAAAGTAAGGAATTAGAGAAATTCCTTCAACAGCACTAAGAATACTTATAGAAGGAGTTATAACCCCATCTCCTATTAAAAAAGAAATTCCCAAAAATGATAAAAAGGTAATTGCATTTTTTATTTTATAGTTTTTTATAAATCTCTTTAAAATCTCAGAAAGTACTATTATTCCACCCTCTCCTCTTAAACTAAGGCTCATAGCAAGGATTGAATATTGAATAGTAGGAAGTAATATCAATGTCCATATAACTAAGGATAAGACTCCAAGAACATTTTCTTTAGTTGAAGAAAAAAATAAAAAAACTATACTTAATGTATAAATTGGGCTTGTTCCAATATCCCCAAAAACAAGCCCTAATGCCTTAATAACTCTTTGCATACCTTAAAATTTATATTTATAATTCTATTTTACTTTTTAGATTCCAGTATTTCAATGAAAAATATTTCTAAAAACTTGTTTTAAAAGAAAAAGTAAGATACTTTTTATATACTTGACTATCAAAAAGAAAAAGTAAATTTTATTGTTTTTGTAAGTTCCCAAAATCGAAAGACTCAAAATTCACCAATTTAATAAGCTTAATTTTGAGCAGAATTCATTTTCACCAGAAACAATTTTTTATTTCTGCTTTTCTAAAAAATTAAATATAAGAAAAAAGAATGTTTATCAATTAATCAAAAGCTTGATTAATTTTCCATATTTCCCAAACTTTCCCTACAAGTTCTGGTCCAGGTTTTAAAGTAAGTTTACCTGGTCTCCATCCAGATGGAGTAGCTTCAGTTCCTTTACTATTTCTCACATGTTGAAAAGCTTGTATTTGTCTTAAAGTTTCAAGAACATTTCTTCCAACAGGAGGAGAAAGCACTTCATAACCCTGAATTATTCCATCAGGATCTATTATAAATCTTCCTCTTACATCAATTCCAGCATTTTCATCATAAACTCCATATAACCTACCGATCTTCCCACCAGCATCAGATAACATAGGGAATGGAACCCCACCCTCTACCATTTTACTAAGTTCGTTATCATTCCACATTTTATGAACGAATATACTATCTGTACTTACTGCTAAAACCTCAACTCCTAACTTTTGAAATTCCTCGTATTTTGCGGCAACTGCCGCAATTTCAGTAGCTCAAACAAAAGTAAAGTCTCCTGGATAAAAACATAATAAAATCCATTTCCCACTATAATCAGAAAGCTTGATATTTACGAATTTTCCTTTATAATAAGCTGAGGCTACAAAATCAGGTGCTTTTCTGCCTACTCTAATCATAGATATTACTCCCTCTTCAATAGATTTTTCAATCTTTTCTTCTTTTTTTGTTTCTTCTACAGATTCAGTTAAAGGTTTAATACATCCAACCTTTAACTCTTCAAGCATAATATTTTCACCTCCTTTATAAAATTTCTAAAATTTAAATTTAAATTAATATAAAATTATTATAAATCAACAAAAATAAATTGAAATCTTAAATAAAATATTTTATTAAAAATTTAGATTTAAAAATTTAGAGAAAAAATGGATTCAAGGTGAATAATAATTAAAATAAATACTAAGGAAACGATGCAGAAGAAAGAAATATGCAGATTAATTGAACAAGGCTTCAAGCAGGGAAGTTGTTTAACTTTTTATAAGTCTAGAAATTCACATAATAATAAATATTTTAAAGATCGTGCCTGTCGTATAACCTTAAAATGGAAGGGAGATACTCCCTATCGATTAATTAAATCCATTCAACTTTCTCGTCCTGAAGATTATTTATCTATCTATCAATCAGGTTGTAATTTTTCTTGCCTCAAATGTCACTCCTGGGAATTTACACAATATAAAAATGGAATTTGGATGTCTCCTGAAGAAATTATTAAAATTTGTAAGGAATATATTAAGGTAGTAACTGTTATAGAACCAAAAGAAAGAGCTACTTCTTTTCATGCTCAAGATCTTTGTAAACATTGCGGAAGTTGTGTGTTAATTGGGAAAAGATCAGAACTCTGTCCAGGAATTTTAAAACCTGATCAGATTCTTTTGTCACCACAAGGTTATGGACCTGCACGAAATATTGTTGCTTTTACAGGTGGGGATTTAGCTTGTAATCCAGAATGGTATTGTAAAGTGGCTGAAAAAATTAAAGATTTAAATTTGAATCTATGGATTTTATTTGAAACAAATGGCTATGGATTAACACCTAAAAATTTAGATTTGTTTAAATCCTCAGGTATCGATGCTTTTTGGCTTGATATTAAGGCATGGGATAATGAGATTCATAAAAAATTAACTGGATGTGAGAATACTTGGATTTTAAAATTACCTGAAGAAATTTTAAAAAGAGATTTTACTTTGGAAATTCTATCTTTATACATTCCAAGATGGGTAGAAATAGATCAAATAAAAGAAATTGCTAAACATTTAGTGAAAATAGATCCAAAAATTCCTTTTACTATTTTAGCTTTTTTTGGAGAATACAAATTAAAAGATGTCAGAAGCCCAACCCTTGCAGAAATGTTAGAAGCCTATCAGGTAGCTAAAGAAAGCGGTTTAAAAAATGTTAGATTAGGTAATATCAGCGTATTTGTAAAAAATGAAAAAGATTTTGAAATTTTATTAAAATTTGCAAAAGAAGCAATTTAATTTTATTAAAATGAGAAAATATTTTAAAATGACCTTATTCTTAAGTTCTGTCTCAATTTTAATCAGTTGCACCTGTTTACAATCTTTAAAAGATATAAATTATGGAATTTTCCCTGAAAATTATCAAATTCTTATTATCACTTATGTTGAAAAGATTATACCTAATTCTCCGAATTTAATATATAAAAATTGGAATATATTTAAAGATTGGGCAATAGACAAAGAAAAGAAAAAAAATATATATGGATACAGTATATGCGTTGATATTATAGATAAAAAAAATAAAAAATATATAAAATATTGGTTTTTTATTAAAAATGATATTCTTTATAAACCCATATCAAATCTAAAGGAAGAAGATATTCACTTTATATGCACTATTCCTATAACTAAACCAGAAATAAAGAGTACAGCAAGGGGTTGGTTACATGAGACTTATTTTGACATTATAAATAAAAAAACTGTAGAAAAAATAATATTTCCATAATAAAAATTTTTAAGATCTTTCATTTTCAATATTTTTAAGAATTAAGAGTATTTCTTTAGTTTTAGATTTAAATCCAAGGGATTTATAGATATGATAAGCCTTTATAAAATATTGTTTAGCAAGGTTGATATTTTTTATATATAAATAAAGAGAGCCAAGATTTTCATATACAATGGCTTCATAAGTTTCATCACCTGCTTCTAAAACTTTTTTTAATCCCTCTTTTAGTAAAACTTCAGCTTTTTGAAAATTCCCAATTTCCTTATATATTTCTCCAAGCGTTATCATACAAATCCCCAGTGATTGAGAGTCTTTAACTTCTTCACCAATTTTAATACCCATATTTAAGAATTCTATAGCTCTTTGATAATTACCTCTATTAAGATAAATTTTAGCAATATTACAATAAATTAAAGCTTTATCTTTTTCTTCTAAAGATGCTTCTAAAGCTTCTTCAAAATATTTAAGAGCTTCATCAAAATTTCTTTTTTTTTCATAAATTTTTGCGATTTTAGTAAGAACAAAGGTTTCCCATCTTCTATCTTCAAATTCCCTAGTTAAGGATAAAGCTTCGTTATAATATTCAATCGCTTTTTCAAATTTATTTTTTCTTTCATATAATCCTGCATAAGTAACAAAAATAAGTATTTGTCGAGAGGGCGGGCATGCATCAAATTGAGCTAAACTAGGAGAGATTTTAATAACAACAAAAAATAAAATCCAAAAAAATACTTTTTTCTGAATCCTTTTCCATTTAAACCCAAAAGGTTTAATTAACATCTAAAAAATTATATAATCTCCAATTTCTGGATTTAACTTTTCCTTTCCTAATATCAAAGTAACATAAGAAACAGCTATTCTTCTCAAAACCCTTTTTGGGATTCCGTATCCATAAATAATATGTCCCTTACCTGAGATTACAATGATTTGGTAATTTTTGTGAGATTTCAAAAATTCAGCTATTGTATCTGCCATAGTTTCATCTCTTATAATTTGAGCATAATGAAAACTTTCAAAATTTTTAATTTTGGTATGTGTATGCAATTCGTAAATTTCTCTAAGCCAGTTTTTATATTTCTCATCGGTAAGATCAAGAGAAGGAAGTTTTCTTTTTTCAAAAGAATTTAAACTATCAAATCCATTTCGAGAAACCTTTTTAATGATTTTTCTATCAGCATCTAAAGCTAAAATCTTGATTTTATGTTCTTTAGCAAATTTAATTATAGATTCATACATTTTATAATTTGAAATATTTATTTTTTTCCAAAATTCTTCTTCTTTTATTCTATCATTAATAAAATCATCTATTATTTCTTGAAATTTCTTTTCAAAAATTTCCATTCCAATTGCTATTTGTGGATTTTTTTCATGTAAGTATTCTATAATTTTTAATTGGACAAAAAGATGTCTTGGATTATTATGTTCCTCTCCGATGTAAATTATATTCTTTGATGAAATTTCCTTTAAAATAGTTTTTAAAGATCTTAAATCTTTTGTAAAAATCCCATAAATTTGAGAAAAGGAATTGGAATATAAACTTAATACAAAAAACCATATGAATATCAATTTTATTAAAATTTTAATTTCTTGATAATTCATAATTCTTATAATTTTTATTTAATCACTTCCTAACCAAGCTTCAAGCTGGTATATTTTATCTTATAGATTATAAAATCATAAAACAAGAAGAAAAATGAAGAAAATGGGGAAACCAATCTACTATGGAACTAAATAAGCCCTGAAATCTTTAATAAACCTGAATTAAAAAAGGCAAAAATTTTTGTAATTGCTATTTCTGATCTTTGTGTTAAAAGAAGGTTCTCCAAATGGCAAAACTGAAAATCCTAAGATATACATAATTCTCCGAACCAGATTTATTTCTGAAATGGATGAACTCAAAAAAAAGAAGCTATAAATAATCCCCGGAGAATTTGAAACTTTACTTGAAATTTTTACAAAACTCTTACATTTATCCAATGTTCCAGGAATAAGGTAATTTCAAATGATTGAAACAATTAGGATTTTAAGAACTCATTAGTTATCAAGACTTTTCTCAGGTACAGAATGCGTTTTTTAAAGAATTAAAAATAAAAACTTAATATTAGGCGCAAAGCTAAAGTTACTGTAATTCTCATTAAGAAAGGGGGAAACTTTTTAGTCTCTTAGTTAATAACAAATGGCTTTAAAATACCTAGGAAAACTTTCTCTTCTAATAAAAAATCTACATCCAATTTTCAGTCACGCCCTTGTCTACCTTATCATTTCTCCCGACTTTTATTCTCTGTATTTCCTTCAATTTTATTAAGAATTTCTTTTGTTTTACTTTTCTAAGCCTAAGAATCTTTCTATGAATTTAAAACTCAATTTTTTTAATAATTGATTTTCTTCTTCTGTAATTTCCTTAAAAATTTTAAAGGGAATACCCTCTTGTTCTAATTCTTCTCTGTATTCCTTAGCCCAAACCTTAGCAAGTTTTTTATCTACTTCTATATGAAATTGAAGAGCAACAGCTCTTTCATAAACAAAACCTTGATTTTCATATTTTAAAGAAGAAAAAATTTTTAGAGCTCCGGAGGGGAGGTCAAAAGTATCCTCATGCCATTGAAAAACTTTTAATGTCTTAGGAAAATCTGAAAAATAGGGATGATCTCCTATCTTTTCCACTTCCACCCATCCAATTTCTTTACCTCTTTTCCCTGGATAAATCTTTGCTCCTAAAACTTTAGCTAACATTTGAGCCCCTAAACAAATTCCAAGCAAAGGGATTTTCTTATTCAAAGCCTCCTCTATCAGTCTAAATTCATAACCTAAAAATTTATATTTTTCTTCTTCATAAGCTCCCATATATCCACCAAGAATAAAAAGAGCCTGATAATTCTCTAAGGGTTCCTTTAAGCGGTCCCCTTTAGGTGTATCTAAATACTTAAAATTAAAACCCAATTTTTTTAAAGAATCTTCAAAGCTTCCTAAGTGTTCAATTTTTACATGTCTTATAGCAAGCACTGTTGCCATTCTTTATTCCCTTCCCAAATATCCGCAGATGATGATCATTTTATAATCCCAACCAAAAGGTCTTCTCAGTAATCTTAATTAAAAAAAATTTCCTTTAAAATTTATATTCTCTATAAGTAGATAAGGAAAGCATTAAAACCAAAAATTTGTGCTTAAAAAAACATGACTCTTTCTATCCATGTGGAATACCAAAAATATCCTTACAAATAGAAGCCCTATTTTAGTTCTCTCGATCTCAAAAAGTAAAAAATTCTTTCTAGTTATATATTACCTCTAACTTTTTCTATTCCCTCACCCCTAAGGGTGAGGGATAGTGTTTAAAGTATAGGAAGATATTTTCGAATTTCGTATTCAGTAACTCTTATTCTATAATCATCCCATTCCAGCTTTTTATTAAGAAGAAGTTGTTCAAAAATGTGATCCCCCAAGGCTTCTTTTAGGACTTTACTTTTTTCAGCATATTCAATAGCTTCAATTAAACTTCCAGGGAGCTCTTCAATGCCAAGTTTATCTCTATCAGCTGGAGACATATGATACACATCTTGTTCTACAGGATTAGGGAGAATATATTTATTTTCTATACCTTTAAGACCTGCGGTTAACATAGCTGCAAAAGCAAGATAAGGGTTACAACCTGGATCAGGAGATCTTAGCTCAATGCGGGTGGCTTTTTCTTTTCCTGGTTTATACATAGGAACGCGAATCAGGGCAGAACGATTTCTCCTTGCCCAGCAAATATAAACAGGAGCCTCATAACCTGGTACTAATCTTTTATAAGAATTTACCCACTGATTAAGCACAAGGGTAATTTCTTTAATATGCTTCAATAAGCCAGCTGTATAGTGTTTAGCCACATCAGAAAGATGATAAGGATCCTCAGGATCAAAAAAAGCATTTTTATTTTCTATAAAAAGGCTCTGATGAGTATGCATCCCACTTCCATTTACTCCAAAAATTGGTTTTGGCATAAAGGTAGCATAGATCCCGTACTTTCTTGCAACCTCTTTAACTGTAACCTTATAAGTCATCACAATATCAGCCATTTCTAAAGCATCTGCATATCTAAGATCAATCTCATGTTGAGAAGGAGCAACTTCATGATGAGAATATTCTGCCTTTATACCCATAGATTCTAAAGCCAAAATAGTATCCCTCCTAAGATCTTCAGCCGCATCTATAGGGTAATCAAAGTAGCCTCCTTCATCTAATACTTCGGGAATTTTATCTGACTTAAAATAAAAAAATTCAAGCTCAGGTCCCACATAAAAATGAGTAAAACCCATATCTTTCATTTTCTCTAAAGCCTTCTTTAGCACATATCTTGGATCTCCTTCATATGGAGTCCCATCTGGATTATAGATATTGCAAAACATACGAGCAACAGCCTTTTCTTTCGGTCTCCAGGGCAAAATAACGAAAGTATTAGGATCAGGAAAAGCTACCATATCAGATTCCTCAATCCTGACAAATCCTTTAATAGATGACCCATCAAAGCCCATTCCCTCCTCAAAGGCTGTATTAAGTTCATCTATGTGAATAGCAAAACTTTTTAATTGGCCCAAAATATCTACAAACCAAAGTCTTACAAATCTCACATCATACTTTTTAACAAGCTCCATTACATCTTTAACATCTCTTGGCTTTTCTATCATATTTCTTACCTCCTTCAATAAATTAATTTTTTAGAAATATGTATCAAAAATTATGCCAAATTTTCTTATCTTAAATTAAAGTTTTATTTCTAGGTTTTATCACCTTTTGAATAAAAATAAAATGATCAAATTTGAACATTAAAAAAGAAAACTTGAACAATTTTGAAAAAAAGCTAAATTTAGAAAATTATGAATATTTTTGAAAAAAAGAATGTAGAACTTTTCGCCCTTTTTGAGGTAAGTAAAATTTTAAGTTCTTCTTTTGATTTAAAGGATAATCTCTATCAAGCCATGAAATTACTTTCTGATCATCTTGATATGAGAAGGGGGACAGTTACTCTTCTTGATCCTAAAACGGGGGAGTTAAGGATTGAAATAGCCTATGGATTAACACCAGAACAGATTGCTCGGGGAAGATATAAAATCGGTGAGGGCATTGTAGGTAAAGTTGTGGAAATAGGTTCTCCTATGGTAGTTCCAGACATAGGAAAGGAACCCCTTTTTCTTAACCGAACAAAGGCTCGTATTCAAAAAAACAATATTTCTTTTCTTTGTGTACCTATCAAATTTAAAGAAGAAATTTTAGGAGTCCTCTCAGTAGATAGACTTTTTGATGAGAGTGTTTCTTTTGAAGAAGATTTAAGAGTATTAGAAATTGTAGCTACTTTAATTGCTCAGGCTATTAAACTTTATCAAGCCTTTTATGAGGAAAAAAGTAAAAGAGAAGAACTTGAACATGAGCTAAAGGAAAAATATCATTTTCAAAATATTATTTATGCAAGTTCCTCTATGAAGGAAATTATTAAAACAGCCTTAAAAATAGCTCCTACAAAGGCTACTGTTATTTTAAGGGGTGAATCTGGGACAGGAAAGGAACTTCTGGCAAGGGCTATTCATTTTAACTCTCCTAGATTAAAAAAGCCTTTTATCGCTATAAATTGTGCTGCCATTCCTGAAACTCTCCTTGAGGCTGAGCTTTTTGGCTTTGAAAAAGGTTCTTTCACAGGAGCTTATGCTTCAAAGAAAGGTAAATTTGAACTAGCTGATGGCGGAACTCTCTTTTTAGATGAAATTGGAGATTTAACCCTTAGTTTACAGGCTAAACTTTTAAGAGTCTTACAGGAACAAAGTTTTGAAAGACTTGGTGGAACAAAGGTCCTAAAGGTAGATGTAAGAATTATTGCTGCAACTAATAAAAATCTTGAAGAGATGGTTAAAAGAGGAGAATTTCGGGAAGACCTTTATTGGAGACTAAATGTAGTTCCTATTTTTATCCCACCTTTAAGAGAACGCAAAGAAGATATTCCTCTCTTAGTTAATCACTTTCTTAAAAAATTTAACAAGATCTACAGAAAAAAGATTAAAATAACTCCAGAAGCTATAGAAAAGCTTTTAGATTATCCATTTCCAGGAAATGTAAGAGAATTAGAAAATCTTATAGAAAGATTAATTTTATTAAGTGAAAAGACTTTAATTGAAATAGAAGATATTGAAAAATTTTTATACTCTAAAAACTTAAATCTTTCTGAAAAGGCTTTTCCCGAGAAAGAACCTTCTTGGAAGTCTAAAAGTTTACTTTCTGAATTAGAAGAAATTGAAAAAGAGAAAATTCTTAAAGCTTTAATGAAATGTAATTTTAATCAAAGTAAAGCTGCTAAGCTTCTTGGAATGACAAGAAGACAACTCAGTTATCGCCTCCAAAAATATCTTAAAAATTCCTTTTAATAAAAATTAATTCCTGTTAATATCTCTTACTTTATTATTATAAAGTATCACCTCCTTTTTAAGGCTTTCCTCAAGGAAGATTGACTAAAAGAACTTTATTTTTAACTTGTAGATATTTCACTACAACCAACAATCTCTTTCACTATCATCATATTCCAGTGATATTTAATCTCTCTGTTTCAGGCTTGAGAAATTTCATAAGGATTTCATTTTAATTCCATAAAATCTAACCTAAAAGTACCTAAAAACACAAAATTTAAATAATTTTATTTAACCAGCCTATATCAAAACTATTAAATATTTACAAAATTGTTTAAAATAAACAAAAATTACAAAAATGTAATAATCTAAATTTTTAGATTTTAATTATAATATCAATTATAAATCAATAAATTCCGATATGGCATATTTTTTGCATCTTTCTTAAAAGAGAGCTCTCTAAAAAACTAAGGAGGTAGTTAGATGAAAATTTTAAAGGTTCTACTTTGGATTGAGTTACTTGTATTTTGGTCGGCCACCTTATATGCAGAAGATAAAACAGTTACTCTTTCATCAACTGAAATTAAAAAATTGCTTGGTTTGAATGTATATTTACAAGGTGGTTATACTTATAATTTTAGAAATCCCGATTCCCAGGAAAATGATTTGAGGGTTTTTGACCACAAGACTAATAGTTTTACCTTTGACCTTGCTCAACTAATATTTACAAAAGAGCCAGTATCACTTGGAGGAATTGGTTTTAAATTAAAAGTATCAGTAGGTGAAATTGCAAAGAAGATTCATTCACGAGGCCTTGGTGAAGAAAATGATGAATTTGATCTTACCGAAGCTTATTTAAGTTATATAGCACCTTTAGGTAAAGGTTTAAGATTTGATTTTGGTAAATTTGTTACATACCTTGGGGCTGAAGTAATAGAAGCAAAAGATAATTTCAATTATTCTCGTTCTTTTCTCTTTAACTATGCCATACCTTTTACTCATACAGGCCTAAAGATAAGTTATCCTTTTTCAGAAAGTCTTAATACCTCCTTATATTTTGTTAATGGGTGGGATAATACAAATGACAATAATAAAGGAAAAACAGTAGGTTTGAGTATAGGATATATACTTGGCGAAGAATTAATTTTGACCTTTAATTGTATCTATGGACCTGAACAAGATGACAACACTTCAAATCAAAGATTTCTTTTTGACTGGATTGGAATTATAAAACCTGTTAAAAACCTATCTTTTATCTTAAACGCAGATTATGGAACTGAAGAAAAAGCAGATCTCAATAAAGGTGATGCACAATGGTACGGGATCTCTGGAATAATAAAGTATGATTTTAATAAATTTTTTAGTCTTTCTCTCAGAGCTGAGTATTTTAAAGATTGTGATGGAGTTAGGACTGGGCTTGCACAGTCTTTAAAAGAAATTACTTTGACACCTGAATTTAAGATAGTAGATTCTCTTATTTTAAGGACTGAATATAGGTATGATTGGTCTAATAAAAAACCTTTCAATTCCGGAAATAAAAAGACTCAAAATACATTTGCCTTTGGAGTAATGTATACATGGTAGGAACTAAAATTAATATTAAGAGGAGGATTAATATGAGGAAAGAAGAAATTAAAATTAAAGTCTTAATTATTTTGATAGTATTATTAAGTCTTTTTTACATAGGAAGTTTTGCTTTAGCACAAGAGCAGGGACAGGTTACCCCTTCAAGTCAAATAATAGCTGAGGCTACTGAGTCTACCTCTCAAGAAATAAAGATCGATACAGGAGATACAGCCTGGATGATTGTGGCTACAGCATTAGTGATGCTTATGACTTTGCCTGGATTAGCTCTATTTTATGGAGGATTGAGTAAAAGAAAGGATACCCTTAATACCATGACTATGTCGTTTATTGCTTATTGTGTAACAAGTATTATTTGGATAATTTATGGATATACCCTTTCATTTGGACCAGACATTAGTGGTATTATAGGTGCTCCTATAAAACTTTTTCTTAAGGGTGTAAGCGTAAAAAGTGTAGCAGAAGCTGCAAAGAGTATACCCGAATATATATTTATAGTATTTCAACTTACTTTTGCTGCTATTACATTGGCACTTGTTAGTGGTGCTTATATAGAGAGACTCAAATTCACTGCCTGGCTAATTTTTTCAATTCTTTGGGTGAGTTTTGTATATTTACCTATATGTCACTGGGTATGGGGCGGAGGATTTATTGGAAACCTTGGAGTCCTTGATTTTGCAGGTGGCACAGTAGTTCATATAAATGCTGGCATTGCTGCCCTGATAGGTGCATTAATAATTGGTAAGAGAAAGGATACAACCTTTATTCCCCACAATCTTACTATGGTCTTAACTGGAACAGGTCTGCTCTGGTTTGGATGGTTTGGTTTTAATGCAGGTTCTGCGCTGAGTTCAGGTGGTCTTGCTGGAGTAGCTTTTATAAATACAAATACAGCAACAGCCCTAGCAGCCCTTTCATGGCTTTTTACTGAGTGGATATTCTCAAAAAAACCAACCCTTCTTGGGCTTTGTTCCGGTGCAGTGGCAGGACTTGTAGCTATAACTCCTGCTGCAGGATTTGTGAATATCACCGGAACATTAGTAATTGGATTACTTGCTGGTATAATACCATTTTTTGCAGTAACAAAAATGAAACCATTTTTTGGATATGATGATACTCTAGATGTCTTTGGTATACATGGAATAGCTGGCATCCTTGGAGCAATTCTTACAGGTATTTTTGCAGATCCTGAGATAAATGAACTTGGAAGAGGTCTACTTTATGGTAATCCGTTTCAGCTTTATAAACAGATCATAGGAATTTCAGTCACCATAGCTTATTCAGGCATTATGACTTTAATTATTCTTTTAATTACTAAATTTTTAACTGGCCTTAAAGCCCATGTAAATGATGAATTAATAGGACTTGATGAAAGCCAACATGGTCAAAAAGCTTATAATCTTCATATATAAAGGAGGAAAATACTATGAAAAAGATAGAAGCTATAATTAAACCCTTTAAACTTGAGGAAGTAGTTGCAGGACTTTCAGAGGCAGGTATAGTCTGCGGTATGACAGTTACAGAAATAAGAGGGTTTGGAAGACAAAAAGGCTTTATAGAAGTTTACAGGGGAAAAGAATATGAAATAAGATTTCTTCCAAAAATAAAAATAGAAATAGTTCTTTCTGATGACCTCGTTGAAAAAGCAATTGAAGTGATACTTGAAAGGGCAAAGACAGGAGAAGTAGGAGATGGAAAGATCTTTATCTTTAATCTTGAAGATGCTATTAGAATAAGAACTGGCGAAAGGGGTGAAAATGCAATTTGAAAGAGTTTTTTGATTAAAGATTTTTAAAGCCAAAAAGTAGTAATTTTCACTTTCCCATTTTTAAGCTTTTAAGCACTAAATTCTTCTCTTACTACAAGTAAAGTATTAAAAAAGTCTGTTATCCGTTCAAGATAAGAAGCAAAGTAAACAAGTGATGTTCTGGAAGGCTGCTACAGTAATTATCAATCACTGCCTTTGAATTTCTAACAAGTTTTGATGAAAAATATAGTTAAAGTTTTTTATAGCCGAATTGAAAAGTTTCCTCAGCTTTCCTAAAGAATTCTAAAGGATTAAAGAAACAATATCTTCTTTTTAAATTTATATAGCTAAGACCAAAAGGTATGACAAGGAAAAAGCCGACACTTCTTGTAAAGATTAATAAATCAACAGAAAATACTACTTACAAGAAGATAAAAAGGACATTAAAATAAAGAAGTTATTACTTATATTAAATGAAATCCTTGAGGAGTTTTCTGTAAATTTTGGACTACAGAGGATTATTACAATAAAATAGATCTGTACTCTGGTCTCTTAACTTTCCCTTATTTATTAAGAAAGACTTAAAGGAAATTGAGCATGATTCCCTTAAAAAATATAGTTTTTTATTTTCTATGTTTCTTTTTATAGGAAGTAATGCTTACTTTTAAATATTTTAAGAAGTAATTTAAATTTTGCCCTTTAGAATATTTATATCTTGATCTTTAGAAATTTTAGAAATATTATATAAAAATAGTATATGTTAAAAAATCAACAATTTCCTTCGAAAGAACTTTTGAAAAAAGTTTTTATTGCGGATTTACATATTCATTCTAAATACAGTCGAGCTTGTAGTAAGTATATGGAAATACCTGTTTTAGCTAAAATTGGGAAATTAAAAGGCCTCAATCTTATAGGTACAGGGGATTTTACTCATCCATTATGGTTTAAAGAATTAAAAGAATATTTAGAATTTGATCCTCAATCAAAATTATATTTCTTTAAAGATTCTCCAGAAGGACCAAATTTTATTTTAACTTCAGAAATATCTCTTATTTTTTCTCAAAACGAAAAATCTAATAGAAGAGTTCATCTAATTATTATAGCTCCTGATTTTGAAACCGTTGAAGAAATTAATCTTTATCTTTCAAAACTTGGCAATTTACTCATTGATGGAAGACCAACATTTGGAATAAGTTGCGAAAAACTAACTTTAGATCTAATAAAAATTTCTGAAAAAATATTAATTATTCCTGCTCATGCATGGACTCCTTGGTATTCTGTGTTTGGAGCTTTTTCAGGTTTTGATTCTTTAAAAGAAGCTTTTAGAGAGGCAACTCCTTATATTTATGCTATTGAAACAGGTCTTTCTTCAGATCCAGAAATGAATTGGAGAATATCTGAACTTGATAATATTACTTTAATTTCTTGCTCAGACGCACATTCTCCTCAAAGATTAGGAAGAGAGGCTACTGCCTTTTTCAAACCGTTAACTTATGAAAATATATATAATTCCATTAAAACAGGAAACATCGCTTTCACTATAGAATTTTATCCAGAAGAGGGTAAATATCATTATGATGGACATAGAAATTGTAAAATCTGTCTCTCTCCTAAGGAAACAAAAGCTTTAGGATATAAATGCCCAAAATGTGGTAATCCTTTAACCATTGGTGTACTTCATAGAATAGAACTTTTAGCTGATAGAGAAGAAGGTTATATACCTCCCAACAAACCTTTTTCCGTACATTTAGTTCCTTTTATAGAAATTTTAGCTGAAGTTTTTAATTTAAATAAACAAACTAAGTCATCAGAAAAACTTTATGAACAATATATTTCTTTAGCAGGAAATGAATTTGAAATTCTCTTAAATATTGATTTAAAAGAATTAGAAAAAATTTTCCCACCTAAATTAACACAAGCTATAGAAAGGGTAAGAAAAGGGCAAATATTTGCTAAACCAGGTTATGATGGTGAATATGGAATTATTAAAATATTTAAGGCTCCTGAAGATGAAATATCTTTAGGTTTAAAACAACAAAGTCTTTTTTCTTTGCAATGATTGCATAATTTTGAAGTTTTTTCAAAAAATTAGCTTTTATCTTTTTTTATTTTCTTCTATTTTTCAAAATTTTGTAGTGGCATTTTTTTTGAATATAAATTTTATACAAGCTTAAAATAGGAGGTATGAAAAATGAAGAAAGTTAAAATTTTTATGTTAGTCCTTTTAATCTTATCTGGATTTATTTTAATAAACCCTCTTACCTTACAAGCTAAAGATGTAAATGTGGGTTTATCTATCAATGATGGAAAAATAACACATTTTTATTTGGCCATAGGTGATTATTATAGAATTCCTGTCGAAAGAGTTATAATCATTAAAAAAAGATATCCTATTATTATAGAAGAAGAACTTCCTATAATTTTTATAATAACAAGGGAAAGAGGAATAGAACCAGATTTAATCATTCAATTAAGAGAAAAGGGATATTCATGGTATAATATAATGATTCATTTTGGATTATATCCAGAAATAATATTTAAACCCATAATTACCGGTCCTCCTTATGGGAAAGCTTGGGGATATTATAAATATCATCCCAAAAGAGGAAAAATTATCTTTTTTACTGATAGAGAGATAATAGAATTAACTAATATAAAATTTTTAACTGAATATTATCATACAGATCCCAAAACCATAATGAATTTCAAAAATAAATATCCTAAATTTATTGATATTAATGAAATTTTTTTCAATATACACAAAAAAGAGAAAAAATAAAAATACCCCCCTCTTAAAAGAGGGGGGTTAAAAACCCAAAATTAAAAATTACTTTTTCTCAGCAGCAGGTTTTTCTGCAGGTTTTTCTTCAGGAGCTTTTTCAGGGGCAGCTTTTTCTGGAGCAGTTACATTTTCAGCAGGTGCTGGTGCCTCAGGTGCAGGAGCTTCTGTTTTAGGAGCTTCTGGTGGAGCTTCTTCTTTTTTCTTACAACCTGCGGTAACACCAATCATACCGGCCAAAGCTAAGCTCAACATAAAACACAATACCCTCTTCATAGAGCACCCCCTCCTTTAATTTTTAATACCTAAAATTATTAACCTCTGGATTTTTTTGTCAAGAGGTAATTTGAAAAATTTTTAGGCAAATTCTCTTTGGATTAATAAAGACTTATATAAACCTGTTCTTAGATACTTAAAAATTCTATCACTTTTTATACCAAGCTCTTTAAGTAAATTTTCTGGCATACTATAATTAAAAGAATCTACTCCCCCTCCTATTCCTAACATATTAGTTAACATATTAGCTAAACCTACAATACTTGCTATATCACTCTGAAGCATAAGATCAGCGTCATGATGAGCTCTTACAGCAAATGATATAGTTTTAGGAAATTCCCACCTTTCTAAAAGATGTGCTCCAACTAAACCATGATCAACTCCTAAAACCATCCATTCCACCTGAATAAAATCCCATTGAGGATTTTCGGTTGCTATTTTTTGAAATTCTTTAATTTCTAATTTAGTATAAAGATCAAGTACTATTTTACCTATATCATGCAAAATTGAAGCAATATAAACTGTTTCTATTTTAGCTGGAGGAAATCTTATATCAAATGCAATTTCTTCTGCAATAATACCACAAGCTAAAGAATGAATCCAAATGTTTTCTACACTAAGTCCATATCCTATTAGATCCCTATTAAAGTAATTTTTAGCTACTGAGGCCACAATAATAAACTTAATTTGATTAAGCCCTAAAAACATAAAGGCTTTAAACAAAGAATCTATTTTTTGTGGAAGTCCAAAGGCTGGTGAATTTACAATTTTCAAAAAATTAGCAGTGATCCCCGGATCACTTTTTACAATTCTCTCTAATTCTCTAAAATCTACATCTTCCTTTTTTAAAAGTTCTAAAGCCTGAAAGGCCACCTTAGGAAAAGTAGGAATAGTATCAACTTTATTAAAAATTTTTTCTAATATCTGTTTTTTCATATCACCTCTTCCTCTCCATTTAAATTTATTTTGATAACCTTTTCTTTTAAATCTACTTCTAAATAAGTTTGACAACTAAATCCTACCCTTAAAACAATATTATCAGGATTGAGGGGTATTTTTGTTATATAGCTTTGAACTACTTTAAAGTTCAATTCACCGATATTTAAATCTTCAGGAGAATTTTTATATTTACTTCCTCCTACAATAGCAATTTTTGCTAAATTGAAATTCAAACCTGAATTAGTTAATTCTTCTAAAAATATAGGAATTAAACTCTGTCCTGATAAAATTACTTCTCCTTCCTCAATTTCTATATCATGTTCTTTATAGGGAAAAACAAAATAAGCAAGACCTCCTATTTCATTTTCTTTATCAATTACTCCTATCGCTATTCCACTTCCTAAAAATCCGGTTTTTAATATTATCCCTCTTTTTTGAATTATTTGATAGGACCCTTTGGGAATAGTAATAATCATTTTTAACTCCTTTTATTCTAAAATTCTAAGTTTTTTAGTAGATGAAGTGACTACATCCAACTTATCTATTTCTTGTAAAGCTTTGTTTACATTTTTCTCTTTAGTTTCATGGGTAAGCATAACTACAGGAACGGAACCCTTTCTTTTTTGCCTTCCTATTTGTATCACAGAAGCTATACTTATATTATATTTTCCTAAGACCCCTGAAATTTTAGAAAGTACTCCAGGTTTATCTATAGCTGAAAATCTAAAATAATATTTAAATTCTACCTCTTCTATAGGTCTGAGTTTAAGAGAACTATCATTTTTTGTTAATGGATATCTTATAAAAGGTCTTTTACCAAAATAAAAATATTCTATAGCATCTATTATATCACTCACTACCGCACTTGCTGTAGGTTCTTTACCTGCACCCAATCCATAAATTAAAACATCTCCTATAAAATCTCCTGTAATATAAAAAGCATTGTAGTTTAATCTAATAGAGGAAAGAACATGATTTTCTGGAATTAAAGTAGGATGAACTCTTATTTCAATTTTATTTTTTCTTTTTTGAGCAAAAGCCAAAAGTTTAACTATATATCCAAAATCCTTTGAAAATCTTAAATCCATTAAATCTATTTCCTCTATTCCTTCGGTATAAACTTCTGAAGCAGGTATGTATATTCCAAAAGCAAGAGAAGCTAAAATAGAAATCTTATGAGCAGAATCAATTCCTTTAATATCAAGAGATGAATCTGCTTCTGCATATCCCTTAGCTTGTGCCTCTTTTAATGCTTCTTTAAAACTTAAATTATTTTCAAGCATTCGGGTTAAAATGTAGTTCGTAGTTCCATTTACTATCCCTATAATAGATTTAATTTCATTTCCGATTAAGGCTTCTTTTAAAGTTTTTATAACTGGTATACCTCCTCCTACTGAGGCTTCGAAGCCTAAAAATCTTTTTCTTTCAGTGCACTTTTCCCATATTTCTTTTCCATAAAGAGATAAAACTGCTTTATTTGCAGTCACAACCTCCTTACCTTTTTCAAAAGCTTTTAAAATATAGTCCTTAGCTGGTTCTATTCCTCCAATCAATTCACATACTATTGAAATCTCAGGATCTTCTAAAATTTCATTTACATTGGTAGTTAGTAAATGCGGGTTTATTTTAATATCTCTTTTTTTATCCAAATTTTTTACTAAAATTTTCTTTATAATTGGTTTTACTCCGACTCTTTCTTCTATCAAATTAATATTCTTTTCCAAAAGCTCATATACTCCGGTACCAACTGTACCAAATCCTAATAAACCTATTTTAATTTCTTTCATTTTTGTCTCCAAAATTAAATTAAAGAAAAACTACAGATTGGGCATGAAGGCTCCATCTCTTCGCTTTTGCCTATATAAATAACCTGATCTTCTTTAGAACCGTATCTAAACACTGTAACACCTTTTAATCCCATTTTATAAGCTTGAAAATAGATATTTTTTATTTCTTCAACAGTTGCTTTTTTTGGAAGATTAATAGTTTTAGAAACTGCATTGTGTACATATTTTTGAAAAGCACTTTGTATAGCTAAATGTTGATAAGGAGAAATTTCATAAGTAGTTATAAAAAGTTTCTTTATCCTTTCAGAAACCTTTATGTCCTTCAAAAGTCCTCTCTCTTCAACTTCATTTAAGATTTCCTCTATTTCATTTTCGGAATAACCTTCTTTTTCTAAAATCTCAATGAAAAGGGGATGAAACTCCTTTATTATTATATTGTCTAAAGTCTTTCTTTCATAATAAACTCCAAATAAAGGTTCTATTCCAGAGGAAACACCAGCAATTAAAGAAATACTTCCGGTAGGAGCAATGGTAGTAGTTGTAGCATTACGCATATAAGGTGTTTCTGGCTTATCCCAAATACTTCCAGGATAAGCAGGAAAATTACCTCTTTCTATACCTAATTGTTGAGAAGCTTTTACAGATTCCTCATTTATAAATTTCATAAGTTTTTCAGCTAATTCTACAGCAGCTGAATCCGCATAAGAAATATTTAATTTTATAAGAAAATCAGCAAAGCCCATTACTCCTAAACCAATTTTTCTATTAAGCCTAGTTATTTTACCTATTTGTGGAACAGGGAATTTATTAATTTCTATTACATTATCTAAAAATCTTACTGCTAAATGGATGGTTTCCTTAAGTCCTTCCCAATCAATTTCTCCTTCTTCCACAAAATTAGACAAATTGATTGATCCTAAATTACAAGACTCAAAGGGAAGCAAAGGTTGCTCTCCACAAGGATTAGTAGCCTCAATTTCTCCTAAGTGTGGAGTGGGATTGGATTTATTAATAGTATCTATAAAAATAACTCCAGGATCACCGCACTCCCAAGCAGATTCAGCAATTAAATCAAATAATTGTTGAGGATCCACCTTCCTTACTATCTTTTGATTTCTGGGATTAATTAAAGGAAACTTTTCTTTTTTTTCTAAAGCTTCCATAAATTGATCTGTGATAGCCACTGAAAGATTAAAATTTTTAAGTACTCCTTTTTCTCTTTTAGCTATAATAAACTCTTCTATATCAGGATGATCAATTCTTAGAATACCCATATTAGCCCCTCGTCTCTTACCTCCTTGTCTAATTGCTTCTGTAGCACTATCAAATACTTTAATGAAAGAAAGAGGACCACTTGCTACTCCTTGAGTTGAAGCAACCATATCCCCCTTTGGTCTAAGCTTAGAAAAGGAAAATCCTGTACCTCCTCCTGATTTATGAATCAATCCAGCATATTTTAAAATTTCAAATATAGAATCTAAAGAATCTTCTATAGGTAGGACAAAACAAGCTGAAAGTTGCCCCAATGGACATCCTGCATTCATTAAAGTAGGCGAATTTGGTAAAAAATCAAGATTACTCATTAATTCATAAAATTTTTCTGCATACATTTCACAAACATTGGATTTTTTCGAAAAATTAGCTTCAGCACTTGCTACAGCTTTAGCCACTCTTTCAAAAAGCTCCTCCGGAGTCTCTATAATTTCACTGTTTTCATTTTTTAAAAGATATCTCTGTTTCAAAACAATAAGAGCTGATTCTCTAAGCTTTATCTCTTTCTTTTTCATTATTTAATTTCCTAAATCTATAAGAATTAAGGTTTGATATTTTGGATCTGGAGGATTATTTAAATCTATATATTTAAATTCATCCTCTAATTTATTAATTACAAAACTTAAAAATGAATTCATTAATTCTGGTTCCAAATACCATTCAGTTTTTGCAAATTTACTAAAATTTTCAAATAAAAAATTTTTTATGCTTTCTTTTATTTTGCATATATCTTCTTCTTGATCCAAGATTTCTTTTATAACCTTTTTCCAACTACTTTTAGGTAAAGCTTTAAAGATAAATTTTTTTATATATATCCAATTAGCAAGAGCAGTAAGTATTAAGGAGCTCCAAGTAAGAAAATTTACATTAAAATTTCTTTTAGGCTGATTTACTTCATTTATCCAAAAGACTGAGGGGCCAAACAATTTTTTAATAAGAGGAGCTATATAACCAATTTCTTCTATATATCTTCTTACCATATGAATTTCACTTACTCTTTTAAAATAGGTATATTCTTCATTAGTTCCTATTTTATCTGGTTGAAATAATTTCATTTCATTAAGTTTTTTTACTAATACTCCCTTTAAAAATCCTTGATAAGGTTGATCTAAATAATTTAAAATTGATGAATCAATTTCTTCATTTTTAGTTAATTGTAAAGCTAATTTTCTCAATTCTCTAAGAGCACTTTGAGATACTTTAAATATATCCTCTAAAAAATGTTCTTCTAAAAATTTTTTAGCTATTTCTAAATTACCTAAAGATAAATATTCAAGTCCGATATTTAAAGCTCCCCATACCTTATCTAAGCTTTTCCTTATCTGATCAATATCATCTATTACTACATTATCTACAATGATTACTTTATTTGCCACCCAGGCAAGTTCTCTTTTGATTCTTTCTATCTGAGGTAAATCTTTAATCATCTCCAAAACTCTAAAAATAAAAAGCTCTTCAAGTCCTGTGTACACTGTAATATTAATAGAGGGTTGAATAGTGGTTTCTATTGGTAAATATTTAGGTTCTATCTTTTTTAAATTTTTTGGGTGAATATAAGAATAGATATCCAGAGCTTCAAAATATTCTGGAATACCTTCATCAGCAAGCCTTCCGTTTCTCCATCTATATGCCCTTTCTTCTACTTCAGCAGGTATTTCCCATATTACAGACTCCATAAGAGCAAAATAAGTATCTGGCATTTCACTTCTCATAATTTCAAGCATTCTTCTAAAATAAAAATCAAGAGAAGGAACTTTAAATTCTATAAAATAAAAATCATCTAAAGTATAAGGAGGTAAGAAATCCATTGCCTCTATTAATTCCATTTCATCTGGTTTTTTATAAACTTTTATAAATCTTTGAAAAATAGCAATTAAGAAGTCCCAATCTGCTATTTTTAACCATTCTAAAACTTTATCTTCTCCTGCTTGAAAAAGAAGAACAATCCAAGAAGCTACTCTTTCAGATTTTATTCTATCTTTATACCAAGCATCTATATCAAACATAAACTGAACCTGAGACGCCTTTGCATAAGAAAGAAGCTCTACTGCTAAATCAAGAGAAGAGGCTTTTAAAGTAAGAAAAAGTTCTTGAGGAGGTAAGTTTTTCACTATCCCCTCTGCAAAGGGAGAATACAAAATTATCTTAGCTCTTTCATTCCATGGAATACTTAAGACAAGATCATAAAGCTCATGAAATTTTAAATTTGCTAAAGTAAGTTCTAAATCTTTTTCTGAGAGTTTAAAAAGCTCTTCTAATTTAATACCTGTTAAAATCTCTTTCTTGGTAGAAAGCAGATTCATAATGTCTTATTTCTCCTTTTGGAAATTCAAATACTATTACATCAAATCTTATTCCTTTTATTTTACTCAATTTTCCAAAATTTTTAATTAAAAAATATTTAGCAACTTTAAAAATCTTTTCTCTTTTTTCTCTATTTATTCTTTCCTCAGCCAAAAAACCCCCTCTCTTAAATTGACTTTTTACTTCAATAAAAATTAAATAATCATTTTTTTCTGCAATAATATCTATTTCTCCAAAATTAGTTCTAAAATTTCTTTCCAAAATTTTATATTTTTTTGAAACTAAATAATTTGTTATTATCTCTTCTGAGGTCCTTCCCTTTTCTTTAGAAGATATTCTCTTATATTTCATTTTTTGAGACATTTAAAGTAAGTTCTGTGAAAAGGACAAAGACCGTATTTTTTTATTTTTTCAAAATGGGACTTGGTAGCATATCCTTTATGTTGAGAAAATTCATATTGAGGATAAATTTTATCTAAATTTTTCATATATCTATCTCTTGCTACTTTTGCCAAAATTGAGGCAGCTGAAATACTAATACACTTTTTATCTCCATTTATTATAGCCTTTTGCAAACCCTGATATCCAGGAATTAACCAAGGCCCATCTATTAACACAAGCTGAGGCTTTACTTTTAAGGAATTTAATGCTTTTAACATGGCTTTAAAAACACTCTGAGATATACCTTTTTGATTAATTTCTTTTACTTCTATGGAGGAAATTGCATAATCAACAGCAACTTGACAAATATATTCAAAAAGCTCCTCTCTTTTTTTAGAAGGAAGAATTTTTGAATCCTTTATTTCTGAGGATTTAAAATCTGATGGGAGAATTACTGCAGCAGCAAAAACAGGTCCAGCTAAGGCACCTCTACCTGCTTCATCAATACCGGCAATAATATAATACCCTAAGTTTCTGAAATAATTTTCAAAATCTGAAATTTCCGAAAAATGAAATAGTTTATCTTTCAATATAATAATTATTCCATTATTTTGTCATCAAATCTTTCTTTAATACGAGCTGACTTACCATAGCGTGTTCTAAGGTAATAAAGTCTTGCTCTTCTTACCTTACCTCTCTTAACAATTTCTATTTTTTCAATCCTAGGCGAATGAAGAGGAAAAGTTCTTTCAACTCCGACACCATAAGAAACTTTTCTTACCGTAAAAGTAGCATTAATTCCTGAACCTCTTCTTCTTATTACCACTCCTTCAAAAACTTGAACTCTTTCTTTTTCTTCTCCTTCTTTTAATTTAAAGTATACTTTTATTGTGTCACCAGGATTAAACTTCGGCAGATCAGTTCTCATGTAATTTTTTTCTACTTCTCTAATTATAGGTAGCATAAGCTATATTCCTCCCTTTAACTAAATAAAAGATGCTAAATTATAGCATAACAAATTAAGATTGTAAATAAAAAGAGATAAGTAAAAAATTTGGGGAGGCCGACGGGACTCGAACCCGCAACACCCGGGGCCACAGCCCGGTGCTCTACCATTGAGCTACGGCCTCCATATCAACATCTTTTAAAAATTTTAATATATTTTATTAAAAAGACAACTTGAATAATTTAACTAAAGTTTTAAATTTTAATTCAACTTTTTAAAATAAAACAAACTATGAAGGAAGAATTAGAACTTTCTATTCCAGAAATTTCTGAAGGAGAAATTATAGATGTTCCAGAAATTCTTCCTCTTATGGCTATAAGAGATACTGTACTTTTCCCCTCTATGGTAGTCCCATTATTTGTAGGAAGAGCTAAATCTTTAAAAGCTATAGAAGAAGCTTTAAATAAAGATAAACTTATAGTACTTTCTACACAAAAAAATTCACGTATTGAAAACCCAAAACCTGATGATCTGTATAAAATAGGGACTATTGCCTTAATTATAAAAACACTTACTCTTTCTGAAAATAGATTAAAAGTAGTGGTACAGATACTATCAAGAGTAGAAATTAAGGAATTTTTGGAAACGGATCCCTATTTTAAAGTAAAAATTGAACCTTGTAAAGAAAAAGAACCGGAAATAATTACTCCAGAGATAGAAGCTTTAATAAGGTCTATAAAACAAAATACAGAAAAGCTTTTATCTCTAAAAGGCGCACTAAATCCCGAAGTTTCTACAGTAATTCAATCCATAGAAGAACCAGGGAGACTTGCTGATCTTATTACAGTTTATTTAAAATTAAAGGTAAAAACAGCACAAGATCTTCTAGAAACATTGGATGGAGTAGAAAGACTTAAAAAAATTTCAGAAATACTTATTCAAGAAATAGAAATAACAACCCTACAAAATAAAATCCAAACTGAAGCTCAAGAAGAAATAGGTAGATCTCAAAGAGAATACTTTTTAAGAGAACAACTCAGAGCTATTAAAAGAGAATTAGGAGAATTTGAAGATATAGAAAACGAAATAGAAGAATTGAGAAAAAAAATTAAAAAAACCAAAATGCCTAAAAATGTTGAAAAAGAAGCATTAAAACAGCTTAAAAGACTTGAATTTATGCATCCTGACTCTTCTGAAGCGGGAGTAATAAGAAATTATTTAGAATGGTTAATTGAACTTCCTTGGAATAAATCTACTAAAGATAACTTAAATTTAAAGCATGTTAAAAAGGTATTGGATAGAGATCATTATAATCTTGAAAAAGTAAAAGATAGAATTATTGAGTTTTTAGCAGTAAAAAAAATAAACCCTAAAGCTAAGGGAGCTATTCTTTGTTTTGTAGGTCCACCAGGAGTTGGTAAAACAAGTCTTGGAAAATCTATAGCCACTGCTCTTGGTAGAAAATTTATAAGGGTTTCCTTAGGAGGGGTAAGAGATGAGGCTGAAATAAGGGGACATAGAAGAACTTATGTAGGAGCTTTGCCTGGTAGAATAATTCAGGGAATTAAACAGGCAGGGGTTAATAATCCTGTATTTGTACTTGATGAAGTAGATAAACTTTGTAATGACTTTCATGGGGATCCAGCGGCAGCTCTTCTAGAGGTTCTTGATCCAGAACAAAATAAAGAATTTGTAGATCATTTCTTGGATGTACCCTTTGACCTTTCAAGAGTTTTGTTTATTGCTACTGCCAATATGACTGAACCTATACCAAAAGTTTTGCTTGATCGTATGGAGGTAATTTATATTTCTGGATATACTTTTAAAGAGAAACTTGAAATTGCCAAAAACCATCTTTTACCTAAACTTATAAAAGAACATGGACTTGAGAAAAAAAGAATAATTATTTCTGACGAAGTGATCTTAAAAATTATAGAAGAATATACCTCTGAATCTGGAGTAAGAGAATTAGAAAGAAAATTAGCTACTATTTGTAGAAAAATAGCTAGAAAAATAGCAGAAGGAGATAAAGATCCTTTTGAAATTACTGAAAATAATCTTTCAGAATACCTTGGTCCACCAGAATATATAGAAGAGTTAAAACAAGAAAAAGATGAAATAGGTGTAGCTACTGGTCTTGCATGGACTCCTTATGGAGGAGAAGTATTATATATAGAAAGTGTAATAATGCCTGGAAAGGGCAATCTCATTTTAACAGGACAATTAGGAGACATAATGAAAGAAAGTGCTCAGGCAGCTCTTTCCTATATAAGATCAAGATGTAACCAATTGAATCTTGATCCCGAGTTTCATACTAAGTATGATATCCATGTCCATGTTCCTTCAGGTGCAATCCCGAAAGATGGTCCAAGTGCGGGGATAACTATTGCAGTAGCCTTAGTTTCTGCTCTTATTCAAAAACCAGTCTCTAAAGATTATGCAATGACTGGAGAAATAACTTTAAGAGGAAAAATATTACCTGTAGGGGGAATTAAAGAAAAATCTTTAGCAGCTTTAAGAAAAGGTATTAAAAAAGTTATTTTGCCGTCCCAAAATGCAAAAGACCTCGAAGAAATTCCAAAAGATCTGAGAGATCAAATAGAATTTATTTTTATTTCTCATTTAGATGAAGTTATTCAGTTAGTAATAAAAAATAATTAAGGTCTTTTCAAATTTTAATTTTCTGGTAATAATATTTTAAATGTACGAAGAAATTAAGAAAAAGGGTAGAAAACCTAAAGAGACTCCTGAAAGCAGAAAAAGAGAGACTTTAGAAGTTGTTGATGAAAAATGTGATCCTGTAACTATTTTAAGTAGAGAGGAAATTCATAAAAAGGCACTTTTTCATAAAATAGTTCATGTATTTCTTTTCAATGAAAAGCAAGAAATATATTTACAAAAAAAATCTCAGGTGGTGGATCAAAATCCAGGATTATGGACCTCTTCCGCCTCAGGACATGTATTATCTGGAGAGAGTTTTTTAATAGCTGCACAAAGAGAATTGAAAGAAGAATTAGCGATAAAAGTAAAACTGGAAGAAGTTTTAAAATTACCGCCTTCTGAAGAAACTGGAAATGAATGTGTATCTTTATTTATAGGATATACTAAAAAATCTCCCAAACCAAATCCCTTAGAAATAGAAGAAGGAAAATTTTTCCCTATAGAAGAGGTTAATAAATTGATAGAAACTAAGCCTGAACTTTTTTCACCTATTTTTCGTTTTCTCTGGAAAAAATATCAGGAAAATATTTCTCAAAAAGCTCCTTAGGAAATAAAAGAGATTCTCTTTCAATAAGAGTCTTTAAAAGAATTATATCTTTATTTTTAATATAAAGAGGGATAGGTGTTAAAGCAAATTGATGCAATTTTTTCTCTTTTTCTTCTTGGGAAAGTTCTGACATAAGAATCTGATCTCTTAGGTTTTCCATAAGTTCTAAATAAAGTTCATATTCTTCTCCGAACAAGTTTTCCAAGGTTTCTCTTAATCTTTTTGCTACTGCTGGACTTGTTGCTGAGGTAGAAATAGCTATGGTTAAAGCACCTCTTCTTATAACTGATGGCACTATAAAACTGCAAAGATTAGGAACATCAACTATATTACAAAAAATGCGTTTTTCCTCTGCTTCTTCAAATACCTGTTTTTGAACTTCGGGATTATTAGTGGCAGCAATTACTAACCAAGCCGAATCAAGATCCCCTTTTTGATAAGCTCTTTTTTCCCAGTAAATTTTACCTTCTTCAGCTAATTTTTTAAGATTGGGGGAGATTTCAGGAGAAATTATTTTTACTTTTGCTTGAGCTTTAAGCAAATTTTCTACTTTTCTTTCAGCAACCTTTCCACCTCCTATAATTACACATAATTTATCTCTTAAATCTAAAAACGCTGGAAAATAATTTTTAGTCAACTTCTCCCCACCCCTCCAATTTAGTTTTCCAAAATTGAGTGGCTCTAGGATATATTTTAGTAAATTCTACCCTAAGATATCCATTTTCCCATTCGGTTTTTTTAATTTCTATATTTATCTTTGCCATTCTGAAGTGCGCAAGCATTGAAAGAAAATTACTTTCTCTTTTAAACTTTATTTTAAAGGTTTCTTGAAAAGGTTTTTCGGTGTGAAAAAATTTAAGTGCGTCTTCAAACATATTTTCCCCTAATAATTTATATACCTCCTCTTTAAATTCTTCAAATTCATATAAATTTAAAGCAAGTCTTATAAGCCTTAATGAAACAAAATGAGGGTCTATTTCTCCTAAATACGGAAAAACAACTTTTAAGTCTGCAAGATTTGAAAAGGGAGTTACATATTTTACTCTTGAACCGCTGTAGTCTGGTTTAAACACTACTCCCTCTCTTTTTTCAAGATGGTATTTTTTAAGAAGGTCTTTTATTTTTTTATAGTCTCTTTCTGGATCAAAGGGACCGTTAATTTCTGGACAATTTAATTTATATTTTTCTAAAAGTTTAATTTTTTCAGAAACACTCAAAAACTCTCCTGTTCCTTCTTTCATAAAATCAAAAACAAAAAAATTTATATCTTCTTTTATATAAGGTGGATATTCGCTAACAAAAGGATTGCCTGGACCTGCCACTTCTGAACAAATTATTAAATTTTTTTGGGTTTCAAAAAATTCTGGTAATTCCGGTAAAAAATCTTCCCATCTATCAGTAGCAAAAGGACAAATATATCCTCTTCTCGTAAAAGCAAGAATTTCATTATCTATTTTTACTAATCGTACATTATATCCTTCTATTTTTTCTTCTGCATAGAAGGGATATTTTAGATATCTTTTAAGTCCTGTTTTTAAAACATAAATTCTGGGTATATGTGGATAACCTGGAACAAAAAGTTTTTCATTAAAAAAAGTGCCTAAGGGATAAGTTTTAAAATCTTTATTAAGTCTGAAAAATTTTTTATTTTTCCAATTAAAAAAAATCAGTTTATCTTTATAATAAGCTAATTTCCATTCTTCAAAGGGATATCTTCTTAAATAAGGAACATTTTGCCAACAATACCTCAAATATTCTAAAATTTCTCTTTCATTTTCTCTCAATTTTTACCTCCCCAGGTTCATTCTCTTTTCCAAAAATTTGGATTTTTATCTTATCTATAAATTTAGAAATAAGCCAAGCTTGGGTAATAAGATGTTTGTTTATTTTTGAGGTTGTATAACTATACTTTGATTTTTCTCCTTTTATAATAGCAAAAACAACAGGAAGTAAAATTTGATCAGCTAAATGTTCCTCTATTTGAGTTTTTGTTTCTAAAAATCTCAGAAACTGATTAGCTGCATTTTCTCCTACTTTTTCAGCAGGGTATCCTTTTTTACCTAATTCCATAAAACCTACTCTCTTTATTTTATCTTTATCTATAGAAAAAATAAAAACTGCAGCCCCAGGAGAATCACTTTTTAGTATTTCTAATATTTTTTCGCTTTTAATTCCATAGGCTAAAAGTTTTTCTTGAGCTGAATTTGCCTGTCTTTCTAAAATATGTGAAGGTAAATTTTCTGAAATAATACTTAAAACATACGTCTCATTTGGAATAAATTGAGGAGAAAATCCTGGTAAATCAAAATTTTCCCAAGTAAAAACTTTAGCTTTAATTATTCCCCCACCTTTTGGATAAAATCCTGCTTTTTCTATTTCAATTTCCGCTTTTAATCCAAAGAACTTTAAAACCGGTAAAAATACATATTTAAGATAATGATAACAGGGGCTGAATGACACATGAGTGCCTCCTTTAAGAATTAAACCACCTCCTTGAGAAAAAGCTAAAGGATAAATAAGAGTTTGAAAAAGTAAGGAAGTTGAACCTGCGGTTTTTATATCAAATGTGTAAGTTTTATGGTCAGGTTTTTTCTTAGGAATAAATAAGAGTTCCTTTGATCCAAGTTCTGCTCCTATAATTTCAGCTTGAGAAATTTCTCCACAAGCCTTTACACAGGTTAAATGTTGAGGTTGAAGGCCTGGTTTGGGTCTATTTGCTCTTAAATTAAAAATTTTGAAAGGTTTTTCTAAAATAATAGAAAGAGAAAGAGAGGTCCTTAAAATCTGGCCTCCTCCTTCTCCATAAGATCCATCTATTAAAAGCATTATTCCTTTTCTATGGTTTTAAGGTAATTAACCAAAATTTCTACCAATTTATTAGCAAGTATTTGTCCTTTATTTTTACTTGCCTTTAGAGGATTACCCCATATTCCTGAGGACCAATATTTTTCCTTTTCAGCAATTATCATAAATTTAGGAAAATTTGGATAATCTTCAAAGGCTCCTTCCTTAACTAAATCTGGCTTGAGATAAAGAATAAGTGAAGTTTCCCACTCTCCTGCATGAGAATCTTGTTCAGAAATATTCATTTCTTTCAAAAAAGGTGCTAAAAGCTGATAAATGTTGGCTACAAAAAATTTAGCATCTTTGTTAACTTCAATAAATCTTTCTGCAGCATCAATTAAATAAGCATAATGCGTGGTACCGGCATGTCCAGAAAGAATAAAAAAATTCCTAAATCCCTGTTGATAAAATTCTGAAATTATATCTAAAAGAAGACTTTTAAGTGTTTCTCCTTTTATACTAATAGTTCCGGGGATGTTTTTAGTACTCCTACATACTCCATAATAAATTGGTGGAGTTACTAATACATTTATTTTTTTACATACAAGTTTACAAATTTCATAAATAGTATAAAGATCTGTAGCTAATGGTAAATGAGGACCGTGGGCCTCTATAGAACCCACTGGAATGATAACTGTTTTAGTTTTTTCTTTCAAATAATTAAATTCTTTTGCAGAAAGTTCTTCCATTAGCATAATCTTCTCCTTATTTGAAAAACGATTTAATTTGAATTATATTTATTTTTGCTATGAAAAAAAGGGTTTATATTAAAACTTTTGGTTGTCAAATGAATGAAAATGATTCGGAAAAAATGTATGTTTTACTTAGTGACGAATATGAACCTACTTTTAATCCTGAGGAGGCGGATTTAATTTTAATTAATACTTGCTCTGTAAGGGAAAAACCAGAACATAAAGTTTATAGTGAAGTAGGAAGATATAAAGTTTTAAAAAAAATTAAAAAAGATTTAATAATTGGAATAACAGGTTGCGTAGCTCAACAAGAGGGAGAAAATTTGATTAGAAAGTTACCTTATGTAGATCTTGTCCTTGGTACACAAGGATTTTATTTTATTAAAGATGCTTTAAAAAAATTTCAACAAAAGAAAAAACCTGTTGTCTTCACAGAATTAAATCCTAATTTTAAACCACCTCTTATAATAGAAAAAAATAGTCAAGCTTTATTTAATCAAAAAAAAGTTACAGCCTTTGTAACTATAATGCAGGGATGTGACAATTTTTGCACTTATTGTATCGTTCCTTATGTAAGAGGAAGAGAAGTTAGTAGACCACCTGAAGAAATTTTGAAAGAGATTGAGGAATTAGTTAAGATGGGAGTAAGAGAAATCATTTTATTAGGGCAAAATGTTAATTCCTATGGGTTGAAAGAAAAAAATTATCCTACTTTTCCTGAACTTCTAAATATGATATCTCAAATAGATGGATTATGGAGAATAAGATTTACTACTAATCATCCTAAAGATCTTTCAGATAAGCTTATTGAAGTAATAGCCACAAATTCAAAAGTATGTAAACATATACATTTACCTTTACAAGCAGGATCAAATAAAATTTTAAAAAAAATGAACAGAAAATATACAAAAGAGGAATATCTTGAAAAGGTTGAAAAATTAAAAAAAGCCGTTCCAGATATTGCAATTACCTCTGATATAATAGTGGGATTCCCAGGAGAAACTGAAAAAGATTTTGAAGAAACCTTAGAGATGCTTGAAAAAGTAAAATATCATGAAGTATTCTCCTTTAAATATTCAGATAGACCCTTTACTGTGGCTAAAAATTTAAAAGAAAAAGTCCCTGAAGAGGAAAAAGAAAAAAGATTAAACAAAGTTCATGAAATTCAACAAAAAATAACTCAAGAAATTTATGAGTCTTATGTAAATAAAATAGTAGAAATTTTAGTAGAAGGCTTAAGTCCTAAAAATCCTGCTATGCTTACAGGCAGAACCACTACCAATGTAGTAGTTAATTTTAAATCCCCGAGATTAGATATTAAGGGTGCTTTAGTTAAAGTGAGTGTAAAAGAAGCAGGCAAACACTCCTTAAAAGGTGAATATTTAGAAATTTTAAGAATTTAAGCTTTGAAAAATTTACCAATTATTTTGCAATTATTGCAAAATATTTGACTTTTATTTTTGATAATTTTTGATTAAATTTTAGGTATACTTTTTGTTTAAAAATATTTAAAAATTGTGGGAGGATAAAAATGAAAAAAGGAATAGCTAAAATTATAGTGTTTTTGGGATCAGTCAGTTTATTAGGAACAGGTATTATTTTAGCACAGAATCAAACAGATTCTGGAATAGGAAAAAGAGGACCTGGAATGAGACCTCCGAAATATAGTACTATCCAAGATATAGATCCTGCTAAATTAGAAGCTTTTTGCAAAGAGGTCCAACCTCAATGGCAAAAATGGTGGCAACTTAACAAGGAACTACGTGAACTTTGGAGTAAAAATCCACCTGACTGGAATACTATTGAAAAAAAAGAACAAGAATTAATTAGAATCAGACTTGAAATTCAAAAAAAAGCTTATGAAAAAAATTTACCTTATGGACCAAGAGGTGGACTTAGATTAAAAAGAATGTGCGGATGGCAATCTTTATAAGATGAAAAAATTAATTTTCGGTATATTTCTCATAAATTCTTTAATTTTTGGAATTTATTTTGAAGGACAAGCAAAAAAAATAAAGGAACATAAATTTTATAAAGGTTATGATCCTAATACTGAAATATTAATGAGAGGGAAAATAAAAAATGTTTGGATTTCTCCAAATACAAACTCGGTAATCATTGAAATTAAAAGGGAAAATAAAATTTATAAATCTATTCTCGATTCAGAAGAAACATTAAAAAAACAACAATTAAAACTAACCCCTGAAAAGGAAATAATAATAAAGGGATCTAAATTTCTTTCAGAAAAGGGAGAAGTTTTTATTATTCCAGATTCCATATTTGTAATTGATGAAAATCGCACTTATCATTTCAAACATTAATTAACTTCCAATCCGTATTCTTTGATTTTATTATAAAGTGTTCTTAAAGAAATACCCAATAATTCTGCAGCTTTCCTTTTATTACCTTTTGTCTTTTCAAGTGCTTCTAATACAGCTTTTTTTTCTAAACTTTTAATATTAATCTCAGATTTCAATTCTTTAATCATTTTTTCATAAAAATAATCTAACTGAATTTCTAATTTATTTCCTTTACTTAAAATGAGACTCCTTTCTAATGCATTTTCTAATTCTCTAATATTACCTGGCCAAGAATAGGATAGTAGAATTTTTTCAGAATCTTTATCCAATTTTAAAGGTTCTTTGCCTAATTTGGCAGAAATTTTTTGAATCAAATATTTTGCAATTTTTAAAATAACTTTTTTTCTATCTCTTAAAGGTGGAAGATAAATAGGAAAAATATTTATTCTAAAATAAAGATCTTCTCTAAATTTTCCTTGTTTCACAAGTTCTAAGAGCTCTTTATTGGTTGCTACTATAAATCTTGCATTAGTTTTAATAGATGTAAGTCCTCCCAATCTTTCAAAAACTTTATCTTGTAATATTCTCAAAAATTTAGCCTGAACATTAGGGCTCATTTCAGTTATTTCATCTAAAAACAAGGTACCATCCTTAGCAAGCTCAATTTTACCAGGTTTAGATTTTATAGCTCCTGAAAAAGCACCTTTTTCATAACCAAAAAGTTCTGATTCTATAAGAGTTTCAGGAATAGCAGCACAATTTATTTCAATAAATTTACCTTTTCTTCCGCTTAACAAATGAATAGCTTTTGCAATAGCAGATTTCCCTACTCCAGTTTCTCCATAAAGAATAACTGTAGTATCCGTAGGAGCTACCTGTAAAATTTTTTCATAAATATCTTCAATCCCAGCAAACAAAATTTCAAAAGGAGGAATTTCTTCAGGCTGTTCTTCCGAGATTTCCTTTTTTTCTTTAGGTAAAAGTTTAGAAACAAGAGAAATAAAGCTTTCTGGACTCGAAAGAGGCTTAGTAATATAATCTGCTGCTCCTTTTTTCATGGCTTCTACCGCTGACTCTATGGTTCCATAAGCAGTAATTACTATAAATTGAACTTCTGGCCAAATTTTTTTTACTTTTTCAAGAAAAGTTATTCCATCTATTTTAGGCATTTTTAAATCAGTAATTATTAAATCTGGTTTAAAATCAAAAATTTTCTTAATGGCAATTTCTGGATCATGATATACTTCTACTTTATATGAATATTCTTCTAATATCATTTTTAAAAAAGAAGCAAAAGAAGGATCGTCTTCAACTATCGCAATTTTGGGATAATAAGACATGCTTTTGTTCCCTCACCTTTTTTACTTTTTATTTCTAATTTTATATTTAAAGCTTCGCAAAACTTATTCACTATAGCCAGCCCAAGACCAGAGCCCCTAGGTTTAGTAGTAAAAAAGGGATCTATAGCCTTGCTTAAAACTTTTTCATCCATTCCTATTCCATTATCTATTATTTCTAATTTAACTTCTTTTTCCTTCTTTTCCACTTTTATAATTATTAATTTTTCTACTTTTGAAGACTCATAAACAGCATCAACTGCATTTTGAATAATATTGATAATCATTTCTTTAAGCTTATCCTTATCACTATTCAGTCTTATATCTTCATTCAGATAAAGTTGAAAATTTATGTCAGAATATTTTTTTTGAAAAACTAACAATATTTCTTCTAATAATTCTTTCAAGGAAATTTCTGAAAAAATTAATCTAACAGGATTTGAATACAAAAGCAATTCGTCTGTAAGTCTTTCTATTCTTAAAGACTCGGTTAAGATAGTTTGGAGAGGTAGTTTAAGATTTTCTTCCACTTTATTTATTAAATACTGAGAAAACCCTTTAATACTTCCTAAAGGATTTCTTATCTCATGAACTAAAATTTTAGTCATCAAGGAAATACTTTCTAATTCCTTTAATTTTAATTGTAATACTTGAATTTTTTTTAGAAAAATAGTTATTAAAAATCCTGAAAAAATTAAAGACAAAGAGATTCCTAATTTTATAATGCTATATATTTGTGCTCGCTGTATAATTTTTTTAGTAGAATAAGTATGTAATGCTACCCTTAAAATATAGGGATTATCCACAAATATTTTAAAGTCACCAATAAATACCCTTTCTGAAGTTTTTAGAGTTAAATAATGATAATAAGGGTATTCTTTAACCTCAGGTAATTGTATTTTCCCCCCTATAAGAGCTGGATTAGAATGAAGAATGATATATCCATCAAGATTATAAAGAGATACAAAAGCTATTTCTTCCCATTTTTCATTAAGTATAAGATCAGAAAATACGCCATAATCTAAGTTTATAATATCTCCTAATTCAGATTGTAAGAAACTTTGAATAGTTATAGCTATACCCATTGCTTGCATTTTTAAAGCATCTTCAGCTGTTAATTTAGCATTTTTATAAGTAAAAATAGCACTAAAAATTAATATTATTGAAGAAAGAATAATAATGCCCCATAAAATTATTAAAGGAAGGACGCTTCTATACTTTGAAATTATTTCTGAAGTTTTTAAATATTTCATTTAAAAAACTTCAATCTTTAAAAGCTTGATAAAAAATTTTTCTAAAATGATATCCACTCACAATCTGAGCAAGTATGATAAAAAAAGCCTGAGGTTTTTTTATTAAGGTATGACTTAAAATTTTCCAAAATTTCATCCTATTTTTTTCTATAAAACCAAATTTTAAAAAGATCTTGGGAAGACCCAAAATATATCCATAATTAACTTTTAAATAATTTTTATCTAACTTGAATTTAATTTTAGGATGAAAGTCTTTTAAAAAAGTTTCAATTCTTTTATAGTAATTTTCAGTTTTATATAACTCCCTAATTATCTTTTTATAACCTTGTATAAGTGTTTGATAACTCATTTTAGGTAATATATTAGTTGAAAAATCGGTATTATTTCCTTTAAATAGAGGATTAATCCTACCTTCTTTTTCAAGTCTCTTATAAAGACGTGTACCAGGAGGGGCATTAAGTAATCCTACCATGGCTATAACGATTTTACTTTCTTTAACAAATTTTATAATAAGGTCAAAAATATTTATAGGATCATTATCAAATCCAACAATAAATCCTCCCATAACTTCTAAACCAAATTTTTGAATTTTTCTCACATCTTTCACTAAATCTCTATTTTTGTTTTGAACCTTGTTAGCTTCTTCTAAACTTGCCTGATAAGGAGTTTCTATTCCTATGAATACCGAATTAAACCCAGCATTAACCATAAGATCCATTAATTCTTCATCATCTGCTAAATTAATTGACACTTGAGTATAAAAGTAAAATGGATAATTATGAGCTTTTTGCCACTCAATTAAATCTGGTAAAATTTCCTCTTTTACTTTTCTTTTGCCCCCAATAAAATTATCATCTACAAAAAATACAGAGCCTCTCCACCCCAATTTATATAAATTTTCAAGTTCTTTTAAAATTTGATCTTTTGTTTTAGTCCTAAATTTGTGCCCAAAAAGATTGGTAACATCACAAAATTCACAATTAAATGGACATCCTCTTGAGTATTGAATACACATAGTTGTATAATCACGTAGATTAATTAAATGGTATGCTGGAAGTGGACTTTTAGTTATATCTGCAAATTCTTTTGTTTGATAAATCTTCTTGGGATTTCCTTCATTCAAATCTCGTAAAAATAAAGGTAAAGTTATCTCAGCTTCATTAAGAATTAAATGATCCACTTTATTTACAAAATCTTGCCAAAAGGCAGTAAAAAGAGGTCCTCCTGCTATTATTTTTTTATTAAATTTTTTACTTAAAGTAATTATTTTTTCTGCTGAATCTCTCTGAACAGACATGGCACTTATAAAGATAAAATCTGCCCATTCAATCATTTCAGTGTTTAAAGGCTGGACATTTAAATCAATAAGTTTTAATTCCCAATCTGAAGGAAGTAAACTAGCAACTGTAAGAAGACCTAAAGGTGGGTGAGTAGCTTTTTTATTTAAAAATTTAAGTGCATAACGAAAACTCCAGAAAGTTTCAGGATAAAAAGGATAGACTAAAAGTGCTTTCATAATTAACTTTTTAAAATTTCAATAAACTATAAAAAATTAAAAATACAACATCTTTCCTTCTTGTTTTTATAGTATTTTATTTTATAATTTTAATAAAACCAAGCGCCCGTAGCTCAATTGGATAGAGCATTGGACTACGAATCCAAAGGTTGCAGGTTCGAGTCCTGCCGGGCGCGT
>CAYPPW010000008.1:0-37951 GCA_964412755.1 uncultured Thermodesulfatator sp.
CCACCGGTGTTCCTCCCGATATCTACGGATTTCACCCCTACACCGGGAATTCCGCTAGCCTCTCCGGCCCTCAAGCCAGACAGTATTATAGGCCTTTCCAGGGTTGAGCCCTGGGCTTTAACCTATAACTTGTCCGGCCGCCTACGCACCCTTTACGCCCAGTGATTCCGGGCAACGCTTGCCACCTGCGTATTACCGCGGCTGCTGGCACGCAGTTAGCCGTGGCTTTCTCCTAGGGTACCGTCAGCTTGAGTAGGTTATTCACCTACTCAAGGTTCTTCCCCTAGAACAGGGGTTTACGACCCGAAGGCCTTCTTCCCCCACGCGGCGTCGCTGGGTCAGGCTTTCGCCCATTGCCCAAGATTCCCCCCTGCTGCCTCCCGTAGGAGTCGGGCCCGTGTCTCAGTGCCCGCGTGGCCGACCACCCTCTCAGGCCGGCTACCCGTCGTCGCCTTGGTGGGCCATTACCCCACCAACTAGCTGATGGGCCGCGAGCCCCTCCCCAGGCAGGAGCTTGCTATGCAGAGGCCCCCTTTTCATCGTAAGGCTTGCGCCTTACGACTTTATCTGGTATTAGCTACCCTTTCGGATAGTTATCCCAGTCCCGGGGACAGGTTACTCACGTGTTACTCACTCGTTTGCCGCGGTACTAGGGAAAAATATCCCTTTCCCGCACGACTTGCATGGGTTAGGCGCGCCGCTAGCGTTCGCCCTGAGCCAGGATCAAACCCTCAGGAGAAAAAATTATAATAATTTTTTAAAAATTATAGAGCCCAAAGCGGATGCTATTCAATTTTCAAAGATCGCAGACTTAGCCAAAATATATTATAAATCTGATTATTTAAATTGTCAAGTATTAAATTTAAAAGATCTTTTTAAAGAGATTTTTTATTATAATCTAATCTAATTTTTATGTCAAGAACTGGCTGTGCACTTTATTTTTTCTATCCAAAAATATTCTAATGGATTTTTAATTCCTAATTGATTTTTTAAAAATTTTAAAATAGAAAAATTCTCTTTATAAACTAAAATTTTATAACCTTCATCTTCTCTTAAAACTTTTAAGGTTTTATCAGAAATTTTTTCAAATAAATAATTACTTTCTTTTGAAATAGGGATAATTTTATAAACTATTTTTTCTTTTTGAGAAATCTTGGGTTTTTCAAATTTTTCAAAGACATCCAAAATTTTTAATCCATCATATAATTTTAAATTTTTTATTTTTTTGGAATGACCTTCTTCAAACATAGCAAATGCTATAAATTCATAATCAGAGGCTACACCTATAGGTAAGGCATTATCTAATATTATTTTAGGATGAGGATGGAATCCCGAAGTATAAATTAAGGGTAATCCTATCTTATTAAAAATAAGAACGAAAAGTCTTATTATATCTAATTGTGATAAAAATATACTTTTTCCTTTTCGGGTGTAATAAATTTCGTACCAAATTTCTTTATTTTTAATAGGGATATAAAAGGTAAATTGATTTGATTCAGTTTTCTTTATTTTGAGATTTTTTATAATTAAATTTTTAATTTCTTTATTACAGGATCCGCAATTGGAACAATTACTCCACCTACAATCTTCTGTTATTTCAGCTCTATAAGCCTTTTCCCTTTCTCTTAATAAAAATTCCTTTGAAATCCTTAAATCTATATGATCCCATGGTAAGGGATTTTCTATTTTTCTTTCTTCTAAATATTTTTCTAAATCAATATCCAATTTATCTGCTTGTTCTCTCCATAATGAAAAATTGAAATACTCTTTCCAACTATCTAACCGAGCTCCTTCTTTATAAGCATTTTCTATTAATTTTGAGAGCTCTCTTCCACCTCTTGCTATCACTCCTTCTAAAAAACTTTGTTCAGGTTTGTGATATTTTAAAGCTTCTCCTAATTCTTTTTTTAAAATTTTTATCTTTTTGTAAGTTTCTTTTATACTTATTTGTCTTTCCCATTGAAAAGGTGTATGAGGTTTAGGAATAAAAGTAGAAACTGAAATTACTATTCTCATTCCCCAAAATCTTTTTTTTAGATCTTTATAAATTTTAATGATTTCTTTCAAATCTTCTTCTTTTTCGGTTGGAAGACCTATCATAAAATAAAGTTTGACTTTTTTCCATCCCAGTTTATAAGCAATTTCTATGTCTTTTATTAAATCTTCAATGTTTATATTTTTATTAATTACTTTTCTTAATCTTTCACTTCCTGCTTCTGGAGCAAAGGTTAATCCTGTTTTTCTCCCCAATGTTATAAACTCTAAAATTTCTTTATCTATACTTCCTACTCTCAAAGAAGGTAAAGAAAAAATATATTTTTTTGAAAAAACTTTTGTATAAAATTTTTCTTTTAAAAAATAAAGTAATTCTTCTAAAGAAGTATAATCACCGGTTGAAAGAGACATTAAAGATACCTCAGTAAATCCTGTATTTTTAAAATTCTTTTCTATTTGAGTTAACAAGTATTTTGGATTTTTTTCTCTTACAGGCCTATAATAAAACCCGGCTTCACAAAATCTACAACCCCTTGTACAACCACGAAATATTTCAATAGGAATTCTATCATGAATAAGAGTAATAAGAGGTATTCCAAATTCCCAAATATACTTTCTTTGATTTAAATCTTTTACAATTCTTCTTTTTACTTTATTCTTGAATAAAGGCACATAAACTCCCTCTATTTGAGAGAGGATCCTTAAAAGTTCTTCTTTATTAGTTTTATTCTCTTTCCAAAGTTTTATTTTTTCGAGAATTTCAAAAATAACTTCTTCACCATCCCCGATCACTATAGCATCAAAAAATTCAGCTATCGGTTCAGGATTAACGCAACTGGGACCGCCTCCCAATATTAACGGATCTTTTTCTGTTCTTTCATAAGTCTTTAAAGGGATTTTAGCTAAATCTAAAATATTAAGAATACTTGTAACCGAAAGTTCATAAGCATAACTTATCCCAATTATATCAAACTCTCTTAAAGGTTTGCGATAATTTAAACTTAAAATAGGAAAATTGAGGGTTTTTAATTCTTTTTCAAAATCTGGAGCCACAGCAAAGACAAAATCTGCTAAATATTCTGGATGTTGATTAATTAAATAATTTAAAATAACTATTCCTAAATGTGATCTTCCTATTTCATAAAGATCAGGATATCCTAAACAGATTTTAAGTTTAGCTTTTTCCCAATCTTTTAAATTAAAAAAGGGCTCTTCTCCTAAATATCTTGAAGGCTTTCTAACTTTAATTAAAATTTGAAAAGGGTAATCTTTGATTTCTTTCATAATAATTTTAAAAATAATATAATATGTTTTATTTTTTAGGTATAGATATTGCAGGAACTAAAAATACATGGATAGTTGCTTTAAAAAAAGAAAAAAATGATTTGGAATTGTGTCCTCTTTTTTCTTTAAGTTCTCCTTTATCTCCATGTTCTATTAATGATCTTTCTATTTTAATAGATTTTTCAATAACTAATAAAGTTTTAGGTATAGGAATAGATGCACCTTTAAGTTTTTCTTTAAAAGACAAAAAAGGATTTAGAAATTCAGATATGGCCTTAAAAAACTTACTTCCTAAAAAAGCAAAATCTTGGGTTGTTTCTTATCATACTCTTATGGCAGTCCCTATAAGAGCACTTTTACTCAGTGAAAAACTTTCTCCTTATTGCGGAACTATTATAGAAACACATCCCAGAACAAGTATATATTTTTGTTTACCTGAAGAAAAAAAAGATTTGGCTTTTTATTACAAACAAAAAAATTTAAAAAATGAAAAAGATTTTTTAATTTTTTGGTTAAATTCAAAGTTCAATCTTAAAATAAATTTTGATATTGAAATTACAGAGGGGATTTTAGATGCTATTTTATGTGCTTTAGCATCATTTTTTTATCATTATATGCCTGAAAAATTAATTTTTCTTCCTAAAGGTAACGATCTAATGGGTTTTGGCCCATTTGTAGTAATCTCCTTTTAAAATTTTAAAAATAAATTAAAATTATTTTTATAAAACCCGTAAAGAGGTTAAGTAAATGTTATCCAAATTTTTCAGATGGTTTTCTAAAGATCTTGCTATAGATCTTGGGACAGCTAACACTTTGATATATTTAAGAGGTAAGGGAATAATTTTAGTAGAGCCCTCAGTAGTAGCCGTTAAAGAAGATGGAAGATATAAAAAAGTATTAGCAGTGGGAGAAGAGGCAAAAAAAATGTTAGGTAAAACTCCAGGAAATATAAAAGCTATAAGACCTTTAAGAGAAGGGGTAATAGCTGATTTTGAAATTACAGAAGCTATGATTAAGTATTTTATTCATAAAGTTCATAATAGAGGATATTTTGTAAAACCGAGAATAATAATAAGTGTTCCTTCTGGAACAACTCAAGTAGAAAGAAGAGCTGTTAAAGAAAGTGCAGAAGGAGCAGGAGCAAGAGAGGTTTATTTAATTGAAGAACCAATGGCTGCAGCAATTGGTGCAGGTCTACCTATTACTGAAGCAATAGCTAATATGATTGTAGATATTGGAGGAGGAACTACAGAGGTAGCTATTATCTCTCTAGGAGGAATTGTAGTAAGTCATTCTATAAAAGTAGCAGGAGATAAAATTGATGAAGCTATAATCCACTATATTAAAAGGAAATATAATCTTCTTATTGGAGAAGCTACTGCAGAAGAAATAAAAATTAAAATCGGAAATGTTTTACCTGAAGAACCATTTGAAACTATGGAAATAAAAGGAAGGGATTTGATAACTGGTATTCCCAAAACTATTACAGTGTCATCTAAAGAAATTCAAGAAGCTATTAAAGAACCAGTAGAACTTATTTTACAAGCAATAAAACAAGTTTTAGAAGAAACTCCACCAGAATTAGCTGCAGATATAGTAGATAAAGGAATAGTACTTTCTGGAGGGGGAGCACTTCTTAAAAATTTAGATAAATTGATAAGTCAAGAAACAGGTTTATCTGTAAGAATAGCTGATAATCCTATTACTTGTGTAGCTTTAGGTGCAGGTAAAGCTTTGGATGAAATTGAAATTTTAAAAGAAATTATGGTTGAGGTTTAGAAATTTTTTTTAGATATTCATTTAAACATTTCTCTGAACAAAAATAGCAAATTTCATCTTTGATTTCTAATTTTATAGCCTCCTCTTTTTTTATATAAGTTCCGCAATTTTTATCAAGTACAAGTTCTGAAATCAGCATTTTTGTTTTTTTATTAAACAAGGGTCTTTTTTTAAAAAAATACCAGTATATAAAGGCCAAGAAAATTAACAAAACTAAAAATCTCATCATTTTAAAAACTCCTTATAAATTTCTGCTATAGATTTTTTAAATATGGGATGAATCCATTCAGGTATTATTTCCAGAGAGGGTAAAATAACAAAATCTCTTTTATGCATATGAGGATGAGGAATTATCAAATTTTTTGAACATATCACAATATTTTCATAAAAAATGATGTCTATATCAATAGTTCTATCTTCATATTTTTCTTTTTTGGGTCTTCTTCCCATTTTAGCCTCTATTTTTTTGATTTCAAATATTAAGGCCCAAGGAGATAGATGGGTTTTGCCTACTATTAAAAGATTTAAAAATAAGTTATTACTTAAAAACCCCCAGGGTTTTGTCTCATAAAATGAAGAAATTTTTAAAATCTTAAAAGATAAATTTTTTAAGTGTTCTATTGCTTCTTTTATATATTGTTGACGATTTCCTAAATTGCTTCCTAAACTTAAAACTACTTTTTTTAAAGTTTCAAGATAGATAGTCTCTTTACTGCCTCCTTTAATTTTTGTTCATCTACAGTAAGAGCAATTCTAAAATACCCCTCTCCAGCTTTTCCAAAGCCGATACCAGGTGTTACTACCACTCCAGCAGTTTGAAGTAAATTTTGACAAAACTGTTGAGAAGAAACTCCCTTTGGGGTTTTTATCCATAAATAAAAAGTAGCAGAAGGTTTTTTAAAGTGATATCCTAACTTTTTTAATTCTTCGGTTAAGAGGTCCCTTCTTTTTTTAAAAGTATTTACTAAAGGGGGAACGATTTTTTCTAAATTATTTAGGGCATATGCTCCTGCTTCTTGAATCGCAGTAAATACACCTGAATCTATATTACTCTTAACTTTAGCTAAAGCAGAAATTAAAAAACTGTTTCCCACTGCAAATCCTATTCTCCATCCAGTCATACAAAAAGTTTTCGAAAGGCTGTGAAACTCTATTGCTACATCTTTGGCTCCATTTATTTCAAAAATACTTAAAGGTGGATTTTCATAATACATTTCAATATAAGCTGCATCATGAGCTACTATCCAATTGTATTTTTTGGCTAATTTTATTACCTCTTCAAAAAAATCTTTACTGGCAATAGCTCCTGTTGGATTATTAGGATAATTGATCCAAATTATTTTGGTTTTCTCTAAAACAAGAGTGGGAATTTTTGTTAAATCTGGCAAAAAATCATTTTCCCAGGTAAGAGGTAAATAATAGGGTATACCATGAGTAAAAATGGTGGATAAATAATAGACAGGGTAGGCAGGATCTGGGCACAATACAATATCTTCAGGATTTACAAAGGCTATAGGGAAATGAGCAATACCTTCTTTAGAACCTATAAGTGCTAATACTTCTGTATCAGGATCAAAAGAAACCCCAAATCTTTTTTTCATATAGTCTGCACAAGCTTTTCTAAAGAAAAAACTTCCAATATTAGAAGGATATCTATGGTAAGAAATTTTTTCTAAAGCTTTTTTGGCAACTTCTATTATCTCTTTTGGGGTAGGGATATCAGGATCGCCTATTCCTAAGTCTATTATATCTATTCCTTCTTTTATTTTTTCATTTTTTAATCTATCAAGTTCTACAAAAAGATAAGGTGGAATTTTCTTTAATCTTTCTGAAAGTTCCATATTATCTTTCCCTTTTCCCCTCAATAAATTCCAAAACCATTTGTCTTGCTATATGATCTGGATATTGTTGAGGTGGATGTTTCATAGTATAAGCAGAAATTGAGATAAGAGGACCGCCTATGCCTTTATCTTTAGCAAATTTAGCACATCTTATAGCATCAATAGCTGAGCCAGCTGAATTAGGAGAATCTTCTACTTCAAGTTTCACTTCCACAGACATAGGAACCCCACCAAAATGTTCACCTTCAATTCTTATATAGGCAATTTTTCTATCCTTTAACCATGGTACCCAATCAGAAGGACCTATATGAATATTTTCCCAATCAATATTATAAGATAAAAGACTTGTTACAGCTTCAGTTTTTGAGACCTTTTTAGTTTTTAAACGGTCCCTTTCAAGCATATTTAAAAAATCTGTATTACCTCCAAAATTTAATTGATAACTTCTTCTAATAGGAATTCCTCTATCTATAAATAACTGGACTAAAGTTCGATGTAAAATAGTCGCCCCGAGTTGAGATTTTATATCATCTCCTACTGCTGGAATACCTTCTTTTTCAAATTTTTCTCCCCAAGCAGGATCAGAAACGATAAAAGTAGGCATTGCATTGATAAAGGCTGTTCCTGCCTTTAAACAAGCTGTGGCATAAAATCTTGCAGCATTTTCAGAACCAACAGGTACATAATTTATCAAAACATCAGCTTGAACTTCTTTGAGGATTGACACTACATCTTCAAGCTCATCTTCTTTCTCAGAAGAAATAACAAAAGTTTTATCTGGAGGAAAATTATGCATATGCTTAGCTACCCCATCAAGAACTTTACCTTTCCTTACTTTGACACCTAACTTAGGAATATCTCTATAAAATATAGTAGTACAATTAGGTGGACTGAAAATGGCTTCTGATATATCTTTTTTTACTTTTCTTTCATCTATATCCCAAGCTGCAACTATTTCTATATCAAAAGGCTTATAACCACCTATCTCAGCAAACATAATTCCTTCTAAATCTTCGACCCCTTTTTCTTTGTAATAAAAAATACCTTGTACTAATGAACTGGCACAATTTCCCACTCCTACAATAGCTAAACGAATCTTTTGAGACATATTTACCTCCAATTAAATCCTTTTAAAATTCTTAACAAAATACCATAAACTTTAATTATATCAATTAATTTCTTTATTTTTTAATTTTTGAAATCCCGGTTACATATTCTCCAGGTAGAAGAGAAATTAATCTCACACCCTTAGTAGATCTTCTTTTTTCAGGAATATCTTTTGCTTCAATTCTTATAGCTTTACCAGAGCTAGAAAAAATTAAAATATCCTCATCGTTTATTAAATCTAGAGCCCCAACTATTTTACCTGTTTTTTCATTAATATTATGAAGAATAATACCTTTACCACCTCTTCCTTGAAGTTTAAAATCTTTAAAAGGTGTTTTTTTACCAAATCCCTTTTCAGTAATAGTAAATAAATAACCTCCTTCATAAGTTTTTATAATATCTATTACTGAATCAGTTTCATCTAATTTAATTCCTATTACTCCTTCAGATTGTTTTTTGGTAATAGAGAGATTTTCTTGAAAATGTAAACTTTTACCATTTTGGGTTATTATTAGTAAATTTTCATTACCTGATGTCAATAAGCCTTTTTGAAGATAGTCATCTTTTTTTAATTTTATAATTATTGTACCGTTTTTTCTAAGATTTTTAATCTCTGAAAAAGGAATTTTTTTAATCATTCCTCTTGAAGTGATAAAAATTAGATAATTATTTTCTTCATAGGGTAAAATAAAAGAGATTTCCCCATCTAAATATGGAATTAAATTTTTAAGATGGATACCTTTAACTGTTTTATTAGAAAAAGGCAAATCTTTTAAATTTAAAGGATATACTTTTCCTTTTTTTGTAAAAACTAAAACTTGAGTATGAGAATTTATTTGAAGTGCGGTTTGCAAAACCTCTTCCGTAGAAAAAGTTAAACTTCCTTTACCACCTCTTTTTTGGAGAGAAAAAGATTCTAAACTCAATTTTCTTATATAACTTTCTTTACTTATTAAAACTAAAACTTCTTCTGAGGGAATTTTTTCTCGTGAACCAAGAACATCTTCTTCCTCTATTTCAATAATTTGTGTTTTTCTTTTATCTCCATATTTTTCTTTTATCTCTTTCAATTCTTCTTCAATTACAGTAATAAGGGTAGGTTCATGAGTTAAAATTTTTTCATAATAACTAATAGCTCTTTTTAATTCTTCGTATTCTAAAATTATTTTCTCTCTTTCTAATGCTGTAAGTTTTTGAAGTCTTAAATTTAAAATTTCTTGAGCTTGAATATCAGTAAAACCAAATTTTTTAATAAGATTTTCCTTAGCTTCTTTGGGAGTCTCAGATTTTTTAATAAGAGTAATTATTTCATCTATATAAGAAATGGCTTTTAAAAATCCTTCTAATATATGAGCACGGTCTTTTGCTTTTTTAAGCTCGAATTGAGTTTTTCTTATAATTACAGTTTTTCGCCAATTTAAAAAATTCTGTAAAATTTCTTTTAAATTAAGTATCTCCGGTTTCCCATGTACGAGAGCTAACATAATAATTCCGAAAGATGTTTGTAAAGGTGTAGTTTCATAAAGATTTTTAATTACGGTATAAGGTGCATGACTCCATTCTTTTTTTAATTCCACTACAATCCTTATTCCTTCCCTATCTGATTCATCTCTAACTTCAGAGATACCTTCTATTTTTTTGTCTCTTATTAACTGAGCAATCCTTTCAACAATTTTAGCTTTACTTGTTTGATAAGGAATCTCTGTAAATACTACTTTAACCCTGTCTTTTTCTTTTTCTAATATGTATTTAGCTTTTAATCTTATAAGACCTTTACCTGTAAGATAAGCAGATTTTATTCCTTCACTACCTACTATATAAGCTCCGGTAGGAAAATCAGGTCCCTTGATGTATTGCATAAGTTCTTCTATACTTAAAGCAGGATTTTTTAAAAGCGCTAATAATCCATCTATTACCTCAGAAAGATTATGAGGTGGAATATTAGTGGTCATGCCTACTGCAATTCCTGAAGCTCCATTTATTATAAGATTGGGAATTTTAGAAGGAAGTACCACAGGTTCTTTAAGGGTATTATCATAATTAGGAATAAATTCTACGGTTTCTTTTTCTATATCAGAAAGAATTTCGTGAGATATCCGAGCAAGTCTTACTTCTGTGTACCTCATAGCTGCTGGAGAATCTCCATCTATTGAGCCAAAATTACCTTGTCCATCCACTAATGGATATCTCATTGTAAAATCCTGAGCCATTCTAACTAAAGCTTCATATACAGGAACATCTCCATGAGGATGATATTTACCTATAACTTCTCCCACGATTCTAGCACTTTTTTTATAAGGTTTATTCCAATCATTCCCCATTTCATACATTGCATAAAGAATTCTTCGTTGAACCGGCTTTAATCCATCTCTTACATCCGGTAAAGCTCTTCCTACAATAACACTCATAGCATAATCTAAATAAGATTCTTTAAGTTCCTCTTCTAAGGGAACTACTAATAATTCACCCATAATTTTTTAACCTCCTTTAATAATGCTTAAACCGTAAGAAATTTTTTCTCTTACCAATTGTGAAAGTTTTTCTTTATCTTTAGAAGAAAAGGCATCTGTTTGGATAGGTTCTCCGATATAAACTTTTATTTTTTTATTATAAGTTTTTAACCAAAGAGAACCTTTAGGTAAAATATTTTTAGTACCCCAAATAGCTACAGGAACTACCTTTTTTCTGCTTTTTATTGGTATAACAAATCCTCCTAATTTAAAGGGTAAAAGAGTTCCGTTTTTACTTCTTGTTCCCTCAGGAAATATAATAAGTGAAATTCCTTGTTTTAACTTTTCTATACACATCAACACACTTTTTAGTCCTTCTTTAGGATCTTCTCTTTCTACAGGCACATATCCTAAAGCTTTTATCCCCCATCCAAAAAAAGGAATTTTAAATAAACTTTTTTTAGCTAAAAATCTAATATTATAAGATTCTAAAACCTTTTCTAAAACCGGAATATCTAATTGGCTCTGGTGATTACTCATAAATACATAATTCCCTTGAGGAAGGTCTTTTTCTTTTATAACTTCAATTTGTATTCTAAGAATTTTTAATAAACCTTTACACCAAAGAGAAGCCCAAAAATGTTTTCTTACAATAAGAGCTAATACCCCAAGAGTTGGAACAGTTAAAATTATATAAATCCATACTAAAAAATTATTTAAAATTTCAAGAATTTTTTTCCTCATAATTTTTAATAAAAACTGAGAAAATTTCTTAAAATGATAACTCCTTCTGGAAGATCATTTCTTTCAAAATCCCAATCTTTAGGGGGGGTTTTATAATGAGTCCATTTTTGTAAAGAAGTTCCAATAGATTCCGGATGAAATTGAACACCTTCTACAGGAAATCTTTCATGTCTTATTCCCATAATTTCACCATCTTCAGATCTTGCAGTAATTTTTAAAAAGGATGGTAAAGTATTATGATCAATAGCTAAGGAATGATATCTCATCCCCCAAAAGGGATTAGGAAGTCCTTTAAATATACCTTCCCCATCATGAAAAATTTGAGAAATTTTACCATGCATCAATCTTTTAGCCTTTATAATTTTTGCTCCGAAAGCAGCTCCTATACACTGATGACCTAGACATACACCTAAAATGGGAATTTTACCTGAAGTTTTTTTAATCAATTCTACTGAAATACCTGCTTCCTTGGGAGTACAAGGTCCTGGAGAAATAATTATATGTGTAGGTTTCAAATTCATAGCGTCTTTAATATCAATTTTGTCATTTCTATAAACAAAAATTTCTCCTTTAAACATTTTTTTTAACATTATTCCTATTAACTGCACCAAATTATAGGTAAAAGAATCGTAATTATCTATTAATAAAATTTTTTTTGATTTCACTTTTATACAAACTCTTTTATGATTTCTAAAGCTTTAAATATTGCTTTAGCCTTATTTATGGTTTCTTCATATTCTTTTTCTGGATCTGAATCAGCTACTATTCCTGCTCCTACTTGAAGATATAATTTTTTACCTTTTTGAAAAAGAGTTCTTATAGTTATACAAAAATCCATATTCCCGGAAAAATCAAAATATCCTACAGCTCCAGCATAGGGACCTCTCGCATATCTTTCTAATTCTGTAATAATCTCCATGGCACGAATCTTAGGAGCACCAGATACAGTGCCTGCAGGAAAAGTAGCAGAAAAAACGGAAAACATATCTATATCTTTTTTAGCCTTCCCCCTAACTCCAGAAACTAAATGCATTACATGAGAGTATCTTTCAACTACCATCAATTCATAAACCTCAACTGTTCCTTCCTCACAAACTCTACCAAGATCATTTCTACCCAAATCCACTAACATTATATGCTCTGCCAATTCTTTTTCATCTCTTTTTAATTCTTCTTCTAGTTCTTTATCTTCTTTTTCGGTTTCTCCCCTTTTTCTTGTACCTGCAATAGGTCTGGTTTCAATTATATTCCCCTCCATTCTCACTAAAATTTCAGGAGAAGACCCAATTAAAATTTCATCTCCTAAATTTAAAAAAAACAAATATGGTGATGGATTAACTTTTCTTAAAGCTCTATATATAAGAAACGGAGAAACTTCTGTCTCAAGAAAAAATCTCTGAGAAAGAACAACCTGAATAACATCTCCATTTTCTATATATCTTTTAGCTCTCTTCACTAGAGAAATAAAATCTTTTTTTGAGATTTCTGGAATAAATTTAAATTTTGTATCTTTTGGTAAATTATTTTTAAGAGGTTTTGCTTGATATATTTGATTTCTTAAATTAATTAATGCCTCAACTGAATTTTCATACAGAGTGGATAAATTTTCTTTTCCTTTTTTCCAAACATTACAAATAAGTTTTAAGGTATGTTTAAATCTATCATAAGCTAATAGAAAAGTAGGAAACATAAAGTGCAAATCATTAAATCCTAAAGTATCTTCACCATTAGGTATTTTCTCAAAAAATCTTACACTCTCATAACTTACAAATCCAACAGCTCCCGATGAAAATCTCGGAAGACCCTCTAAAACTGGTGTTTTAAAAAGACTTATCAATTTTTTAAGTTTTAAAAAGGCATTTTCACTAATTAATTTTTTTTCATTAAACCCTTCTTTATCTTTTTCAAAAATAACTATATTTTTATTTTTGCTTTTAAAAATTAAAAAGGGTTCTATTCCTATAAAGCTATATCTTGCCCATTTTTCAGCACCCTCTACACTTTCTAATAAAAATCCATATTTACCATGAAAAACCTTATAAAACAGGGAAATAGGGGTATCTAAATCACAGGGAAGTTCGAGAAAAATAGGAACTATATTGTATTCTTTAATTAATTCTAAAAATTTTCTTTTAGAAGGATAGATATTAAATTTCATTTTTTATTTTATTATATATTTTTTGAGAAAGTTCTTCTAAATTTTCAAATTTTATTTGTTCTTGTATACCTTTTTTCATATCTCTTAACAAGGCCTCTTTTTCTTTCCATTCTTTTTCACCTAAAATTAAAACGAATTTTGATGAGAGTTTATCAGCATTTCTAAGTTGAGCTTTTAACGATTTTTTTTCATAATTAATTTCACACTTTAACCCATATTTTCTTAAAAATTGAGCAATTTCAAAACCTTTTATTAATAATTCCTCTTCAAGAATAATTAAAAATATATCAGGAATTAATTTTTCCAAAAAGGGTTGTTTCTCTTCTCCAAACACAGAGATTGCCCATCTTTCAACACCTATAGCAAATCCAATAGCAGGTAAATATTCTCCTCCTAATTCTTCTAAAAGATAATCATACCTTCCTCCTGCAGCTACTGTATCTTGTGCTCCTAATCCTCTAGCTTTGATTTCAAATATAGTTCTTACATAATAATCAAGCCCCCTTACTAATCTTGGATTTTCTAAATATATAATTCCTGCAGAATTAAGAATTTTTTTTAATTCTTCAAAATGAACCTTACACTCTTCACAAAGATATGTAGTAATAGTAGGTGTATAAGCTATTATTTTATTGCAACTTTCTACTTTACAATCTAAAATTCTTAGTGGATTTTTTTCTATTCTTTGCTGACAAGTTTCACAGAGATTAGTTTTATTTTCTCTCAAAAATTTTAAAAGCACTTTTTTATATTCTTTTCTACATTTAGGACATCCTAATGAATTTATCTCTAAAGTATAGATATTTTCTGGAAAATTTTTTAAGTTAAAAGGAGCTTTTAAAATTTCAAGAGCCAGATATATTATTTCAGCCTCTAAATAGGGATTGAGCTCGGTAAACAATTCCACATCAATCTGATAAAATTCACGAAGTCTTCCTTTTTGTGGTCTTTCATGTCTAAACATAGGTCCTATAGTGAAAAATTTGAGCGGTTTAGGATTAACAAAAAGCCCTCTTTCTATAATCATTCTACAAATTCCAGCTGTAGCTTCAGGTCTAAGGGTAATAAATTCTTTATTACGGTCTTGAAAAGTATAGGTTTCTTTTTGAACAATGTCTGTAAATTCACCTATTGATCTTACAAATAGTTCTGTTTTTTCAAGTACAGGAATTTTGATTTCTTTATAATTATGAGTTAGTAAAATAGATCTAGCCAAATTTATAAGATATTGATATTTGATAAACTCTTCAGGAAGCCAGTCTTTAAATCCTCTTACAGCTTGAATCTTCATTAAAATTCTACCCCCCAGCTTTTTGGAAGAACTATACCTCCTAAGGGTACATAAACCCTTTCAAATCCTTCAGCTTTTAACCATCTTGCCACTTCATAAGCTCTTGCACCTACACTGCAGATTATTATTAAATCTTTATCTTTTGGTAAATTTTTAATTTTAGTTCTTGCACTCTCATAAGGAATATTTATCCAATTAGAATATCTTTGAGTTAACTCTTTTACTTCATTAGGAGTTCTAACATCTACTATAATTATATCTTTATCATCATTTTTAAGTCTTTCTATTACTTCTTCCCAACTAATGGATTTAAATCTATTATTTAATATATTTTCAGCAATATGAGCAGCGGTATGAATGGGATCTAAAGCGGTATTAAATGGAGGAGAATAGGCTAATTCTAATGAAATTAAATCTTCTATATGAGGTTTAAAGGGTAAAATGCTTGAAATAGCATGAACTCTTGCTAAAGTCCCATCTGTATAAGGGCCTACGGTTTGAAATCCTAAGACCCTTCCTGTTTTTAAGTCAAAAATTAAAGAATAATAAGAACAACCTATAGAGAAAAAATGAGCTCTTTCATGTTGAATATTTATAGCATAAGTCGCAGAGTTAAAACCTTCTGACTTAGAGACTTCTAAACTTAACCCACACCCACCTATAGCCATATCAAAACATTTAAGGATGAAAGCTCCAACCGTACCTTTAAAAGTAGCATACCCTCCGGCAATATTAGTTGCAATTACTCTTCCCTGTCTATTTGCCAATGACCCCATAGGCATTACTACACCCTTTCCAGTAATCAAATGTTTTATTTCTACACAATCTCCTCCAGCATAAATATCTGGATCTGAAGTTTGCATCCTTTCATTTACTATTATTCCTCCTGTAGTAGGAGATACAAATATTCCTGCTTTTTTTGCAATTTCAGTATTAGGCTCTACTCCAGTGGCAAGCAACACTAAATCAGCAGGATAAAATTTATCCTCGGTTTGGACTCCTATTACCTTCCCATTTTTACCTTTAATTTCTTTAACTCTAACATTTAAAACTATTTTTATTCCCTTTTTTCTGAGCTGATTTTCAATTATTCTGGAGAGGCTTATATCAATCAATTTAGGTAATACTTGAGGAAAATATTCTAGGAGTGTAACTGGCAATCCCCAGGCTTCTCCAAAAGCTTCTATTACTTCAAGCCCTATAAATCCAGCTCCTATTACTAAAGGATTTTCCACTTTCCCGCTTATTAATCTTTCTTTAATTTTTATAGCATCATGTAAATTAGATAATGTAAAAACTCCATCTAAATCACAACCAGGAATAGGAGGAATTTTTGGTTTACTACCAACTGCTAATACAAGTTTATCATAAGATATTTTTTCTGTTTTATTATTTTCTAAGTATCTCACTTTAATAACCTTTTTTTCTTTATCAATTTCTTCTGCTAAAGTTTTAGTTAAAGTTGTAATACCTTTTATTTCTTCAAAAAATTTTTTATCTCTCAAAACATGAAAAGTTGTTCTTCTCAATTCATCTATATGAGAAACATCTCCTGTAAGATAATAAGGCATCCCACAGCCACCATAGGAAATGTAATCATCTTTATCAATTAATATAATTTCTGCATCTGGCCTTAACCTTTTAAGCCTACAAGCTGCTTTAGTTCCACAAGCTACTGCTCCAATAATCACCACTCTCATTGTAAATTATCTCCTTTAAAATGATTTAAATTTTTTGAAATTTTACCATAAAAGATTGAAATTTATAAATGAAATGACCCAGGCAAGGAAAAAACTATAAATTAAAAACCCCAAAGAATATAACCATTTTCCTTCCCTACCCATTACTACTACCACAGCTAAGCAGGAATTATAAATTAAAACAAATAATAAAAAAGATAAAGCCTGTTTTTTATTTAAAAGAGTTTTTATTTCTTTTCTAATTCCTTTTAATTCTTTTTTTTCTTCTATTTTTAAAGTTTTAGGTAAAGGATAAATCAAAGCAAAAATGCCATCTTTCAAAGCTATCCCTAATTTAACAATTTGATCTTTTAAAGCTGAACCAATTTCTATTTCTTTAGGAGTAATATCTCCTCTTTCTTGAGCTATTATAATCCCCATATTACTTACAATTGCCTCTCTTGCTAAAAAGCCAGAAAGTAAAGAGGTAGTAATTCTCCAATCTCCAAGACCTATGGGTTCAAAAATGGGGCTTAGCTTTTTACCTAAATTAGCTATATAACTATTTTCTATATTTTTTTCTTCTGGAGGTAAATTAAGCAGTAACCATATAATTACAGAAATTAAAAAAATTATTGTACCAGCTCTATAAATAAAAGTTTTTAAATGAATATTAACTAAATTAAAAACAGTTTTAAAGGAGGGAATTCTATAGGGAGGTAAATCCATAACAAAATGAGAAAGTTCTTTTTTTAGAAAACTTTTTCTTAAAATTACACTAGTTAGGACTGAAAAAGAAATACCTATTAGATAAAGTAAAAAAATAATTAAAACAGGATTTTCAAAAAAAATAAAAGCTATAAAAGAAAAAACTATTAACCTTGCTGGACAGGAAATAAATGGAATCATGCACATTACTAACAATTTATCCTTAGTATCTTGAAAAGTTTTAGTAGCCATAATAGCAGGAACATTACATCCCAAACTTAATATCAAAGGAATGGCACTCTGTCCATGAAGTCCAATTTTATGAGTAAATCTATCCATTAAAAAGGCAACCCTTGGTAAATATCCTGAAGTTTCAAGAAGAGTTAAAATTAAATACATTATAAATATTAAAGGAAGAAAGATTAAAACCGTTCCTATTCCTCCAATTATTCCCTCTGTAATAAACCTTCCTAAAAAAGAGGAAACTCCCATACTATTTAAAACCAAAAGAGTAAGAGGAGTTAAAAAATTTTGCATAAATTGATCAATCCATTCAATCAAGGGAGCAGAAAAATCAAAAGATATTTTAAAAAAAAGATACATCATTATAAAAAAAGCTATATTTCCTAAAAAGGGATTCAAAAAAAAGTTATCTAAAATCTCAGTAAAAGTCCTTTTATGAAGAAGTCTTTTACTAGATACTTCTTTAATTAGCCCCTGAGAAAAATTTAATCTTTTTTCTTTAATCATTTCGTATAATTTAGGCTCTTTCTCAATTAATTTTTCTAAAGCTAACCACCTAGGTAAGGTTGTATCTTTAATTTTTTCTTCAATTAAAGGTGAATAAATAATATGAATAGGAACTTTATTTTTTTCGTAACTCTCAATCACTTTAGGAAGAATATCTATAACTCCCTCTCCGGTTCTTCCATTAGTCTTAATTATTTCAATATTAAGTAATTCTGAGAGTCTTTTTTCATTAACTTCTATACCAAACTCTTTTGCTTCATCTATCATATTTAAAACCAAAATCATTGGTTTACCTATATCTAAAAGCTGACAAGTGAGGTATAAATCTCTTTCTATTCTAGAAGTTTCAATAATATTAAGAATTACATCATAATCCTCATATAATAAATAATTTAAAGCTATTTTTTCATCTTCTGAGATAACCTCCTCAAGTGTATAAAGCCCGGGAAGATCTATAAAGACAATTTCATAATCTTGAAAATTTATTCGACCCTCTTTTTTTTCTACAGTTACACCTGGCCAATTTCCAATTTTTAAGTTTCCTTTTACTAAATGATTAAGAAGAGTAGTTTTCCCTACATTAGGATTCCCTACTAAAATTACCCGAATTTTTTTATTTTGACTTTCTTTCATATTTTAATCTATACTTTGCAAGTCTAAGTCTATTTCTGAATAAATTTCACCTCTCCCTTTTTCAACTATAACAATATTTTCAAGTCTTATACCAAATTTATCAGGAAAATATAAACCTGGCTCTATAGTAAAAACCATACCATCCTCTATAATATCTTTGCGGTTTTTATAAAAAATTTTGGGGGGTTCATGCACTTCTATTCCTATTCCATGTCCTCCTGCATGAAGATAAAATTTTTCTACCCCTTTTTTATAAAAATATTCTCTTATAGCCTTATCTATTTCAAAAATAAAAACCCCTCTTTTAACCTTTTCAAATCCTTTATACCAAGCAGTTTTCACTATTTCATAAAATTTTTTAAAATCTGAGGAAGGACTTCCTATATATATAGTTCTTGTAAAATCTGTACAATATCCCTGCCAAATTATTCCCATATCTATTAAAAGAGGTAAATTTTTTTTAATTTCAATATTTGAACTTTCCCAATGAGGAATAGAAGAGTTTTTACCGCTAGCTATAATAGTTGGAAAACTTTCTCCATATCCACCCATTTCAAAAATTTTAGAAACTAAAAATCCTCTCAATTGAAGTTCTGTAAGAAATTTATTAGAAAAAATGGAGTTTTTTAAAAAGTTTAAAATATTCTTATATATTTGGTCAGTTTTTCTAATACCTTCCTTTAAAATTTCTATTTCTTCTTTAGTTTTAATTATTCTTAATTCTTTAAGCACTCTGCTAAATCCTTTAAATCTTATTCCTTTAACTTTAAGTTTTGCCCTAATTTCACAGCTCATTCCATCTTTTTCAAACCCTAAAACCTCAATTTTTAATTCCTTTAAAAATTTCTTTAAAAAAGAAAAAGTGTCATTTTTAATAAGCACAACTTCCCAATTTTTTAATTCTTTTTGAGCTTTTTCAAAATATCTTGTATCTGTCAAAAAATACTGATCTTGTTTAGTAATAACAATAAAGGCATTGGAAGATTTAAAGTGACTTAAGTAAAAAATGTTTGGAATAGAAGTAAAAAGAAAAGCAGATAAATTATTTTTATTTATAAATTCTCTTATCCAATTTATTTTTTGGAACATATTTTAAAAAATCTAATAAAAATTTTTTGATTTTCAATCTCAATTTAAATTTTTAATTTAAATCTCAATTAAGTTTATAAAGTGACTATTAAAACCAAATCAATAAAAACTTAAAGATATTTTTCAGAGATTTACCTTTATTCTTAAACTATGAAGATATAAAATTCCCCCTTTAATGTCAAATTTTAACTTGACTAAACTTTTAGAAAATGTAGAATAATTTAATGGGAAGAGGGTTGTGGAAGAGGGGTGAAAATCCCCCGCTGCCCCGCAGCCGTGACCGGGGACGAAAGTTGCTTGAGCTAAGCTTGTAATAGCTTAGCTGACAAGCCACTGGGGTAAAAATACCCTGGGAAGGTGCAATGAGTAGGAAGATCCGGAAGCCGGAAGACCTCCTCTTCCCAAAAACTCGAGGGGGTGAATCATGAAAAATCTTCTTTTCTCACAAATTTCTTTTATAACTTTTCTTTTCTAAATTAATTTTTAAATCTCTCTAAAAATTTAAGGAGGGGGAAATTATGCGGATTTTTTATATTATCATTTTTTTAATAAGTTTATCTTCTTTGGGATTATCTCAAGAAAAACCTGAAGAATTGCCTGAAGTAGTAGTGACTGCAAATAGAATACAAGAATCTTTAGAAGAAACAACCGCCAAGACTACCCTTATTTCTCTTAAAGAAATTGATAAAACAAATGTTATTTTTTTATCAGATTTATTAAGAAACCTCTCAGGAAGTTATGTAACCTCTTATGGAGGCCCTGGTAAAACAACAGGAATTATTTTAAGTAGAAGTGTCAGATCTTTCCATACTTTGGTATTAATAGATGGAATAAAGGTAAATGATCCTACTACAGGTATGTTTGATTTTGGTTCTTTAAATATAGATGATATAGAAAAAATAGAAATTGTAGAGGGGCCACAAAGTACTTTTTATGGATCTGAAGCTGTAGGGGGAGTTATAAATATCATAACTAAAAGGGGTAAGGGAAAACCCAAAATTAATCTTTCTTTAGAATCTGGATCTTATGGTTCCTATAAACCAAGTCTTGAAATTTCAGGGAAAATTAAGAATTGGGATTTTAGGTTGAATTCTTTTTATTACAATACCGAGGGTTTTTCAGCTTACAAAAAAGGTAAAGAAAAAGACGGATTTGAAAATTCTTTCTTATCTGTAAAAACTGGATTAAAGATTCTTCCCAATCTCAATATGGAATTTTTGGGCCGGTATAATTATGGAGAAAATGAATATGATTCCCCTCCAATAGATGCTAATAATATCCAAAAAGGTAAAAATTATCTTCTTGCAGGAAATATTAACCTTGAACTTTTCAAAAATTGGAAACAAACTTTGTCTCTTTCTAAAAATTATTCCCAAAGAAAGGATTATTATCACGATTGGGGGTTTTACACTAAATATATCACACAAATAGAAGAAATTATCTGGCAAAATGAAATTTTACCTTTTGAATTTTATAATTTTCTTTTTGGTATAGATTATAGAAAAGAAAAAGCTATAAATGAAGGAAATTATGATAAAAAAAGAGAAAGTCTGGGACTTTTTATAAATAATAAATTAAATTTGAAGAAAAATTTAATTTTAAATTTTGGTTTAAGATATGATGATTACAAGAAGTTTGGAGAAAAAACTACTTATAGATTGGGATTAAATTATTTTTTTTCTAAATTTAATATAAGAGTGAAAGCAAATTATGGAACTGCTTTTAGAGTCCCTACGTTTGATGACCTTTTTTATCCAGATGTAATCTGGGCTAGAGGTAACCCTAATTTAAAACCAGAAGAATCGAAAGGTTGGGATATAGGAGTAGAAAAAAATTTATGGAATAACAAAATCAATTTTTCTTTGACTTTCTTTTATCAAAAATATAAAAATCTTATTGAATGGATGGAAATTATCCCATGGACCTGGCAGCCTCAAAATATAGGTTCTGCGATTCTCAAAGGATTTGAAAATACTTTAAATCTTAATTTAACTGATCATTTTTCTCTTAAAATGAGTTATACCTATTTAGATTCAGAGGATAAAGAAAAGGAAAAATACTTACCTTATAAGCCATCTCATAAATTATTTTTTTCTATAGATTATACTTTAAGTAATTTTTCTTTTATTGCTGATTATATTTTTACAGAAAAAAGATATGCTGATAAAGAAAATAGACAAATCCTTTCATCTTATTCTCTAATAAATTTAAGTACAAATTACAAATTAAGGCCTAATCTTATTATTTTTGGAAGAGCAGAAAATATTTTAAATACCAATTATGAAGAAGTAAAAAATTACAACACACCTGGAAGATCTTTATATATAGGAGTAAAATTTAATTATTAACTTAAAATTGAATAAAAAATTGAAAATAGGATTTATTTGCACAGAAAATTCAGCAAGAAGTCAAATAGCTGAAGCTTATGCCAAATACTTTACAAAGTTATATAAAAAAAATATTGAAGTATATTCAGCTGGAAGTAATCCATCTTCTCATATTCATCCCTTTACCTTTAAAGTACTAAAAGAGGAGGGACTTTATGTAAAAGATCAATTTCCTAAATCTTTAGAACAAATACCTTATAAAGATTTAGATTTAATTATAACTCTTTGTGAAAAAGCTTCCCAAAATTGCCCTTATATACCAAATGCAAAATTTGAACACTGGAACTTACCAGATCCTACCAAAGAATCTGATCCTAAAAAACAACTCCAAATTTTTAGAAAAATTAGAGACATAATAAAGAAAAAAACTGATGAATTGATAAAAAGTTTACCAGATTAAAACTTCCTAGAAATATTTTATGCAAAAAAAGGGAACTCTTTATGTGGTAAGTTTACCTATAGGAAATTTAAAGGATATTACCTTAAGAGCTTTGGAAATTCTTAAAAATATAAAATTTATTGCTTGTGAAGATACTAGATCTTTAAAAAAAATCTTAAATTATTATCAATGTGGACCCAAAAAACTTATAAGTCTTTATAAGGATGTAGAAAAGAAAAAATCAGAGAGAATAATCGAACTTTTAAAAAAAGGAACAGATATTGCTTTAGTAAGTGAAGCTGGAACTCCTGGCATTTCAGATCCAGGAGCTTATTTAATTAATCTTGCTTATAAAAATAAAATTAAAATTGAACCTATACCAGGACCTTCTGCTCTCACTTGTGCCTTAAGTGTTTCTGGAATAATTTTAGATAAGGGCTTTATCTTTTTAGGATTTTTACCCAAAAAGAAAGAAGAACAAAAAAAGATACTTTGCAATTTACCTGATGATTTACCCATCATCCTTTTTATTCCGCCTCACCAAATGAAAAAAACTTTAAAAACTCTTTCAAAAATTTTAGGAAAAAGAAAATGTTTCCTTGCCAGGGAGTTAACCAAGCTACATGAAGAACTTTTGTGGACAGATTTAGAAGAATTAGAAAAAAGAGAGAACTTTTTAGGTGAAATAACCCTTATAATATTGCCTGAAAAGACTTTAGATAAAGAAAAAGAAATAAATTTGGATATCATTAAAAAAGAAGCTCAAAAATTAAAATCTAAGGGAATAGGAACTAAAGAATTAACTAAAATACTATCTAAAAAATTTGATCTTCCTGTTAAAGAAATATATAAATATCTTCTTAAAATTAATTGATATATCTTTCTGGGTGTTCTTTTAAGAATTTTTTTATTTCTTTAAAAAAAGCAGAAAGTAATTCATTTTCAGGAACTTTTTTTATTATTTTACCTTTTCTAAAAATGATCCCTACTCCTTTACCTCCTGTTATTCCTAAATCTACATGTTTAGCTTCTCCTGGACCATTTACTACACAACCCATTACTGCAAGTTTAAGGTTAGCTTTAACTTTTTTTGCCCATTTTTCTACTTTTTTATAAAGCCTCATTAAATCTATTTCACATCTTCCACACATAGGACAAGCTATAACATCTGGATGAAGGCTTCTTAATCCAAGATTTTTCAAAATTTCATAAGCTACATAAACTTCTTCTACTGGATCTGCAGTTAAAGATACTCTTAAAGTATCACCAATACCTTTTAGTAATAAATAACTTATTGCCATAGTATTTTTAATAGTCCCGGGAATAATTCCTCCTGCTTCTGTAACTCCTAAGTGTAAAGGAAAATCAGATTTTTCAGAAAAAAGTTCATAAGCTCTTACTGTATCCCACCAATTTGAAGATTTAAGAGAAACTTTTAAATTTTGATAATCATATTTTTCTACTATATACTCAATCCAATTTAATGCACTTTCTACCATAGCTTCCGGAGTAGGTTTTTGGTATTTCTTAAGAATTTCTTTTTCTAAAGATCCGGCATTTATTCCTATTCTTATACAAGTTCCTCTTTCTTTACAAATCTTTACCAATCTCTCTAAATTTTTGCGATTTTTAAATGTTCCTGGATTAATTCTAATTCCTGAAATTCCTGTATTAACTGCCTTTTCCCCTAAAGAGGTTAAAAAATGAAGATCCCCAATAACTGGAATTGGACTTTCTTTTACTATCTCTTTTAATGAAATAATAGCCTTTTCATCTGGTATAGCAACTCTTATTATTTCACAACCTACTTTATAAAGTTTTTGAATTTGTTTAATAGTTGCTTTTACATTTCTAGTATCTGTATTAGTCATACTCTGAACACGAATAGGAGAATCTCCACCTATTGAAACATTCCCGACAAAAATAGTACGGGTTTTTCTTCTTTTAATATGAGGAAACATCTAAAAAGGTTTTATCTTTTTGACTGAGGGACTCTCTTTCTTACGTTTTACCAGTTTATCCCCAAAAAGAACAGTTTTAAGCCATTTAAATCCAAATTGCAATAATTTAAGGTCGTTAGTTTTAATTTCTTCTAAAGTTTTATCAGGAACTTCAAATATTTCTAAAAATTTAGTTTCAAAAATGAAAGCTTTAAATCTTTCGGGATTAGTGCTTACCATAAAAAAAAGTTGTAAGCTTTTATCTGAAACTTCCATAGGCCCAAAGGATTCTTTTCTCATTATTATCTCTCCCCATTCTTTGATAGGTTCTTCAAGTTCTGGTATGCCTTGAGAAATTCTATACTCCTCTACAGTCATTTCCTGTCCAGAGTCTAATCCTTGGCAAAACCCTTCTTTTATAAGGTAATAAATATCTTCATTTTTTTGCTCATCTCTATTTCTAAACATTCCAAATCCTAAAGGATAATACCTACAAGCAAGAGGCCTAACTTCATAGATAATACATCCTCCCTCACCTAGAAAGGGACAATTTTTTTCCTTATTTTCAAGCATTTTTAATCTCACAATAGGTAAACCTGATTTTGGTAAAATAAAAGGTTCGGTATAAATTAATAAAAATTCATCTGTAGAAAGACCCAATCTATCTCTTATTTTTATAATATCATAAGGAGTAAGAGGTAAAAATAAATCAGAACAACAAAGTTTAAAACAAGGTACACCCGGATAACATTGAAACTTTATTTTTGAAGATGAAGTAAGCCTGATAGGAACTATTATTTTATCTAAACCTCTTAAATTGGTAATGGCTTCCATTTTTCACCTCTTATAAAGATAAATATTTAAAAACTATTATAGCACATTTTTATATTATATAAAAAGACTATATAAAAACTTGACTTTTAAACAGATTTTTTATAATTTAAAAATTGTATGAAAAGAGTTCATGTGTTTATTTCTGGAAGAGTTCAAGGAGTTTGGTTTAGATCTTATACTGCAGAAGAAGCTAATAAATTAGGAATAAAAGGTTGGGTAAGAAATTTACCTGATGGAAGAGTAGAAGCAATTTTCGAAGGAGAAGACTCTTCAGTAGATAAAATGGTTGCCTGGTGTTACAAAGGTTCTCCTTATTCTAAAGTAACTGATGTAGAAGTTATAGAGGAACCCTATAAAGGAGAATTCAAAGATTTCAAAATTAAATATAGAGAATGATAGATCCTGATAGATTAGCCTTAGAATTTCAAACTCTTTTAAATATAGAGAGCCCATCCAAAAAAGAAGGTAAATTAGCTTATTATTTAGCTGATATTTTTGAAGTCTTAAATTATAAATGTTTCTTTGATAAATCTTCTGAAAATACTTACTCTGAAGTTGGAAATTTGATAGTAAAAATTCCTGGAACTTTACCTAAACCACCTATTTTCTTCTGTGCACATCTTGATACAGTAGGACCTTATGAGAACCCCAAAATTATTTTTGAAAAAGGAATTTTTAAAAGTGATGGAAAAACTATTTTAGGTGCTGATGATAAGTCAGGGATTGCTATTCTTATAGAAGTTGCAAAAGTTTTAAAAGAAAATCTTTTTCCTCATCCTCCTATAGAATTTATATTTACCACATGTGAAGAAATTGGGCTTCTTGGAGCAAAATATCTAAATTACAATTTAGTGGATGCTAAAGAGGGATTTGTGCTTGACAGTGAAAATGTTGAAGAAGTTATAAATTCTGCTCCATCCTCTTATCAATTTGTAATTGAAATAAAAGGTAAATCAGCACATGCAGGGCTAAACCCAGAAGAGGGGATAAACTCCATTCATATCATCTCTCAGATTTTAGCAGATCTTCCTTTTGGAAGAATTGATGAAGAAACTACTATGAATGTAGGAATCATTAATGGAGGAAATTATGTAAATATTGTACCTGATTATGCTATTGCTAAAGGTGAAATGAGAAGTCATCAAGAAAAAAAATTATTAGAATTACAAAATTTAATCCAAAATCAAATTAACAAAATAATTAATTTTTATAAAAAAGGAGATCTCCCTATAGGATGTGCTAAATTTGAAAAAGTTTTTAAGGCTTTTAAAATTCCTGTAGAAGACCCTCTATGTAAATTGGTAAAGAAAGCAGGGGAAAGATTAAATCTTAATATTATATTTAAGAAAAAAGAAGGTGGTTCGGATGCCAATATATTTAACGAACAGGGATTAAAATGTCTTATATTAGGCACAGGGATGCAAAAAGTTCACTCTACTGAAGAATATATAAAGCTAAAGGATTTAATCCTTAGCACTCATTTAGTCTTGGAAATTATAAAATTAAAAGGTGAAATGGACTAAACTTATTCTCAATTTTTTTTTCCCTGAAAATTGTAAAATTTGTCAAAAATCCCTCAATTATGAAGAATCTTTAGTCTGTAATAATTGCTTTTCAAAATTACCTTTCTTGAAAATGTATTGTTCAAGATGTGGAACCCCTTTAGATGAAATATTAGAAAAATATCTTCCCAATAAGCAAATCTCTTATTGTGGATATTGTGAAAAAAGAAATTTTTATTTTGATGAAGTATTTATTGGATTTGCATATAAATCTCCGGTTTCTGAGTGGATAAATGAATTAAAATTCGGCAAAAATTTTTCCATAGGATATAAGTTAGGAATTCTTATTAAAAAAATGTTTGATAAAAAAATTCCTCAAGTAGATTTAACTATTTCTATACCTTTGTCTACAAATAGGTTAAGGGAAAGAGGTTTCAATCAAAGTTATCTTATTGCTTGGGGATTTCTAGGGAAAAAACCTAAAAATAATATTTTAAAAAGAATTATTGACACAAAACCTCAAACTGAACTTTCTAAAAAAGAAAGATGGGAAAATGTAAAAAATGCCTTTTTAGTTGAAAAAGATCTTAAGGAGAAAAGTATTTTATTAATAGATGATGTTATGACTACAGGAGCCACTTTAAACTTTGCCTCAAAAGCTTTAAAAGAAAAGGGAGCAAAAAAAATATATGCTTTGGTAGTAGCAAGAAGTATATTTTAAAGAGATTATGTTAAAAATTTCTATTGTTCAGATGAAAGTAACTGATGATTTTAAAATTAATCTTCAAAAAATCAAAAAGTTTATTGAGATTTCCCAGGGAGAATTGATTTTATTTCCAGAATTAGCTTTAACAGGATATAATTTAAATTTTTCTTCCATTTCTTCCCATATTATTAATTCAGCTCTTAATGAATTTCAAAATTTAGCTAAAATTCATCAAAAATCTATTTTATTAGGTGCTCCTTTTTATGAAGATAATAAAATTACAAATGCAATTTATTATATAAACTCTCAAAAAATAGATATAGTAGCAGAAAAATTTTTACTTTTTCCTAAAATAGATGAACCCTTTTCCCAGGGAAAAATTAGAAAATATGTTGAAATAAAAAATTTTAAAATAGGAATTATTATATGTTTTGAATTAAGGAGCCCTGAAATTGCAAGAAATTTTATAAAAGATGGTATAGATTTATTAATTGTTTTTGCCCAATGGCCTAAAGATCGGATTTCTCATTGGGATACTCTTTTAAAAGCAAGAGCTATTGAAAATCAAGTTTATGTAATTGGAGTTAATGCTATTTCTAAGATCAGAGAAATTAATATTCCTGGTTTTTCTTTAGGATTTTCTCCTTCAGGATTGAGTTTATTTAAAAAATCTAATAAAGAAAAAATTATAGAAATTTCTATACCTAAAGATTTTGATTCTTTACCTTATCCATTACGAACTCCTTTTATAAATAGTGAATTAGATAAAAAATTAAAATCTTTAAATGAACTTAAATCTTTAATAGAAAATAGAAGAAAAAAAGGACAAATTATGGTATTTACAAATGGATGTTTTGATCTTCTTCATGCAGGGCATGTGCATTATCTTAATCTAGCAAGAAGTTTAGGGGATTTTTTAGTTATTGGTTTGAATAGTGATCACTCTATAAAAATAATAAAAGGTAAATCAAGACCTATTAATTCTCAAGAAGAAAGAGCATTTGTTCTTTCTTCTTTAAATTGTGTAGATTACATTGTGATATTTGACGAAGAAACACCAGAAAATTTAATAAAAGAACTCAAACCAGATATTCTTGTAAAAGGCGCTGATTGGAAGGAAGAAGAAATTATAGGTGCTAATTTTGTCAAAAGTTATGGAGGAAAAGTAAAAAGAATTCCCCTAAGATTTAAAATTTCAACCACTCAAATAATAGAAAAAATTTGGAAAATGTATAAAAATTAAGGTATTTCCTTAGTAAGAAAACTTCTAATCATTGATTTTGCAATTTCTTTATTAGAAACTTTATAACTTCCTGCTTGAATTTGAGCTTTTATTTGAGTAATCTTTTCTTCTCTTATTTCGGGTAAAGCATTTATTTTTTTTATAGCATTTTCAATAAACTTTTGAGAAGAAAGTTCTACTCTTTCAGTTTGAGAGGCAACTTTTTCATTTAATCCGGTTTTATCTAATTTAGTAGTTTCCTCTTTTTTTCTAGTTTCTTTTATATAATTTAAATCTTCTATGTTTTTCCCTTTTATTTCATTAATCTTCATCAATTCACCTCATTTTATTTTTAAAATATATCGGCACTCATTATAATATCTTTAATTTTTATTAATATATTTTAACATTTTTGTCAAGTTTTTTGCTTTCTGTAAGCTCATGAAATGAATTCAAAAGTTTAAATGTTTTAAAACCCTATTGACTTTTTAAAGTTTAAGGATAATTTTAATTTATTCTAAATTATGGCTCAAGACAAAATTATTAATATTGATCAAAAAGTCAAAACTTCTTCTAAAGTTTCTATTTCTCCTGTAGATGAATTAGCTATAAGAACTACTAAAGAAATTGTAATTAAATTTATTGAAATGGGAAGATGTTCTCCTGGAACCTTCGAAGAAGTATTTACACAGGTTTTTTCTGTAATCAAAAAAACGCTAAATAATGATTAATGTATATTCTTGGTATTCATGGTAGTCCAAGAAAAAATGGTAACACAGAAATACTTTTAGATTCTTTCTTAGAAGGTGTTAAATCTTCTAAAATCAATTCAGAAAAAATAAGACTTGCTGAATTAAGTTATCAACCTTGTATAGAATGTGGAGAATGTGAAAAAACTGGAGAATGCATTCTTAATGATGATTTTCAAGAACTTTATAAAAAACTTATAAAAGTTGATTTTTTAGTTATTGCAACTCCGGTCTTTTTTTATTCTCATACTTCCTATGTTCAAGCTTTTTTTGAAAGATTTCAAGCATTTTGGGCAAGAAAATATTTACTTAATCTTTCTCATCCTTTACATAAGACCCCAAAGGGGATTCTTATTTCTGTAGGAGCAACTAAAGGTAAAAAAATTTTTGAAAGCATGATAAGATCTTTTAAATATGTTCTTGATACTATTTACGGAGTATATATAGGCGGACTTTTTTTTAGAAAAATAGAAAAAAAAGGAGAAATTTTAAAATATCCTGAATATTTAGAATTAGCAAAAAATTTAGGACAAAAATTAAGAAATATTTCTGAAGAAGAAATATTAAAATATCCTGAAAAAATAGGTTTGATCAAAGAAATTTCTCCTTAATCTTTAAAAAGTAAGCTATAATTTCTGGCTCTCTCTTCTATTTCTTTTGCTTTCCATATATCACTTATTACAGCTATCATATCTGCTCCAAGGTTTATCAATTCTTTGGCATTCTCCAAAGTAATACCTCCGATAGCACAAATAGGAATTTTTAAAATTTTTTTGGCTTCAACAAGAATTTTTTTATCCACTAATTGTGCCTGGGGTTTGGTAGGGGACTTATAAAAACTTCCAAAAGTTACATAATCAGCAGATAAAGTTTCCATTAATTTTGCTTTTTCTAAATCTCCATAACAAGAAATACCAATTATTTTATTTTTTAAAATTTTTCTTGCCTTTTCAATATTTATATCTTCTTTTCCTAAATGAATTCCATCTGCATCTACTTCTAAAGCTAACTCTACTCGATCATTAATTATAAAAATTGCATTATATTTATGAGAAATTTCTTTTAACTTTTGAGCATAAGAAATTAAAAATTCATTTGAATGAGTTTTATCTCTTAACTGAACTATTTTTGCTCCTCCTCTAAGAGCTTTTTCTACTTTTTCAAAAATTTGCCCATTTTCATAAGGGGTCAATTTTTCGTCGGTTATTATATAAAGACCTGAAAGTTTCATTTTAAAATCTTTCCCGAATTTCTACTAAAGGTAATTCTTTTTTGAACAATTCTTTAGCTTTATTATAAAATTCATTGGAATAGGGAGAATTTTTATTTTTTGTTAAATTATTATGTGGAAGGTATTTTTGAAAAGCTATATATTTAAAATTTTTTAAATAGGGTAACATCTCTTTTAATTCTTTTTCTGAAATTAATGGCGGATAAAAGGTAATTCTTATTTCTACTTTTTCAGGTATGTTACTTAAAATCAAAAAAGTCTTTTCAACTTTATCAAATTCTCCATTTATTTCAGGATATCTATGGGGTGCTGTCTTGAAATCTACCCCCCAAAAATCCACCAATCCTTTTTCAAAAAGTTCTTTTATAATATCTGGATTAGAACCATTAGTATCAAGTTTTATGGGTAAATTAACTTCATAATAAATCCTTTTTATCAAATTTATCAATTTTTTACCCCAAATAGTTGGTTCTCCTCCAGTTATGGTTACTCCTTTAATAAATCCTTTTCTTCTTTTTAATTCCTCTATTATCTCCTTTTCAGATATATCTTTTAGTTTTTTATATCTTTCTGGAACTACAAGATCTAAATTATAACAATAGGGGCAACAAAAATTACATCCATAAGTATATATTACCGAACAGATTTTTCCTGGATAATCTATAAGACTGGTTCCACGAAATCCTTTAATCATATTTTAAATTATAAATAGTTTTTGAGATTTATAAAATAAGTATAGATAAAGGGGCGAACTCCGCCCCTTAAAATTTTTTAGAAATTATAAAAAGCTGAAAGAGTAAATCTATTAGCTGTATCTACATAATTTTTACGAGTAGTTTCTACATGAACAATTTCTGCTCCAAGTTTCATATTTTTTGTAAGAGCATACCACACATTAGCAAAATAATGAGTATTTTTAGTAAATTGTCGATCATTAAGTGCTTCTGGACCAATTTGTCCTTTTAAGATTTCAGCATCATTTGGATCATCAATACCTCCTCCTAATACTACAGCCCAGCGAGGATTGATAAACCACGTAAAATCAGCCCAAGCACCCCAGCCCTCAATAGGTTCTCCGTAAGCATTTACGCCAAGGTCATAACGTAACCATTCTTTATCAATTCCCTTTCCTGTCCATGCCTCTCCTTTAAATTGGAATTTATTATTTGCTATTTTAAAATTAAAAAGCCATTCTCCACAAATAACCCACCGATCAACATCAGATTCTTTAAAATATTTTCTCGGAAATGGAACATCACTATCCTTAACAGCCTCGTGTTTATATCCACCACCAAGAGCAATTATACTTCCTTTATCAAAAATTTTATTTAATATTCCATCTTTATATTGAATTCTTGCAAGAGCCCAAGGCATACGCTCTTCAGAAGAAGTAGAAAGTCTTCTGTGCATCATAAGAGATGCAAGAAGTTCCCAATTTTCAAAGACTTTTTGTCTTAAGGTAATTTGAGGAACTCTCCACCAAAGATTTCCTGCAGCTGTTAAAATACCAAAGTCTACAGTTGATGGATTAAGCTGTGATACAGGAATCCAATCTTGCCCAAAAAGAAGATTCGTCTTGGTACGAGTATTACCAATATTAACATAAGCAAGTCTTATTCTTGGAGCAATGTTATGACCCCAGTTTCCTCCATAAAAATCAATTTCAGTATGTCCTTTAATTAGCCAATCTCCTGATTTATGATAAACTAATGCTCCAATTCTTGTATCTCTTGGATTGAAATCAGTAGAGTCATTTTTATAATCTGGCCTATAACTTATTCTCCAAGTCCCACTAGTACTATTATAAGAAGCAGCATATCTATTTACCACAACTCCAATAAAATCATTATAATACTCCATTCTTGCAGTATCATAATGATAATCAATTTTTACTCTTCCATAAAGTTGCCATTCCATTCCAGGATTTGCGTAAACTGGCTTTGATTCTTTAGCTACTATTTGAGGAGTCATTTTTTCTGTTTGAGTTTGAACTTCTTGTAATTTATTCTGAAGGGTTTCAATAAGAGCTTGCATAGAGGCCATTTGTTGTTGCATAGTTGCCATTTGTTGTTTCAGAACTTCAATTTGTGCTTTAAGTTCTTCCGGTGTTTCTGCTAAAGAAATCTTTGAAAAGCAAAAAGTAGTGAACAAAGCTAATCCAAATAATTTAAGTTTCTTTTTACACTTCATATTTCACCTCCTCTCCAAAAGTAATTTTTAATATTCTTAGATTTTTAAAATATTAAGCAATTATTATACCTAAATAAAGATATAAAAGATTAAAACTTAATATGAAGTTAATTTAGAGGTTTGAGAAAAAATTCCCCAGTTTTAAATTAATTTATATAGTAATTTTTCCTCTTTTTCTAAAAACTTTAAATCCTTCTAATAACATATATGTAGCCAAAAATAATAATATTAAATCAATAAAGGTAATGAGGTCTAATTTAGGATTATTAAATATAATATATATGAGAGCTGAAAGAGTTAAAATGAGCATTAAAAGAGTTGGAAAAAATAAAAAGCTTATTTCTTTGAAATTACTCTTTTTTACCCATACATAAATAGTAAGTAAAACTAAAGCTGCCAAAAGTTGATTGGTTGTCCCGAAAAGTGGCCAAACTTTTTTCCAAGCAGGAATAGGAGTTCCATCAGGACCATAAAATCTTAAATTAAGAAGAATTAAAGGTAAAATCAAAGAAAAAATAGTGGCTACTATTCTTACTTTTAAAGTAATAACTTTAATTTCTAATATTTCTTGAAATACATATCTAGTAACCCTTGTTGCGGTATCAAGAGTTGTTAAAATAAAGGCAGACACAGTAAGATATCCCCAAATCAATCCTATTTTTGGATTTAAACCCAAGGTAGAAAAAAACTTAGACATTCCATTTGAAAATACTTCCAAGGGAAGCTTAACAGATTGTAAATATTGACGAGAAAATATTATAACTGTAGAAAGAGAAATTATGGCTACAACACCCTCAAGAATCATACCTCCATAAGCTACGAATTTGGCATTTTTAATATTATCAAGTTGTTTAGAGGTTGTACCAGAAGAAACAAGAGAGTGAAATCCAGAAACAGCACCACAGGCAACGGTAATAAAAAGGAAAGGAAAAAGAGGACCCAGCTCAGTATTAAAAGAAATATAAATTGGATAAGAAATAGGATAATTACCTAAAAATATCCCTATTATTCCTATTACCACAACTGAATAAAGTAAATAACTTGAAAGATAATCCCTTGGTTGAAGCAAAATCCACACTGGTAAAACTGAAGCAATAAAGCAATAAAGCAACAAAATATAAATCCAGTTTTCTCTTGAAAGTATAATTAAACTTTTATTTAAACTAAAAATTATTCCTATTCCAATTATTATAAGTGCAAGTAAAGTAGCAAAAGGAAGTCTAATTTTTAATTTATAAAGGGTGTATCCTAAAAATATGGCAGTAAAAATATAAAGAATATTTATCTGAGCAACAGGTGGTTCTTTAGCAAAAGAAGTAGCGCTAAGATCAGTAAATACAGTAATAACATACACTAAAGAAAACCAGATAAACAGAAGAAAAATTTTATAAACTTTCTTTCCCATGTATTTTTTAGCAATCTCTCCTATACTTTTTCCTTCATGTCTTACAGAGGCTATCAATGCTGAAAAATCGTGAACTCCTCCTATAAAAATAGTACCTAAAACTATCCACAAAATAGCTGGTCCCCATCCAAAGGCCATACCAGCTATAATTGGACCCACAATAGGACCTGCTCCAGCAATGGAAGAAAAATGGTGACCCAAGAGAATTATTTTATGGGTAGGAAGAAAATCTATCCCATCAAAAAATTTTTTAGAGGGAACTATTTCATCTTCTTTTATAAGATATTTTTTTTCTAAAAATCTTCCATAAAAAAGATAGGCAAGCCCAAAAAATAAAAGTATTAAAATTACTATTCCAGTAAACATCTATATTTTCAAGCTGTTGATTTTATTTAATTAAGCACTAATTTCTATTTTATCATAAAAAGATATGAAGGTAATATAAAATTCTATGCATTTTTTTAAAAAGAAAGCAGAATTTAAACTTAAAGCTGATATTAAACCAAAAGGAGATCAACCAAAAGCAATAGAGGCTCTTGTTGATGGTATTAAAAAAGGAATAAAGCATCAAGTTTTACTTGGTGTAACAGGTTCTGGGAAAACTTTTACTATGGCAAATGTTATTGCTCAAGTTGGTAAACCTACTTTGATTATTGCTCCTAATAAAACTTTAGCTGGCCAACTTTATAATGAATTTAAAAAACTTTTCCCTGAAAATGCTGTGGAATATTTTATTTCTTATTATGACTATTATCAACCTGAAGCTTATGTTCCTGCTACTGATACTTATATTGAAAAAGATGCCTCTATTAATGATTTTATAGATAGATTAAGGCATTCTGCTACTGCTGCAGTTCTTTCCAGAAGAGATGTAATTGTAGTAGCTAGTGTTTCTTGTATTTATGGACTTGGTTCTCCAGAGGAGTATTTTCAAAAACATCTTTATCTCAGAAAAGGAGCCAAAATAAAAAGAGATGAACTTTTAAGAGCTCTTGTAACTATGCATTATGAAAGAAAGGAAATCGACTTTACTAGAGCTACTTTTAGGGTAAGAGGTGATATAATTGAGATATTTCCCTCCAATGAAGAAAAAAGAGCTGTAAGAGTAAGTCTTTGGGGGGATGAAATAGAAGAAATCAAGATTATTGACCCTTTTCGAGGGAAAACCCTTGGAAAAGTAAATGATATAGTTATTTTCCCAGCCAGTCATTATGTGACTTCTGAAGATAGATTGCGTTTTGCTATTGAGGAGATTAAAAAAGAATTAGAGACCCGGGTTGAATATTTTAAGAGTAGGGGACTTTTTCTTTTTGCAGAAAGATTAGAAAAAAGAACACTTTATGATCTTGAACTTTTAGAAGAAGTTGGATACTGTAAAGGAATAGAAAATTATAGCAGATATTTAGATGGAAGAAAGCCTGGGGAACCACCTTATACTCTTTTAGATTATTTTCCAGATGACTTTTTACTTTTTATTGATGAAAGCCATATTACCATTCCTCAATTAAGAGGAATGTATAGAGGAGATAGAAGTAGAAAAGAAACCTTAGTAGAATATGGTTTCAGGCTTCCTTCAGCTTTAGATAATAGACCCCTTACATTTGAAGAATTTGAAGAAAGAATTAATCAAATAATCTATGTATCTGCAACTCCTGGAGAATATGAAATTGAAAAATCAGAAGGTAGGATAATTGAACAAATAATTCGTCCAACCGGACTTCTTGATCCAAAGGTTGAAATTAAATCTTCAGAAAACCAAGTAGAAGACCTCTATTTTGAAATTAAAAAAAGAATTGAAGCTAAAGAAAGGGTTTTGGTGTGTACCCTTACCAAAAGACTAGCAGAAGAATTAACCGATTATTACAAAGAACTTGGAATAAAAGCATGTTATATGCATTCAGACCTAAAAACCTTAGAAAGAGCAAGGCTTATAAGAGATTTAAGAAAAGGTGTTTATGATGTTTTGATTGGAATAAATCTTCTTAGAGAAGGTTTAGATTTACCTGAAGTTTCTTTAGTAGCTATTCTTGATGCAGATAAAGAGGGATTTTTAAGATCAGAACGAAGCCTTATTCAAACTATAGGAAGGGCAGCCAGAAATGTAAATGGAACCGCCATTCTTTATGCTCAAACTATTACCCCTGCTATTAAACGCGCTGTGGAAGAAACTGAAAGAAGAAGAAAAATACAAGAAGAATACAATAAAAAACATGGAATTATTCCACAAACTATAATAAAATCCTTAGAGGATCCTCTTATGAAGATGGTAGAGGCTGATTTTGTTAATTTAGAAGAAATTGTAGAAGTTACTGAACACTTTGAAAGTTTAGAAGCATTAAGGGCAGAAATTGAAAGAGTAGAAAAAGAAATGAAAAATGCAGCTAAAAACTATAAATTTGAAAAAGCAGCTCTTTTGAGGGACAGACTCTTTTCTTTGAAACAACTAGCTTTACACTGGAGTTAATTTTTTAAATAATGCCTAAACTCCCGAAAACTAATCCAAGATCAGTTGCTTTAAAAATTCTCATAAAGTGGGAAAAAAATAAACCTCTTTTAGATGAAATACTCTCCCAAGTATTAACTAAAAGTGTTCTCCCTGATGAAAGAGATAGAGCCCTGGTAGGGGAACTTGTGAATGGGACAATTCGTCATTTATATTATATAGATTTTTTAATTTCCCGTTTTTCAAGACATCCATTAGATAAAATGGATCCAGAAGTAAGGAACCTCTTAAGATTAGGATTTTATCAAATACTTTATACGAGAATCCCGGAAAGAGTTATATTAGCAGAAAGTTTAAAAATTCTCTCTTATAGAAAAAGGGGTAATTGGATAAAAGGTCTTGTAAATGCAATTTTACATAAAATCGTTGAAAATAAAACAAACCTTCCAGAACCACCTGATTTTAATCCTGTTCTTTATCTATCTGTTAAATATTCTTTTCCAGAATGGTTGGTAAAAAAATGGATAAATAGATTTGGAATTGAAGAAACAGAAAAACTTCTATTAGCAAGTAATGAAAGAGCTCCTTTAGTAATTAGAGTAAATACATTAAAAGTTAGCCGAGAAAATCTTTTAATTTATTTACAAAAAGAAGAGGTTCCCAAAGCTAAATCTTGCTCTTATAGTCCTGTAGGGATAATATTAGATGGATTCAGAGGAAAAATTACAGAATTAAAAGCTTATCATTTTGGATGGATAAGTGTTCAAGATTCTGCAAGTCAATTAGTAACCTTTCTTTTAGATCCAAAACCTGGAGAAAATATTCTTGATGCTTGTGCAGGAGTAGGCGGAAAAACTAGTCATATAGCAGAGTTAACACAAAATAAAGGAATCATCTGGGCTTTTGATCTTTATCAGTGGAGACTTGAAAAATTAAAAGAAAACTTTCAAAGGCTTGGATTAAAGTTACCAGGAATTTTTCAGGGAGATGTGGTAGAAACATTACCTAAACTTAATCCTCCACTTTTTGATCGGATTCTTATTGATGCCCCTTGTACTGGTACTGGAGTAATAAGAAAACATCCTGATATAAAATGGGCAAGAAGTGAAGAAGACTTAAAAAAAGTTCCCCAAAAACAATTAAGACTTCTTGAAGGCCTTTTACCCTTTCTTAAAAAGGGAGGAACTATAGTATATGCTACCTGCAGTTTGGAACCTGAAGAAAATGAAGAAATTATAAAAAATTTTTTAAAAAATCACCCGGAATTTGAAATAGAAAATCCGTTAAGAATACTTCAAAATATTTGCGGTCCCAATATAAAAATTTTGATAGAAAATGAAAAATATTTAAAAACTTATCCTCATAAACATAATTTAGATGGATTTTTTGCTGTAAGATTAAGGAAAATTAATTAATCTAAGTAAAAACTATTTCCAGATGATTTTCTTTTATAAC
>CAYPPW010000009.1:0-36492 GCA_964412755.1 uncultured Thermodesulfatator sp.
ATAAGTTTTAAAATTAAATATCTTTAATATTTTTTTATAATATTTTTTATATTCTTGGTTGGATCTTTTGGATCTTATTTGATTAATTTTTATTTTTTTCAAAAATATATAAGTTTAAAAGAAAAAAAAAAAAGACTTAAAAATTTTATAATACTTAATAAAAAATATAAAGAAGACTTAAAAAAATTAAAAGATAATTTGATGAAATTAGAAAATTATTTAATTGAAAGAGGGGTTATTAAAAACGAAAAAATAGGACTTGGAGGTATAAGTAAAATAAGTTTAAAAGAGCTTTCAGAAGAAGAATATTTAAAATTTTTAATTACTAAAAGTGAAAAACTTTATTATCAACTGAAAACTATTCCTACAGGTTTTCCTGTGGAAGGAGAGATAGTTTCAGTTTTGGGATGGAGGAAAAATCCTTTTGGTTCAGGATATGAATATCATACAGGTATTGATATTAATGCGCCTTATGGGACTCCAGTGTATGCTACTGCTGAAGGATTGGTAGAATATGCAGGTTGGTATATGAATTATGGTAAAACTGTTATTATTAGACACCCATCAGGTTATAAAACTCTTTATGCCCATCTTTCCCAGATAAAAGTAAAAGATGGAACAAAAGTTAAGTCTGGAGAAGTAATAGGGTATATAGGATCAACAGGAAGGAGTACAGGAGCACATCTTCATTATGAAATACTTTTAGGTTCTAAATATTTAGATCCCTTAAAGTTCATGATATGGGAATAAAATGTTAGGATTTTTAAATAAAAAAAGAGACCCAAAAAATCAAGAGGAAATAAGAGCATTTATATGTTCTGGATGTTTTTTTGAAGGAAATATTACCATAGGAGAAGGTATTACAAGGATTGATGGAGAAATTCAGGGTAATGTAAGAGGTGAAGGTGGGTTATTAATAGGAGAAAATGGAGTAATAAAAGGAGATGTAGAAGTTAAAAAGGTTATTCTTTATGGTCAAATTTTTGGTAATGTAAAAACAGAAGAAATTGAGCTTTATTCGGGAAGTTTGATAAAGGGTAATATAAAAACTAAATCTATTTTTATAGAAAAAGGAGCTATTATAAATGGATTTTGTGAAATGGAATATTCTTCAGATAACATTTGATGACTCAAAAAGAATATCTTTTTGAAGTTTCTTCAAATGAAGAAAATCAAAGACTTGATCAATTTATAAAGAAAAAACTTATATATATAAGTAGAAGTAGAATTAAATATTTAATAGAAGAAAATTCAGTTTTAGTAAACTTAAAGTCTTCTAAGCCAAGTTATAAGGTGAAAAGAGGTGATGTAATTAAGGTTATTCTTCCTCCAGAAGAAAAAATAGAGTTAATTCCTAAAGAAGTTCCATTTGATATTATTTATGAAGATGAAGATATAGCAGTTATTAATAAACCTTCTGGAATAGTAGTTCATCCATCTCCAGGTCATAAGGAAAATACTTTAGTTCAAGGTCTTCTTTTAAAACTTAAAAATTTATCATCTATAGGAGGTAAAATAAGACCAGGAATAGTTCATAGACTTGATAAGGATACTTCAGGTATTATGATAGTAGCTAAAAATGATTTTTCACATCAAAAATTAGTCTTAGATTTTAAGGAAAGATATATAGAAAAAACTTATTTAGCCTTGGTTTATAATAAAATGTCTTTTAAAGAAGGAAAGATAGAAACTTATATAGGTAGACATCCTATTAATCGCAAAAAGATGGCAGTACTAAAAGAGGGTAAATTAGCCATTACTTTTTATCAAGTTCTGGAAGTTTTTAAAAAAGCTTCTTTAGTGCTAATTAAACCTCTTACAGGGAGAACTCATCAAATAAGAGTTCATTTTTCTTATATAGGGCATCCTATATTAGGAGACCCTGTCTACGGAGGAATAAAACACGACATTCCCAAACCTCCGAGATTAATGCTTCATTCTTATCAAATTTCTTTTCTTCATCCCAAAACCCTTAAAAAATTAGAATTTACAGCTCCTTTGCCGGAAGATTTTAAAAAATATCTGGAAACCATCAAGAATTAAATGAAAAAAATAGCTATTACCGGAAGTGTAGCTACAGGAAAATCCACAGTTTTAAATATATTAAAAAAAATGGGCTTTTCCACTTTTTCTTGTGACGAAGTGGTTAAAAAACTTTATGAAAAAGCCTATATTCAAAATAAAATTTTGAAAACCTTAGGTAAAGAAATTTTGGGAGAAAATGGAAAAATAGATAAAAAGAAGATTTTAGAAAAAATAATAGAGGATCCTTTATTTAAAAAAAAGCTGGAAAAAATTTTTCATCCTTTAGTGAAAAAAGCTTTATTAAACTTTATAAAAAAAGAGGAAAAAAAAGAAAAAATCATTTTTGCAGAAGTTCCTCTTTTATTTGAAGTGGGATGGGAAGATTTGTTTGATGAAATATGGGTAATTAGCTGTGATGAGAATTTGCAAAAAAAGAGAATAGCAAAAAAAGGATTGAAGGAATGGGGAGAAAAACTGTTAAGTTTACAAATTCCACTTAAAGAAAAAGAAAAAAAAGCTCATAGAGTTATCTATTCAGATAAATCTTTAAAAGATTTAGAGGAAGAAATTAAAGAGATCCTAAAGAAGTATTGAAAAGAGTAATACCCTCTTCAGTATATGCATGAAATAAATAAGAATTTCCAATTTTTTTTATTTTTAAATCTTTTAAGAAAAGAGAAGATTTTAAATCTTTTAAAGGGCTTCTTTCAATAGCTGAAATTCCCTCTTTATCTCCTATAATAATAGGACCTACAAAATAAAAAATTTCATCAACTAATCCCTCTTCTATAAAGCTTCCATAAATTTGAGATCCTCCTTCTACTAAAATAGAAGTTATTCCTTTTTGATGACAAATTTCCAACAAAGTTTTTAAGTCAACTTTATTGTTTTTAATTGGAACTTTCCATATTTCTATTTTCTTTTTTTTAAAAATTTTTTCTTTTGGAGATTTAATTTTTTCTCCACATACTATGATAGTTTTTTTATTTTCATCGGTGTTAAAAATTTTAAAATCAGGAGTTAAACTGAGATTAGTATCTAAAACAACTCTTATAGGATTTTTTCCCTTTATTAATCTACAAGTTAGTTCTGGATCATCCTTCAATATAGTATTCTTACCTACTAAAATAGCATCACAGATATGTCTTAATTTATGAGTGTATTTTCTTGCTTTTTCATCAGTAATCCACTTAGATTCCCCGGTGGAAATAGCTATTTTACCATCTAGACTTGCAGCTATTTTTAATATTATCCATGGTCTTTTTCTTAAAATGTGGCTTAAGAAGAATCTGTGAAGAATCTTTATTTCTCTTTCAAGAACACCTACTTTTACTTCAATTCCTTTAGATTTCAGATATTCTAAACCTCCCTTAGCAAGTGGGTTAGGATCTCTTATTCCACAAATTACTTTTGAAATACCTGCAGATAATATTTTTTCAGTACAGGGAGGAGTTTTACCATAATGAGAGCATGGTTCCAAGGTAACATAAAGAAAAGTTCCTTTAGCTTTTTCTCCAGCTTTGTTTATAGCTTCTACTTCTGCATGGGCAAGTCCATAAGCCTTATGATATCCCTTTGATACTATTTCTTGAGTATAAGGATTTACTAAAATAGCTCCAACAGAAGGATTAGGAGAAGTCCATCCCAGGCCCTTGTATCCTTCTCTGAGAGCAAGTTTCATAAAAAATTCGTCTGAAGTCATTTTCTTTTGGGACGCAAAGCAGAAATGTAAAGAAGATTTTGTAATTTAGACCAGTTTATTTCCTTTGATTCTTTGATCTCTTTTTTTTCCTTAGCTAATTTAATTTTGTTTACTATTTTATAATAATATTCACTTTCTTCTAAATTGATAGGCCCTTTTTTTATTTGACTTAATTGAAAAATCAAAGCAGATAATTTTTTTATTTTTAAATAGGCATCTCCAATTTCCTCATCAAGAAGTTCTTCTAATTTGAAAATTTCTTTTTTTAATTCTATTTCTTTAGGTAAAAAGCCAGCATTTTTTAATATTTTATACACTATTCTTAATTCTTCAGGAACAAAGGGATCTTCTTTTAATTCTAAAGGTTTACCCTTTAATTCTAAATTATCAAATAATCCCTCTTCCATAGCTCTTCGAATTCGTTCTTCAGCAATCTTTTTAAAAATAAGAAGACTCATTTTTTAGATGTTAGTTGAAAAATTTTATATTCTGCTAATCCCTTTTGATTATCAGAAATTTCTTTAATATATCTTTCGTAATAACTTTTAGCTAATTCAATTTGTCCCATTTTTTCAGCTACCCTTCCTATATCTAAATACACCAAAAAATTTAAGGAAGGTTCTATTTTTAAAATTTTTTCATAAATTTTAAGAGCTTGAGGATAATTTTTTTGAATTTCCAAAAGTTTAGCTTCTCCATAAAGAATTAATCCCTTAGCTTTTTCGGGATAAATTTTTTTAAGTTCCTTCATAAGTTTTTGCATCTCTTCTAAATTATTTTCTTGGAAATAATAATTAAATAAAATCAGACTTGCTTGAAAGGCTGCTTGTGTTCCTTTATATTTTTGTTTTATTTCTTTTAAGTCTTGAAATATATTAGGACTTTTGGCTACCTTCATTAACTCTATAGAAGCAGTTTTTTCTTTTTTATATTTATAGTAAATAAATCCTCCCCATAAAAGTCCAGTAATAACTAAGAAAATTATAATAGCTAAAATGATTCTAAGGTATTTAGTTAAAAAATGAACCAATTTTTCATGAAAAGAGAAAAGTTTATCAGAAAAAGCCATTAAAAAATCCTCTAACCTTCTATTCCTCCAAAGAAGTCATCCCATTTAAAAATAAGTGGTTCCACATTTTCCTTTAAAACTTTATAATCTGTTATTTCACCAATTACAATGATATGATCTCCAGCTGAACATTCGTCTATTACATGACATTCAAAATAAGCAATAGCCTCTTTTAATACAGGACATCCATTTAAAGAGTAGGTAAAAGCTATTTGTTCAAATTTATTTACAGTTCTTCCGCTTTTAAAGCCAAAATGTTTAGCAAGCTCAATTTGGTCTTTACTTAAGGTGTTTATGCAAAAGATTTTAGAATTTTTGATAAATTCATAAGTATATCTTTGAGGAGCAATAGCTACTGCCAGCAGTCTTGGTCTAAAGGAGACCTGGGAAACCCAAGCAGCTGTCATACCATTAATTTTGTCATTCCATCTTGAAGTCACTATAAAAACTCCTTGAGGCACATAAGTGGTGATAATTTTTTGAAGTCCCATTTTCTTCCTCCTCAAAAGGTCTTAAAAAATTGTAACATAAGGAAATATAAATTGCAACAAACTTTTTAATAATTAGTAATATTAGCTTTTCTTATTTTTTGTAAAAAATTATGAGCAATTCTTAAAGGTTCGGGAATACGATAAATAGAAGTTTCTAATGCCAGTTTTATTGCTGTTTTTAAACTTATTTTGTGTCCAATTGAGATAAAAACGGGTTTTATTTTATCTTTTGTTCTTAAAGCAGCACCTACTATTTTTTTATTATGTATTAAATAACAGAAACTTCCTCTTTTTTCTGGCAAATCACTATTACACTCTCCTAAAAGTTTTTTCTTTGCTACCCCAACAGTTACAGCATTAGTTATAATTCCGAAATGAGTAGCTATTCCACAGCCTCTTGGATGAGAAATTCCTTGGCCATCTATAAAAAGAATATCTGGCTTAATTTTTGTTTTATTATAAACTTTTATCATAATAGGAAGTTCTCTGAAGGCAAGAAAAGTAGGAATATAAGGGAAATTTACTATATCTTCAACAATCTCTTTACATAAAATTTCAAGACTTGGGAAACTCATTACCGCAATACAAGCCCAGGCTTTTGCAGGATTTCCTTTTTCGTAAGTGACATCAATCCCTCCAATAGTAGTAACCTTTGAAAATATATCTTTTTTTATAACCTTTTTGGAACAATCTATTTGAATCTTTTCAAGTATTTTTAAGTTCACTATACTTTTAAGGAATAGTCTCTAAGGAAGCAAAAGTTGGTTCATGTAATGGAACTAATATATCTACCATATTTTTAAATTTTAGCATTACATCATAAGCTAAATAAGGATTTATATTTGTTCCTGGTGGAATAACCTCCATTCCGGTAATTCCTAAAATTCCCTTTTCTGTATTGATTAAAACACTCATCCTTCCCTTAGTATGAGCAGGAGTATGAATCATTGTAATTCCTGGAACTACTTCAAAAATTTCATTTTTTATATGTACCATCTGTCCACCTTTATCAATTTCTTCTATAAATTCAGCCATATATCGAAAATCTAAGGGATGAGGATTATACACAGACTCAAATTCTAATTCATGAGCATAAAAAATAGCATTTACACATTTAAAATCATTTTGAATTACTTCTAAAAGGCCTGTATCAATAAGTATAATTTTATCTGAGCCTTCTATAAGCCAACAATAAATAGGAATCACATATTCTACTCCGTAGTCATATTGATAAGTCATCATACCTTTATCAAAAACTTTAGTTCCTACTACAATAGGATGAATTTTTAAAAAAATTTTTTTTAACCATCAATTAGTTTTTAATTTACTTTTTTTAAAAATTTTTCAACAATTACATAGAAAAAAGAATTTCTTCTAAAGTATTTATAAAAAAGTCTATTTCCCGGTAATTAATAATTAAAGGAGGCGAAAGTCTTATAACATTAGGTTTAGGTTGTGTGACTAATATTCTTTTTTCTAAGAGTTTTTTATAAACTTTTTCTGCAGGAATATTAAATTCAATTCCAATAAGAAGCCCTAATCCTCTTACTTCCTTTATAATGCTTGTTTTTTGACTTAACTGTTGTATTTTTTCTTTTAATACTTTACCTTTAAGTTCTACCTCTTTAAGAAAAAGAGGATTACTTATAATTTCCAATACTTTGAGAGCAACTTCACAGCAGATAGGATTCCCTCCAAAAGTAGAGGCATGGGTTCCTGGTTTAAAAGCATTCATTATATGTTTTTTAGCAAGCATAGCCGATAAAGGAAGTCCATTTGCTAAAGCTTTAGCAATACACATAATATCAGGTTCTATTCCGAAATGTTCATAAGCAAAAAGTTTCCCTGTTCTTCCCATCCCAGTTTGTATTTCATCAAAAATAAGAAGGGCATTATATTTTTGGCAAAGTTCTTTGGCAAGTGCTATAAATTCTTTTTCAAGCACATAAATACCCCCCTCCCCTTGGATGGGTTCCATAATGATGGCACAAATATTTTCATTGAAATGAGTTTCAAGAGTTTTTTTATCATTTGGAGGTATAAAAATAATTCCAGGTAACAAAGGTTCAAATCCTTCCCAGTATTTAAATTGTCCGGTAACAGATAATGCCCCTAAAGTTCTTCCGTGAAAAGAATTTTCTAAAGCTATAAATTGATTTTTGTTAGCTCCCCAATTTTCATAAGCGAATCTTCTAGCCAATTTTAAAGCTGCTTCCACTGCTTCAGCCCCACTATTAGCAAAAAATACCTCTTCAGCAAAAGAAAGTTCTACTAATTTTTTAGCAAGTTTAGCCTGGGAAGCGGTATAATATAAATTAGAAGTATGCCATAATAATTTAGCTTGTTTTTGTAAAACTTCTAAAAGTTCTGGATAAGCATGTCCGAGATTACAAACTGCTATACCTGCTGCAAAATCAAGATATTCCTCTCCATCTTCAGTAAAAAGTCTTGTACCCGAACCCCTAACAAAAGCAAGTCTTTCTCTTTTATAATTCTTGGCTAAAAAAAGTTCCCCCAATTCTACTATATATCCCATTATATTACCTCAGTCTAAATTTACCTTTATAAGTTCAATTTTTTTGTTTAAAAAAATTTGTGCTATTTTTTTAAAATTGGGAGTAATATCAGATACATAAATTTCAATTCCTTCATTATATTTAAGATCCTGTTTTATTTCGGGGTTTTTTTCAATAAATTCTTTAACTTCAATAGCTACTTCTTGCGAAGGATCAACTAGCTTTATTCTTTTTCCGGCTTTTTCTTGAATAATTTTTTTGATCAAAGGATAGTGAGTACATCCCAGGATTAAAGTATCAATTCCTTTCATTTTAAGAGGAATAAGATATTTTTTTACAATTTTACGAGTTTCTGGTTTTTTTATCCATCCTTCTTCAATTAGCGGGACTAAAAGAGGACTTGGATTAGAATATAGTTTTATTTGAGGATCAGCCTGGGAAAAAAGTAAATTATAAATTCCGCTTTCTACTGTTGTTCTAGTTCCTATTAATCCTATTTTTTTGTTTTTAGTTAAGCTTAAAGCTTTTTTAAAAGAAGGAGTTACTACTTCAAAAAAAGGAATTTCCGGAAAAAGTGATTTAAGAGTAGGTATAGAGACACTGGATACAGTATGACATGCCACTATAATAATTTTAGCCCCTTTATTTATTAAAAATTTAGTATTTTCTATAGCATACCGTGTAACTGTTTCAGCACTTTTAGTTCCATAAGGAGTTCTTGCAGTATCTCCAAAATATATAATTTTGTAATTAGGAAGTCTATTCAGTATTTCCCTTACTACAGTTAATCCACCAAGTCCTGAATCAAAAATTCCTATCATTTACCTATCCCAAAATAAAATTCTATACTTGCAGAAAAAGCAGTAAGAACTGCTAACCAAAGAGCAAGTTTAACAATTTTCTCCTTACTAAGAGTTTTTTTAGCAAGTTTTGATAAAAGCCCATTTGCAATAAAACTCAGTCCAAACCCATATAATCCACATCCTATAAATATTTTCCCCGAGTGAAAAATAGTTTGAACAAGGTCATCAGGATATATTCTTAAACTAAGTATTATCCATAAAAGAAAAGGCAATATAAACTGCTGCGAAAGGTAAGAAGCAAAATTCATTATTTTATTTTTAAAATTATTTTCTCTAATGCTCCAGACTTAAAAAGACTTTCTGTTCCTTTCCCTTCACATACACCTCTAAAAAGTAATTCTGAATCTTTTACTATACTTCCACAAAGCCAGGTAATAGATGTATTTTTAAATATGTTAGGAGTAAGAGGGGTACTTGGGCCTGCAAGTAAAATTTCAGGAATTTCCTTTGTAATTTCAAGAAAATCTTCTAAAGTTTTATTCAATAATGTAGTGGAAGTAATAATAGCTAATTTAATTTTATGGGTTATTTCTGAAATATTGAGATTGGAATTTTTCCATTTTTCTTCTATTACCCAGATTTTTTTAACTTTTCCTTTAAGTTTGTTATAAATGGATTCAAAATATCCTATCATTAATATTTCATCTTTTTCACTTAAATCCAACTGAGAAATTATATCTTCTTTAAAAGAATTAAACAAAAAATTTTTTTTATTATTCAAAATTGCATTTATAGTTGCAAGACCTACTGAGATTTCTAATGGATTATTAGACAAGTAACCTTTTATTAATAAATCTGCTGGAGATTTCCAGAAATCAATTTCATTTTCTAAATTCCTATAAAATTCTTTTTCCGGTAAAAAAGTATGAGCAATTCCTATTCCCCCTCTTTCAATTTCAACTACCGTATAATTAATTCCTATACAAACACGTTTGGTTTTTTTAGCTCTGGCTAAAGAAAGACAATTTTCAACCAGTTTTTGATAGATATTCATTTTTTAATGGATTCTAAATACCTTATCCAATAATATATTAGCGATATCTTCTAAAAATTTTTGATTCTCTAAGGAATTAAATATCTCTGATAGATTTTCAATATAAGCAAGTTCTTTAAATACAGGGATTTCAAAAAGTAAATTTAGATTGTAAGAATTTAAAAATTTTTGAAAATAATTCTCATTTTCAAAAAAATCAGCCATATTTTTTACTACACCAAATAGTGGAACATTATATTCTTTTAAAATAGAAATAGTTCTTTTAGCATCTGAAATAGCAAGTTTATGAGGTGTAGTTACTAATATAAATCCAGTTAAGGGAATTAAATCTATTACACTAAGAAAAATATCTCCTGTACCTGGAGGTAAGTCAAGAATTAAAAAATCCAAAGGTCCCCATTCAATTTTTTGAAGAAATTCTTGAAATAATTTAGAAACCATAAGTCCTCTCATAAAAATAGGTTCTTTTTCTGAAACCATCAATCCGAGACTCATTATTTTAATATTTTCTTGAGTTAAAACCGGTTTAATTTTTCCAAATTCTATAAGAGGTATTTTATTTTCTAAACCTAATAGTAAGGTTGTATTGGGGCCATAAAAATCTAGATCAAATATACCTACTGAATACCCTGCTTTCCTTAAAGACAAAGCTATTATTACAGAAATGGTAGTTTTTCCTACTCCTCCCTTTCCACTGCCAACAGCTAAAATAAATCTAATATCTCTTAAATTAAAAGGTGTTTTGTTTTCAGTTTTCAAAAATTCTTTATTTGTTGGGCAGGTTTTTTCTTCCATATTTTATAAAGTTTTCAAGCCCAGCACATCTTGCATATTATAAACTCCTGAGGGCTTACCCACAATCCATAAAGCTGCTTTAATGGCTCCTCTTGCAAAAGTTTCTCTTGAACTGGCTTTATGTGTAAGTTCTATTCTCTCTCCAATTCCTGCAAAAAGAACTGTATGTTCTCCTACAATATCTCCCCCTCTAATAGTCTGAATACCTATTTCTTCTGGAGGTCTTTCTCCTATTAATCCCTCTCTACAAAATCTGAAATTTTTATCTGATCTACCTAAGACTTGAGCTATTGCATTGGCTAATTTAATTGCTGTTCCGCTTGGAGCATCTTTTTTCATTCTATGATGTGCTTCAATTATCTCTATATCATATCCTTCATTAAGCACCTTAGCGGTTATTTCAACCAATCTAACAAGTAAATTTACTCCCATACTCATATTATAATCTTGAACAAGAGGAAAATTTTTTTTAGCAAGTTCATGTATTTCTGCTAATTCTTCTTTACTGAATCCGGTAGTTCCAATTACCATAGCTTTTTTATATTTGGAATTAATTCTTGCATGTTCTAAAGAAGCTTTATGAAAAGTAAAATCAATAATAACATCACCTTTTTCTATTACTTTTTCTAAAGAATTTTCAATTATAATTCCAGTTTTAGGTAGCCCAACTATTTCCCCTACATCCTTACCTACTGCTAAATTTTCTGGATGTTCAAAAGCACCTACTAAATCTATTTCAGGATTTTGAAAAATTAAATTAATAATGGTTTTACCCATCCTTCCAGCTGCTCCTGCAACTATAGCTTTTATTGCCATTATTAAACCTCCTTTTCCATATTCTCTTCTTTAAATTCCTTTAAATATTTTTTAAATATATGAAATAATTTCTCTTCAATTTCTTTTTCTTCCACATATTTATAAAAATCCTTAAATAACTTTTCTTCATTTATTTCTATTTTAGAGTTAGATGAAATTTCTTCCATTGAGAAATCTTTAAAATAGAAAGAAGTATGTTTTTCTTCATATTCTAAAGCTAAAAGATTGGGAAAGATACTTTTCAATCTTTCAAAGGGATGTAATACAGGTTCTTTATCTTGTAAAATAACTTTTAAGTAGGCATTATCTGGAGGGGATTTGATTAAATCTTTAAAATAGCCCTTTATAGTTTTTAATTTCATAGGAGGATCTAAAAAAATATTTTCATCTTTTATTAAAATTCCGTTTTTAATTTCTAATAACCACATTCCTTTTTTAAATTTTGCTTCCTCAAAACTATATGGAAGTATAGAGCCAGCGTAAAATACTTTTTCTTTAATTTTTTGGATACGGTGTAGGTGACCTAATAAAAGAACATCAAAATTTTCAAACAAAATTAAAGGAAAAATCTCTTCATTTCCTATTATTGTTAAAGGAAATTCTTCACCACAAAATATACCTTCTTCTATCGCAAAATGCCCCAAAAGGATAGCAGGCTTTAAAAGGAAATTTTCTTTTAAATTTATTAAAATTTCTACCAGATCTTTCAAAGTAAATTGATTTTTTTGAAAAAAAGTTTTTTTACATAAATTTTCTAAATTTTCTTTAAATTCATAAAAAGAAAGATAAGGTAAAGGATATAGATAAATTTTTTCGCCTTTTTCGTTTTCCCAGGGAATAGGATTTGTAAAATAGGATAAATCGTCAATAATTATTAAGTTATTATATTTTAAAAATTCTTTAAAAAGAGTAATTCTTTTAGAATCGTGGTTTCCTAAAATGAAAATACAGGGTATTTTTTCTTTAAAAAGTTTTAAAAGAATTTCACAAAAAAGTCTTTGAGTTTCATAGTCAGGATTTGGTCTATCTATTATATCTCCTGTAACTATTATAAGATCGGGCTTTATATCTTTAAGAAGAGGAAAAAAATTTTTTTCAAAAAAAATAGCTTGTTCTTCAGTTAATTTTTTGCCGAAGAATATTTTTCCAAGATGCCAATCTGAAGTATGAAGAATTATCAAAATTACCTCTCAGTTATTAAGGTTTTTTAAAACCTTGAGCGATTATAAAAATTTCCTTACTTTCTTTTCTTGAGCTTTTGGGTTTAAAAAGTTTAACACTTCTAAAATATTTTTCAATTTCTTTTTTTAAAAAGGGTAACCTTTCTCCTTCAAATATTTTAGCTATAAAATTTCCTTCTTTTTTTAGATAACCAAGGGCTAATTCTAAAGCCTTTTCAACTAATTTAATTGAATGTATATGATCTATAAATTTAACTCCTGTGGTTTTGGGTGCCATATCGCTTAAAATTATATCAAATTTCTCTATTCCTAAGTTTTCAAAATCTTGTTTTGTTATTTCAAAAACATCTTTTTGAATAAAATAAAAATTTGGATGAGAAATTTTGACCGGTATTAAATCTATTCCTATAATTTTTCCATCTTTACCTATTAGGTTTAAGGCATATTTAGACCAAGATCCAGGGGAACAGCCGAGATCTAAAACTATATCTCCCTTTTTAAAAATTTGATATTTATTTTGAATTTCTTCTAATTTAAAGACTGAACGAGCTGGATAGCCTTTTTCTTTTGCTTTTTTAGCCCATTTATCAAACCAATGGTTTTTACTCATTATACTTAAATATAACTTTAATGCTTATATTAGCAAATATTTTTTTGAGGTTTGACCTTTTCGTAAAGAATTTTTATAATATGATTAAAAATTGAATAAGGAGGTAAAAATTCATGGAATTTATAGAAAAAAGTTTAGATAAAAAAAGAGCTATAGAAGCAGCGATTTCTCAAATTGAAAAACAATTTGGCAAAGGGACTATAATGCGTCTTGGAGAAGGAGGAAAGAAAATTGAAGTAAGTGTAATTCCAACTGGATCTTTGAGTCTTGATATTGCTACCGGAATTGGTGGGATACCGAGGGGTAGAATTACTGAAATTTATGGAGAAGAAGCTTCAGGGAAAACTACTTTAGCTCTCCATATAATTGCCGAAGCACAAAAAATGGGCGGGATTGCAGCTTTTATAGATGCTGAACATGCTCTTGATGTAAATTATGCTCAAAAACTTGGTGTAAAAATAGAGGATTTACTTATTTCTCAGCCGGATACAGGAGAGCAAGCTTTAGAAATTGCAGAAGTTTTAGCAAGAAGTGGAGGGGTTGATATAATAGTAATTGATTCAGTGGCAGCACTTGTGCCTAAGGCTGAATTAGAAGGAGAAATGGAAGATCAACAAGTAGGATTACAAGCTCGTCTTATGTCTAAAGCTATGAGAAAGCTTGTTGCTGCTATTTCAAAGAGTAACACCGCGGTAGTTTTTATTAATCAGACCAGAATGAAAATAAGTATGGGAACTTTTGGAGGACCTCCTCAAACTACCCCAGGTGGATTAGCCTTAAAATTTTTTGCCTCTCTCAGAATAGAAATTAAAAAACTACCTTCTCCAATAAAAGAAGGAGGAGAAGTAATAGGTCAAAGAGTTAAAGTAAAAATTGTAAAAAATAAACTTGCTCCTCCATTTAGAGAAGTAGAATTTGATATATATTCTGGGGAAGGAATTTCTAAAGAAGCTGAAATTATCGATCTCGGTATAGCTATGGGGTTAATCGAAAGAAGTGGAGCTTGGTATACTTATAAAACTGATGGAAGAGAAGAAAGATTGGGTCAAGGAAGAGAAACCGTGAGAAAAATTTTAAAAGAAAGAAAAGATTTGGTTTTAGAAATAGAGAAGAAAATAAGGGAATTATCAGGGCTTCCTATTCAGGAAATTTCATCAGAAATAACTCCTTCTGAAAAAAAGCCTAAGTCTCCAGATAAGCTATTACAATCTGCAAAATGATAAATCTTTCCATACTTTCTCAAATTGAAGAAAAATTAGAAAATTTAAAGCTTTTAGTGGTAGGTGATTGTATTTTAGATAGATATTTTATAGGTGAGGTAAATCGCATTTCTCCAGAAGCTCCAGTACCTGTTTTTGATCTTAAAGAGGTATATTTTAGATTAGGGGGAGCAGCTAATGTAGCAGCAAATCTAAGAGGTTTAAAAGTTCAAGTAGAATTAATGGGTGTTGTAGGAGATGATGAGCATGGAAAAATTTTGAAAGAGCTTGCAGAAAAAGAAAAAATTGGAATTAAAGGTATTTTGGTAGATAAAACGCGTCCTACTACTCTTAAAACTAGAATAATAGCTCATTCACAGCAATTACTTAGAATTGATAAAGAAGAGAGAAAGTCAATAAATAGGGAACTAAGAAAAAAATTTCAAGAAATATATGAAGGTCTCTTAGATGAAGTTAATGGAGTAATTATTTCAGATTATGCTAAAGGCATGGTTTTATCTGAAAGTTTTTGTGCATGGTTAATAGGAGAGGCAAGAAGAAAAGGAAAATTTCTAATGGTAGATCCAAAAAGTGTTGAATGGAAAAAATATGAAGGAGCAACTTCCATTACACCAAATTGGAAAGAGTTTAAAGAAACTTTATTTAAAGAAAATTTATCAGTAGAAAATTTAGAAGAGAGCTGTTCTATGTTAATAAAGAAATATAGCTTAGATTTTTTGGTAATTACTTTAGGTAAAGACGGGATGTATCTTTATCATCCGAATGAAGGAAGTTTTCGGATTGCTTCTCAAGCTAAAGAAGTTTATGATGTATCAGGTGCTGGAGATACTGCAATGGCAGGATTAGCTGCATTTTATGGTATAGAGTTGCCTTTAAAAGATGTAATAAAGTTAGCCAATATCGCTGCAGGAATAGTGGTAGGAAAGGTAGGAACTCAGCCTGTATATTGGGAGGAAATAAAAAATTTTATTAAAGAAAATTTTTTAAAGGAGTAAAAAGATGGGTAAAATATCCCGTATAAAAGCTCGTGAAATACTTGATTCAAGAGGTAATCCAACTATTGAGGTAGAGGTATGGTTAGAAAGTGGTTTTTATGGTAGGGCTTCTGTTCCGTCTGGAGCTTCTACAGGAAAATATGAAGCTTTAGAATTAAGAGATGGGGATATAAAAAGATATGGGGGTAAAGGTGTTCAAAAAGCAGTTTTTAATGTAAATGAAATTATTGCTCCTGAACTTGAAGGTTTTGAATCTTCTAAACAAGTAGAAATAGATCAAATACTTTGTGAACTTGATGGAACTGAAAATAAATCTAAACTTGGGTCTAATGCTATTTTAGGGGTTTCACTGGCTTGTGCAAGAGCTACTGCTGAGGAATTTGGAATGCCTCTTTTTGCTTATATTGGAGGAATAAGAGCAAGGATTTTACCAGTTCCTTTTATGAATGTAATAAATGGAGGAGTTCATGCAGATAACCCACTTGATTTCCAAGAGTTTATGATTGTTCCCTGGGGTGCTGAAAGCTTTTCTTTGGCTCTAAAAATGGGAGTAGAAACCTATCAATCTTTAAAAAATATTTTAAAAGAAAAAAACCTGGGGATTGCTTTAGGAGATGAGGGAGGATTTGCTCCTCAAATAAAATCTCCTGAACAAGCTTTAGATCTTTTAGTGAGAGCTATTGAAAAAGCAGGGTATAAGCCTGCAGAAGAAATAGCTATTGCTCTTGATGTAGCTGCATCTGAATTATATAAAGGCGATGGAATTTATTATCTTTCTGGTCTTGGTAAAAAAATGAATAGAGAGGAAATGTTAAAATATTATGAAAAACTAATTAAAGATTATCCAATTATTTCTATTGAAGATCCTTTTTCTGAAGATGATCCCGAAGGATTTAAATTGATTACTAAGGCTTTAGGTGATAAAATTCAGATTGTAGGAGATGATATTTTTGTAACTAATTTAAAAAGAATAAAATGGGGAATAGAAGAAAAACTTGCTAATGCAGTTTTGATTAAACTTAATCAAATCGGGACTCTTACTGAAACAATTTTAGCTGTAGAATTTTCATATAAAGGGAATTGGAATTGTATAATTTCACACAGATCTGGAGAGACAGAGGATAGTTTTATTGCTGATCTTAGTGTAGCCTTAAATACTGGTCAAATTAAAACAGGAGCCCCAGCAAGAAGTGAAAGAACCTCTAAATTTAATCAACTTTTAAGGATAGAGGAATTTTTAGCTTCTTCAGCTATTTTTGCTGGAAAAACCTTTTTGAAAAAATATTAAAAACTATGCAACCTTTAGATGCACTTAAAGAATTATTAAACAAAAATCCTTCTTTAGAATTATGGATAGAAATTGAAGAGAGCTTAACTGTAGAAAAAAGAAAGGGTAGAAAATTTTTAGAAGAAAAATGTTTGGATCAGGGTGTTTCTGTAAGATATTTAAATAAAAATGGGAAAGCTGGTCTTTCCTATACTACGCTTTTAGATATTTCTGAAATAAAAAAAGCTTGTACTAAAGCTCAAATTCTTTCTGAATTTGGAGTATCCTCTGTTTTTCCTCCAAGATCTTCAGAATATCCTTTTTTTTCTTTAAAGGACACTTTATCCCTTACTTTTAAAGATATTTCAGAAAAATTAGAGGAATTAGAAAAAAGGGCTTTTAATTTTGCCTCTACTATTTCAGAAATTGAAAAGATAAAAATTTCCTATGGAAAAATCAAATGTGAACTTTTAAGAAAAGACTTGAATTTAAAATGGGAAAGGCCTTTTTGCAATTTTTTTATTTCTGTAGTTGCTAAAAATGGGAATAAAGAAGGAATTTCTTATGAGTGGTATGAAGGATTAGAATTTGAATTTGAAGAAATAATAAAAAGAGTAAATTTTTGTTGTCAAAAAGCATTAGCACTATCTAAAACTAAGAAAGGGAAAAATATGAAAATTTCTGTTTTGCTTCCCCCTTTTGTTGCTGTAGAATTTTTAGAAATTTTAGAATTCTCATTTTTGGGGGATGAAATTTTAAAAGGAAGATCCTATTTAAAAGACAAAATAGAAAAAAAGATTTTTAGTGAAAAAATAACCTTAATAGATGATGGATTGAATCCTTTTCTTCCTGAAGGAAGGCCTTTTGATGATGAAGGGCAACCTCAGAATAGAAAAGTTCTGATTGAAAAAGGTATAGTAAAAGAATTTTTATTTGATACTTATTGGAAAGAGAAAGCTGAAAAAATGGGATTTTCAGAAATTAAAACAGGAAATTCAAGGAGACCTAATTTTTTTTCTTTTCCTAAAATCTCTTCAACCAATTTTTATATTGAAAAAGGATACTTTGAAAGAGAAAAATTATTAAATTTAGAAAATGAAGTTTTTGAGGTACTTGAAGTTTTGGGAATGCATACTGCTAATCCTATTTCTGGAGATTTTTCTTTAGGAATTTCTGGTATTTATTACAAGGATGGAGAGCCTATGGATTATTTTTGCGAAATGGCTCTTTCAGGTAATTTATTTGAGATATTTAAAAATGTAGTAGAAATAGGTTCAGATTTGACTTTTTATGGTTCAATAGGTTCTCCGAGTTTACTTATAGAAAAAATGGATTTAGGGGGATGATTTAGAAATGGAAATTAAAGAAGGAATTTTAAAACTTAAAGAGGGACAAAATCTTAAAAAAGAAGAGGCTTATGAAATCTTTAAAAAATTAGCTGTAGATAATTTTTTAGAAGAAGAAGCTGAAACTTTTTTAGATCTTTTAAGAAAAAAAGGTGAGACTTGGCAGGAAATAACCGGAGCAGTAAAGGCTTACAGAGAAGTTATGACAAAGGTTCCTCATAATCTCCCTTCCTCTGCTAAAATTGTCGATACTTGCGGAACCGGTGGTGATCAAAAGCACACCTTTAACTTTTCTACTGCAGTAGCTATAGCCTTATCAGCTGTAGAGGGGATTTATGTAGCTAAACATGGTAATAGATCTATTTCAAGTAAATGTGGAAGTGCAGATTTAATAGAAATTTGTGGAATACCTTTAGAGCTTTCTCCTGAAGCTTCAGCTCAGGCTTTAGAAGAAATAGGTTTTGCTTTTTTGTTTGCTCCTCTTTATCACCCAGCTTTTAAGAGAATTGCTCATATAAGAAAAAAATTAGGAAGAACTATTTTTAATACCTTAGGACCTCTTTTAAATCCTGCTTTTGCTAATTATCAGCTTATAGGAGTATATGATTTTCTTCTTACTGAAAAAATAGCCTATGTTCTTGATAGTATAGGTATTAAAAGAGCTTTGGTTGTATTCGGAGAAGAAGGATTTGACGAAATTACTATTACTGGATCTACTAAAATTTCTGAATTAAGAGAAGAAAAAATTACCACCTATTATATAGATCCTGAAGATTTTGGTTTTGAGAGATGTGCCAATTTAGAGGAATTAGTAGTTACTAATCCTTCGGAAAGTAAAGAAATATTAGAAAAAATTTTACAAGGGAAATTTGAAGGTCCTATTATGGATATGTTTCTTTTAAATTTTGGAGCAAGTTTATATCTTTGTGAAGAGTCTATAGATTTTAAAGGAGGAATTAAAAAAGCCAAAGAATTTATAGAAAATGGTAAAGTTTGGAAAAAATGGCAAAGAATAAAAGAATATTACAAAAAATTTAACATCTAAAATATTAAGTTTTCTAAAGCTTCCATTACTTCATTCACACTAATAGATTTTAAACATTTATAATGGTTATATTTGCAAGTTCTTTTAAAGCATGGACTACAAGGCATATATTTTTTTAGGACTATGGCTTTAGGATTCAATGGGCCTGTAAGAAATGGGTCAGTAGAACCAAAAATAGCTATTTGAGGTATTTTTAAAGCAGAAGCAAGGTGCATAAGTCCTGAATCATTTGAAATAACCGCCTTTGAAAAATAAAAAATTCCAGCTACAGTAATAAGATCAGTTTTTCCACAAAGATTATAAGCTTTATTAAAATCTCCTTTAATAAAATTACCTATCTCTTTTTCCTTATAACCACCTACTATAACTACATTCCATTTTTTAATTAATTTCTGAATTAAATCTTTATAATATTCTTTAGGCCACATTTTTGCTGGTCCATAAGCTGCTCCGGGTGCAATGACTATAAAAGGTTTTTCTACTATATTTCCTAAAATGGATTTTGCTTTTTCAAGCATTCTATTATTAACTGGTAATAAGAGATCTCTGTAGTTATGAGGAAGGTCTAATTTTTTTAGAAGATATAAATAATAATCTCTTTGATGTAATTTTAAAGGAGGTGGTTTTACTGCTTTTGTAAGTAAGGGACTTCTTAAATCCTTTGCATATCCCCACCTTTCCTTTAAAGAGGCTCTAAAAAATAGCCATGCTGAAGAAAAAGAATTAGTCAAAAGAAGTCCTATTTCATTTTTTAAGGGTTTTAAAATTTCCAAATTTTTTTTAAAATTATTTTTTTCATAATAAAGAATTTCTGTATTTGGAAAATTTTGGAATAAATTTACAATTTCTTTGGGTCCAAAAAGATATATTTTTTCTTTTTGGGAAAGATTGTAATATACAGGTATTGCCATGATAGCATCGCCAAGCCAATTAGGGATTCTGATAACCATAAAAAAGTCTCTTTATTACTAAAGTAGCATAAGCTCCCTTTTCTAAAAAAAACTTTATTTTTATAGTATTATCATCTAATTTTGTCCATTCAAGATTTTCTGGAAATACGATGGCAGGCCTGGGATAGGTTTTTAAAATCAGTCCTTTTATAAAAGTTCTTAGATTTTTAAGGCCTTCCAATCCTTCTTCTTTACATACTTCCTCATAAATTAAGGGTAAATTTATTTTTTCTAAATTTTCTTTAAAAATTAATTTTGGGGATGGTAAGGGAAGTTTTATATTTTTAAAAAATTCTAAGTCTTCCTGAGAAAGATCTTTGTAAAATAAGAGATCTCCTAATAAATAGGGTACTTTAAAACATTTTATTTTTAGTATTTCAAAAATCTTTTTAATAATTTGATTCCATAGATAGCTTTGGTAAACATTTCCTAAAAAGAAAAGATATTCTTTATCTACAAGATTTAGAGCTCTTTTAAAAGTTCGCTTAGAGGGCTTATGTTCACTTAAAAATTTTAACAAATTTTTTTCCCAAGTCGCTTTAGCAAATTCCAGACAGTTTTTAAAATTTCCCCAGTATTTTTTTAAACAGTTTCTTAATTTTCTTGTTTTTTCAATGTCTAAAGCACTTCCCTCAGCTAACATAAGATAAAGAGCTTCTTCATAGTTTCCTTTTATAATCTCCTTAATTGCAAATTTTTTTGATATTTTAACTGAGCTAAATCTTTGGTCATCAAAATAATTAGCTAATCCAAATTTTTTGATATATTCTATTTCTTTATCAAGAATTTTTTCTTCTACCTTAAAATTTTTTACTATAATTTCAAATTTATTCCCCTTAAGAAGTTCTTTACTCATAGGTTTAGAAGTTTTTCCTAAATAAATTAATTCAAAATTTTTTTCTTTAATATCTTTTTTAGGTCCTCTTTTTACAGTAATAAATTGGTGAGCAATAGCTTTTTTATCTTTTAATCCACCATAACCAATTGAGTCCATGGAAATTCTTAATTTTTTAGCAATTTTGCCAAGTGCATCCCAAGTAGAAATGTCAAATTTTTTGAGAAGGTATAAAGAATATTCTCCTTGATTTTCAGGATAAATATTAGCTATTTCTGACACTATAAAATCTTCTAACTTTTCTTTAATTTTCATTGAAGCCAATTTTAAAAGATAAATATTTAAAAAGCAAGGTAGTTGTTTTATTGATAAAAGGTATTAAATTAATAAAACTATGATTACCAAGGTTTTAACAAAAATAATTGGAACCAAAAACGAAAGAGAGTTAAAAAGATTAAAACCCTTTGTTCAAAAGATAAATGAATTAGAGCCACAAATACAGAAACTTTCCGATTTTGAACTTTCTAAAAAAACAATAGAATTTAAAGAAAAACTAGAAAAAGGAGCTACTTTGGATGATCTTTTACCAGAAGCTTTTGCGGTTGTAAGAGAAACTGCAAGAAGAGTTTTAGGGATGCGGCATTTTGATGTTCAGATAATAGGAGGTATTGTGCTTCATGAAGGTAAAATTGCAGAAATGAAAACAGGAGAAGGTAAAACTTTAGTAGCTACTTTACCTGCCTATCTTAATGCTCTTACTGGTAAAGGAGTTCATATTGTAACTGTAAATGATTATTTAGCTAAAAGAGATGCTGAATGGATGGGTCCCATTTATAGATTTTTAGGTATTACGGTAGGTTATTTACAAAATCAAATGAAAGATTCTGAAAGGAAAAAAGCCTATGCTTGTGATATAACCTATGGAACTAATAGTGAATTTGGATTTGATTATTTAAGAGATAATATGAAATTTTCCTTGGATGATATGGTTCAAAGAGGTCATTATTATGCCATTATTGATGAGGTAGATTCAATTTTAATTGATGAAGCAAGAACACCTCTTATAATTTCAGGTCCTTCAGAAGAATCAACAGATATGTATTATTTTATTGATGAAATCGTTAGAAAATTAAAAAAAGATTTGCATTTTACTTTAGATGAAAAAAGTAAAAATGTGGTTTTAACAGAAGAAGGAATTGCAGAATGTGAAAGACTATTGGGTATCAAAAACTTATACAATCCAAGATATGTAAGACTTGTTCATCATATTCATCAAGCTTTAAGAGCTCATCATTTATTTAAAAGAGATGTAGATTATGTTATTAAGGATGGGAAAGTAATTATTGTAGATGAATTTACCGGGCGACTTATGCCGGGAAGAAGATGGAGTGATGGTTTACATCAAGCAGTAGAGGCTAAGGAAAGAGTTAGAATAGAAGCTGAAAATCAAACCCTAGCTATGATTACTATTCAAAATTATTTTAGAATGTATGAAAAACTAGCTGGAATGACAGGCACAGCAGAAACTGAAGCAGCAGAATTTAAAGAAATTTATAATTTAGATGTAGTAGTAATTCCTACTCATAAACCTATGATAAGAATTGATTATCCTGATGTAGTTTTTAGAACCCAAAAGGAAAAATTTGAAAAAGTGGTTGAAGAAATTGAAAAGTGTTATAAAGAGGGAAGACCAGTTCTTGTAGGAACAACTAGTATTGAAAAAAGTGAATTACTTTCAAAGATGTTAAAAAAGAAAAAAATTCCTCATCAGGTATTAAATGCAAAACATCATGAGAAGGAAGCCCAAATTATAGCTCAAGCTGGTAGATCTCATGCAGTAACTATCGCTACTAATATGGCAGGAAGGGGAGTTGATATTCTACTTGGTGGTAATCCAGAGGGGCTTGCTAAAGCTCAACTTATTGCTGAAGGATATGATCCTTCAGAGATCGATGAAAGGGCATGGAATGAAGTTCTCGCTATGGCAAGACAAGGACTTGATCCACTTTCAAAATATAAAGATTACTGGGCTAAAATACTTTATGAAAAATATTTAGAATGTCAAAAAGATGCAGAAAAAGTTAAAGCATTAGGTGGGCTTTATATTATTGGAACAGAAAGACATGAATCAAGAAGAATAGATAATCAATTAAGAGGAAGATCAGGAAGACAAGGAGATCCAGGAGCTTCTCGATTCTTTTTATCATTAGAAGATGATCTTTTAAGACTATTTGGTTCTGAGAAACTAAAGAGCTTTATGGAAAAATTGGGATTACCAGAAGGGGAACCTTTACAACATCCTTGGCTTTCAAAAGCAATAGAGCAAGCTCAAAAAAAAGTAGAAGCTTATCATTTTGAGATAAGAAAACATCTTTTGGAATATGATGATGTAATGAATAAACAAAGAGAAACTATTTATTCTCAAAGAAAAGAGATATTACAAAATCATTCTATTAAAGATTGGATTATTTCAATGGTAGAAGAAAAGTGTGAAGAATTAGCAGAAGAAATATTTTTAGAAAATAAGCATTTGGAAGAAGAAAATATTAATACTTTAATTCAAAGATTTAAAGAAATTTTTGTCTTTACTCCTACAATAAATGGAAATATTTCAAAAAAGGAAGATCTTGTTAAGGAATTAAAAGATAATGCTTTACAAAAATATGAAGAAAAAGAAAAAATAATAGGAGCTGAAACTTTAAGAAATTTAGAAAAATATTTTCTTTTGAGTACTATAGATACCTTATGGAAAGAACATCTTTTAATGCTTGATCATTTAAAAGAAAGTGTTGGATTAAGAGGCTATGGTCAAAAAAATCCCTTACAGGAATACAAAAGGGAGGCTTTTTATTTATTTGTGGACTTAATGAAAAGAATAAAGGAAACCACTCTTTCTTATTTATTTAGAATTGAAGTTAAAGAACCTCAAGAGGTTTCCGAAAATATAGTGGAGGATTTAGAGAAAAAGAAAGGAGATACTCCAAAATTACAATATAAGAAAGAGAATATGTTTGAGAAAAGGGAAAATATTTCTTCACCTCTGAAAGTTCAGAAAATAGGAAGAAATGATCCCTGTCCTTGTGGTAGTGGGAAAAAATATAAAAAATGTTGTGGTAAAAATTTAGAAACAGGAGAGATTAGAGATGAGATGTCTAAGATGTGATTATATATTTTCTGAAGAAATAAGAGTATGTTCAAGATGCGGAGCAGATATGGGAATGGTTTTAGAAAAAATAGGCTATTTTCCTAAATCTTCAGAGGAAGAATTTTTTACTTTAGAGGACTTTAAAAAAGAATCTATCTTGGAAAGTATGGAAGGTAAGGATAAAGAAGTATAATTTTAAGGTACTTTTTCACCCCAGAAATCCCTTTTTTTACCTTCTGTAAGTTTTTGGGTTTCAGAAAGAGCTTTTTGATAATACCCTAAAACCAATTTCTGAGCTTCCTTAGCTGTATAGGTATCTGGATAGGTATTCAAAATATAAAGTAATCTTTGATAGGCTCCTCTATAATATTTTATTTTATAATAAAATTTAGCTATATATAATTCATGTTGAGCTAATAGTTCTCTAAGTTCATTAATCTTTCTTTCTGCTTCTGCATTATAAGGGCTATTGGGAAAGTTTTGGAGGAGTCTTTTATAAGCATAAATAGCTTTTTCAGCATATGTTTGGTCTCTATCATAAGATTTTTTCATTTTATAATAACAGGTTCCGATTTGATATATTACATAGGGAATGGCTTCGTTGTTAGGGTAAAATTTTTCAAATTCCTCATAAAGAGTTATAGCTTCTAAATATTCTTCATTCCAAAATTTAGAATCTGCCATTCTTAATTCTGCAAAAATAGCTTGAGGAGTGCCTGGGAATTTATCTCTTATTTCTTTATAATATTCATATGCAAGTTCATAATTTCCTTTAATAAAGTTTTTTTCAGCTTTTTTGAGTAATTCTCCTAATAAAGGTTCTTCCTCTTTTTTCTTTTTTTTGGGAAGGGTTTCAGAAAATTGGGAAGATATTCCTGAGGTAATTTTAGAAACTGTACTGCAACCACTGAAAAAAAAGGAAAAAGAAATTACTAAAAAAAGATAAACTATGGATTTAAAATTCATTTTAAGATTGTAAAACTTTATCTAAAGCATTTAAAATAGTAGTTTTAGATACAGCTCCTACTATTACTTCAGCAGGTTCTCCATTTTTAAATATGATCAAGGTAGGAATTGCTCTAATTCCATATTTTCCTGGAGTGATGGGATTTTCATCTACATTTAATTTACATACCTTTATTTTTCCTTGCATTTCTTCAGCAATTTCATTAATAATAGGAGCTATTAATCTACATGGGCCACACCATGCTGCCCAAAAATCTACTAATACAGGTACTTCAGCTTGAAGAACTTCTTTTTCAAAATCTTGATCAGTTATATTTAATGGAGCCATTTTATTTTTACCTCCTTTTAATATCTTTTCAGGAAACAAAATAAATTTATACTAAAATTATCAAAATTCAATAAATTTTTATATCTTAGAATATAAAAATCCCTTTTTTAATGTAAGGGTTAATTTTTTTAAGACTAATTCTAAAGATTTAGAAGTTTCTTCTTTTTTTAAAAGATAATAATTATAACCTATTACAGCAGGTATAGCACAAAAAAGTCCCATAGCAGTATTAATCAAGGCTTCTGCAATTCCAGGAGCTACAGTTGCTAAACTAGCACTACCTTTTAATCCAATATCATGAAAAGCTTTCATTATTCCCCATACTGTTCCAAAAAGTCCAATAAAAGGAGCAGTATTTCCAACAGTGGCAAGAATTCCCAGCCCTTTACCAATTTTCATTACTATATTTTCTCGTTCTATTAAGATTTTCTCTTCTAATTCTTTTTCAGCTAAACTAAGTACAACTTGCATATTTTCTCCTTTTTTAAAATTTTCCTTCTCAAAATAATGTTCATAAATTTCTCCAAAAGAGGCAACCATTTTTTTAATACTTTTCCCTAAAAGATGAGGTTCTAGTTCTTTGACAATTTTAACTAAAGAGTAAAAATCCGTATTTTTGTTTATTAACAATTCCATTTCTGAAATTAAGTTTTTAAAATTTTTATATCTAAAGTAATTAATAATAATTATATACCAACTTTGAATACTCATAAAAATTAAAACTAAAAGAACGATTTTTCCTACATAGCCAGTTTGCCAGAAAATTTTCCACAGTTCCATAAAATTAAATTCCCCAGATAATTTCTTTTAAAGGCTTCTTAATTTTTAAGAAATCCTTTAAAATTGTCAAGCTTTCTAAAGCAGAATTTTTCAATTGATAAGTATAATCGTTTACATATGTAAAAACATGTTTTTTTATAGTAGTAGAATCTAATTCCTGAGCATAAATTTTTAAAAGGGGTAAAACTTTTTTCCAATTTTTTTTAGCCCAAAGCATGCTTTCCCTAAAAATTTGAATCAATTCATTTTTAGTTTCCGGTGAGAGTGTTTTTTTTATAAATATACCTCCTAAAGGAACAGGTGTTTTAGTAGTTTTTTCCCAGAATTTACCTAAATCAATTATTTTATAGAGACCATATTTAGAATAAACAAATCTTCCTTCATGTATAAGAATTCCTAATTCAGCCTTGTTTTTTAATAAATAGGGAATCACCTTATAATATTTAGTAAAAATTTTTTTAATTTTATAAGGGTAAAAAAAATTAAATAAAAAATGAGCTGTGGTATGTTTTCCAGGAATAACTATTTTTAATTTAGAAAAATCTTCTATTTTATAAGGATTAATTCCTACTAATAAAGGGCCTACTCCGAATCCAATAGCTGAACCAATTGGTAATAATTCATATTCTTCTGAAATAAAATTCCAAATAGCAAAGGAGGCCTTTATAACTGGAAAAGTTTTTTTGATAGCTAAATTGTTTAAAGTTTCTATGTCTTTAAAGTGAAAACTTAAGTTAAGGGGGCTTTTAATTTTTTTTAAAAGTATACCCGAAACTATGAATACGTCATTAGGACAAGGTGAAATGGCTATTTCCAATTTTTTATCAGACAATCCCAGACCTCTCTTAATATTTTATTTGCTTTATCTTTATTCCATTGTTTTTCAGGAGTTACCAAAAGATTACTTATAATTCTTATTTCTACTAAAAAAATTCCCAGTTTTTCACAAGCTTTAGCCACCCCGAATCCTTCCATATTTTCTGCTAAAACATTATATTTAGTTTTAATGAAATAAGCTTTTTTGATATCGTAAGTAGCTGAACATACTGTTGCTAATGGTCCTGCATTAACGTAAAAACCGCAATTTTCTAAAAGATGAATAGTTTTTTCCATAAAGGGATTATTTAATTCTAAAATATTGGAAACTTCAAGATTTTGAGGAAAATTACTGTAATGAGTGTTGTATTTTCTTCCAAAATCTGCTAATACTTCGTAAGTAGCAATAGTGATGTCACCTACATCTAATCCAGTTTCTGGATAGGCTCCTGCCCAACCAGTTAAAAAAGCTATTTTTGATTTTTTCCTCAACAAAATTTCATAAGCAGAAAGAGCAGATTCAATAGGACCTATTCCAATTATATTTAAATCTATATCTAAATCCTTTAAAATAAAAGCCTCTAAGTAAGAGGGAACTAATAGAGGATAAGGAAACATTTAATTTTCTCCAAAATTTTCTAAATCATCTATGTATTGAATCTGGGCATTTATTTTATACTTCATTAATTCTTTCAATAAAAAATCAACTTCATTTACTCTTATTAAATTACCTTCAGAGTAAAAAGGAAATTTTAATACAACCTCAGGTGGGTTTAATTTAATAATTTTAATTTCAATTTTTGTTTCTGGAGATAATCCTTTTAAATGTTTTTTAAAAAATTTTTTAATAAATAATTTTAAATCCTTTTGGTTTTTAAAACCCTTAATCAAAGATTCTTTAAAATTTTTGAAAATATTTTAATTTTAAAAATATGGGAGTCAAGTATTATATTGGAATTTGCGGATGGAGTTATTATTCCTTTAAAAATTTCTTATATCCCTCAGAAAGTAAACCAAAGGATTGGTTAGTCATTTATTCTCAATATTTTAATACTGTAGAGATAAATGCAACCTTTTATAAAATTCCTACCATTAAAACTTTTAAAAAATGGTATGAAGAAACTCCTAAAAATTTTATTTTTTCTGCAAAAGCTCCTAAAACCATTACCCATTTAAAAAAACTTAAAAAAGTAGAAGAAGACTATCAAAATTTTCTTAAATCTATTTCTCCTTTAAAAGAGAAATTGAAACTTATTCTTTTTCAATTTCCTCCTTCATTTAAATATAATAAAGAACTTCTAGAAAATTTTTTGAAAATACTTTCTTCAGATTATCAACATGTAGTTGAAATTAGAAATATTACTTTTCATAATGAAGAATTTATAGAGCTTTTAAGGAAATACAAAATATGTCTTTGTTTTTCTGATTGTGCAGGGAAATATCCGTCTTGGTATGAAGTTCAGACCACTAATTATCTTTATATTCGAATGCATGGTTCCAAAAAACTTTATGTTTCTAAATATGAAGAAGAAGAACTTAAAACCTTAGCTGAAAAAATTAAATCTTTTAATATAAATTCAGCTTTTATTTATTTTGATAATACTGCTGAAGGATACGCAGTACCTAATGCTTTAAAGATGAAAGAATTTTTAGAAAATATCGAATAAATTAGGATTATTCTCATCTTTAAATAATTCTCTTATTTCAATAATCTCATCTTTTATTTCTAAAAAAATTTTGACTAATTGAGGATCAAAATGAGTTCCTGCTTTACTTTTAATGATTTCAAAAGCTTTTTCAATTGGAAGAGCTTTTCTATAAGGTCTATCGGAAGTAAGTGCATCAAAAACATCAGCTATGGCTACAATTCTTGCAAAAAGGGGTATTTTTTTTTCTTTTAATCCATAAGGATAACCTGTTCCATCCCATTTTTCATGGTGATAAAGAGCTATTTTTTGGGCAGCCCTTAAATATTTTATCTTTGAACCAGCAAGAAGTTGAGCTCCTATAATAGTGTGTTTTTTCATAATTTCCCATTCCTCTTTATTTAAAGGACCTGGTTTTAACAAAATATTGTCGGGGATACTTATTTTTCCGATATCATGTAAAGGAGAACCATATCGAATAAGTTCTATTTGGTTTTTTGTTAAACCTAAATATTCTGCAATTTTGGTTGAATAAAAACTAATCCTTTGAATATGAAATCCTGTGTATTCATCTTTATATTCAGCAGCTTTAGCTAATTTATGAATTATTTCTAAAGAAAGTTCTTTTATTTCATTATAGGCTATTTGAAGTTCTAAATAAGTTTTTTGGAGTTCTGCTGTTTTTTTTTCTACTTCCTGTTCTAATATAATTTGATAATTTTTAAGAAAATCTCGATATTTTTTAATTTTCGATAAAGAAAGAATTCTTGCTTTAAGTTCGGGAATAAAAAAAGGTTTATTTAAAAAATCATCAGCTCCTGAAGCAAGTCCTTTTACTCTGGTATCTAAATCATGAGCAGCAGTAATTAAAATTACTCCTATATCTAAAGTATCTGGATTATTTTTTATAATTTTACACAAAGAGATCCCGTCTAACTCAGGCATTAGATAATCTACTAATACTATATCCGGTTCAATCTCTGGAAGGGCTTCTAAAGCTATTTTACCATTTTCAGCAGTATATACTTGATATCCTTCTAAAGAAAGGATTTCTTGAATATTTTTTCTAATTGCAGGATCATCATCAACTATTAAAATTTTTACATTTTCTGGATTCTCAATCTCTGGGAAAAACATTGTTCAAGTTTTTTAAGTTCTTCTAATGTATTAATGTTTATAAAATTCTCAGAATTTATTTTAACATTATTATATATAAAAAGAATAGCTTCTTTACTTTTTAAATAATAAAAAAATCTAAAAAGACTTCTTTTAGGAGAAGAAAAAATAAAATCCTTTATTTCATTATCAAGATAACATGGATAAATGCTAGGAAAGGGCAAAATTTTATCTTTATCCTTGATAGTTATTACAAATTTATCACAAAAAATATAAGAAATAGTTAATAAATATTTAATGAGCTCTCTTTTTATTAAAGGCTGATCTACCGCTGTAAATAAAGTAATTTCACTTTTAGGTAAGAAATTAACTGCAGAAAAGATACCTGATAAAGGTCCTTCTATTTCAGGGATTAAATCTTTTATAAAAAAAAATTCTCTTTTTTTAATATTTTCTTTAATAAGTGCATATTCTATCTCTCTTGCTTGTTCTTCATTTTTAACAGAAATATATACCGGAAAAGAAAATTCTTTAACCTTCTGAAAAACCCAATAAATAAGAGGTTTACCTAAAAAGGTAACTAATGCTTTTTTTCCACCAATTCTTGTCCCTTTTCCCCCTGCCAAGATAACTACTTTCATATACTTACTTTTTATTAATTTTTATATAACTACCCTTGAACTGATCTTTATACACTTCTAAAACTATAGGAAATTTATCTTTTAATTCTTTTAAATGAGATATTATTCCTATTACTCTTCCACTATAATTGGCTAAATTAAAAAGAATGGTAATTACTTTTTCTAAAGTGTTTTCGTCAAGACTTCCAAATCCTTCATCAATAAAAAGAGATTCAAAGGGACGAGATCTATAAAGATGAATTATTACATCCGATATTCCTAAAGCCAAAGATAAGGTAGCTAAAAAAGATTCCCCGCCAGAAAGTGTTTTTACCTCTCTTTTAGTTCCTGTATAATGATCAAAAATTTCTAAATTAAATTTTTTCTGAAGCACTTCATCTTCTATAAATTTATATCTACCAAAAGAAAATTCCTTAAAATATAAATTGGCTCTTTTTAAAATTAACTGAGCAAAAATAGAAAGAACAAAGGAATGAAAGGATACTCCCTTTTTGTTTCTTCCTATAATTAAGGAACTTAAAAATTCTAAAGAGGGATATGTAGATTCTATTTCTTTTTTCTCTTTTTTTATTTTTTAAAGGGTATTTAAAATTTCTTGAAGTTGTGAAATTTCTTTATTTAAACTTCCTATACCTTGATTAATACTTGCTAAAGATTCTTCTATTTCTTGTTTTTGTGTTTTTAAATTTTTAATGTAAAAAAATATTTGTTCTTCTGTTAATTTGTTTTTGGAAAATATTTCCAAATTTTTTTTATTTTCTTCTATAACATTTTGGATTTTATTTAATTCATAATAAAAATTTTTAACTTCTTCTTCTATTTCCTCTATCTGAGCTAACTTAGGAATGAGATTTTCCAAATCCTTTAAAGATCTTATAATCTTTCTTTTTCTTAATACATTTATAGAAAATAGATTTTTTCTATATTCAGGAATAAGTTTAGCTAAGAATTCCTTTACATTATTTAATTCACTTTCAATTTTTATTATGTTTTCTTTATAGAACTCTACTTTATTTTCTAATACTTTTTTATTATATTCCCAGCTTGTAATCTCTTCTTCTAATTTAATTAGATAATTTTGTATTTCTTGAGGGGATGTATAACCTTTTATAAATTGATTAAGGGCAGATAATTTACCATTTAAGGATATCTTAATTGTTGAGAGTTCTTCTATTTCTTTCTTTTCTTTTAATTCTTTTTCTTCTAAAAAATTAAGCTTGTTTCTAAATCTTTCTATTTCTTTTTCAAAAAGATTTTTATAAGGTTTTTCTAAAAATTTTGAGACTTCTTTAATTTCATCAGGAGAAAAATTGGAAAGTTTTTTTTCAATCTCTTCATAAACATTTTTAAGCATTTCTTCATCCTCAAATTGAATATCCCTTTCTAAAGTTTCTATATTAGCTTTAAGCAAATAGAAATTTTCATTTTCTTTTTCTAAAGCTTTTTTCATTTCTTTTAATTCTTTCTCAAGTGAGATAATTTTTTCTGTAAAGTTTTCAGGTTTTATTGGATTTGGATGAATTAAAGATCCACAAACTGGGCAGGGTTGTCCAGATTTTAAGATATTTCTCAAATGCTGAGCATAATTTTTAATTTCTAAATTTTTTTTAAGTTCTTCCAACTTTTCATAACTCTTTTTAAGTTGCTCAATAAAACTTTTTGAAATTTCCAGCTTTTTAATTAATATTTTATATTCATCAAAGCTTTTTAATAATTTTGAAATTCTCTCTTTTTCTTTTAGTAAAAGTAGTATTTGGGTATAATGTTCTATCTGAGTTTTAATAGTTTTTATTTGATTTTTTAGTTCTTCTTGATCTTTTAACTTTTTTTCTAATTGAATGTGTATTTCCTTTAAAGATTTTTCTAAGTGTATTTTTTCTTCAAAATAAATTTTAATTTCTTTTAATTTTTCTAATTGGTGTTTTTTGATTTCTATTTCTTTTTCTGAATTGCTAAGATTTTCTAAGAGTCTTTTAAGATTTTCATATTCTTCTTTATTTTTATTATATATTTCTGTTAAATTTTTTTTCTTTTGATAATAGTTCTTTAATTCTTTCCACAAAATTTGAATTTTTTCATAAACACTTAAATATTCTCTTATTATTTTTAATTTATTAAGAAACGTTTCCTTTTCTTTTATTTCAGGTTCTTTATTTTTTAGTTCTTCAAGTTTTTTAGAGAGTTCTTTTAAAGTTTGATAAAGCCTTAAAAAATTTTCATATTCTATTATTGTCTTTTCAATTTCTTCTTTTTTAGTTACCAAAACTCTCTTTTTTTGTTCAAGTTTTTCTAGTTCTTTTTTTTGATTTTCAATTTTTACTTTTATTTCAATCCAATTTGATATACCTGCAATTTTTTTTAAATCCTCTTCTCTTTCGATTAGAGTCTGATAAGTGTTTTTTAATTCTTTTAATCTATTCTTTAAAAATTCTTCTAATTGAGAAAACATAAAGGTTTCAAATATTGTTTCTAATAAATGTTCTCTTTCTTCTCCTTTAGCAGTTATTATTTTTCTATATTCTCCTTGAGGAATAAGAAAAACTTTTTTAAATTGTTTAGCATCAAGTCTAAAAAGTTCTTTTATTTTTTCTTTTATTTCGTTCTTTCTGGTAGAGAAGAGTTTATCCTCTATCCATAAAGAGACACTTTCTGGTCTATCTTTCCAGGGGAGACGTTTTATAATTTTATAAGTTTTTCCATCTAAAAAAAATTTGAAAATAATTTCTGGGTATAAAATAGTTTTGTTTTTTATAAAATGGGAAATGAGATCATTTGGGGTTCTTCCTTCAATAGTTCCTTCTCCATAAAGAGCATATAAAATAGCATCAAAAAGAGTAGTCTTACCTGCTCCTATTTCTCCAGAAATTAGAAATAGCCTATTTTCTGTAAGAAAAAGAAAATCCTCCTCTTTAATTTCTGTATAAATATAAGGACCAAAGCCTTTTAGAGAGAGATAAAGAGGCTTCATTTAATTTTAAATTTTCTTTTTATTTCTCTTTCTAAATCTCTTCTTTTTATTTCTTCTTTTCTATCAAAAATCTTTTTTCCTTTAGCTAATGCAAGTTCAATTTTTGCTAACCCTCTTTCATTGAAATATACTTTTAGAGGGATAAGAGTATAGCCTTTTTCTTGAACTTTACCTGCTAATTTTTTAATTTCTGATCTTTTCAAAAGCAATTTTCTTGTTCTTGTGGGATCTAAATTTTTAGCTTCTCTACTATGAGGATAAGGACTTATGTGAAAATTATATAAAAAAATTTCATTATTTATAATTTTAGCAAAACTGTCATTTAAATTTGCTCTGCCTTGTCTTAAAGATTTTACCTCACATCCTAATAGTTGAATCCCTGCCTCATAAGTTTCTTCAATATTATAAAAATGATAAGCTTTTTTATTAGTACATATGATTTTTTCTGGCATATTTCAAAAGATAGCATACCTAAGTATAAAGTCAATTTTCAATCGTAGTATTTATCTTGACAATAAATTTAAATTTTGATATTATCCAAATTAGAAAAAAGACAACACCTGAAAGGGGGTCTAATAATGAGTTCTGATAAACCTTTTGTTCTCTGGTTTGATGAAATTTCTTATAAAGATGTTCCTTTAGTTGGAGGTAAAAATGCTTCTTTAGGAGAAATGTATTCAAAACTAACTGAAAAGGGTATTAAAATTCCTTATGGATTTGCTATTACTGCTGAAGCATATAAATATTTTATAAATAAAAACAAATTGGATAATGAAATAAAAAAGCTTTTGAAAGGGCTTGATACTCATAATGTAATAGATCTACAAAATAGAGGAAGGAAGATTAGAAATCTCATTTTAAAGGCAGATATGCCTAAAGATTTGGAAGAAGAGATAAAGAAAGCCTATATAAGACTTGAAAACATTTATTTTGAAAATGTAGATGTGGCGGTAAGATCATCAGCTACTGCAGAAGACTTACCAGATGCTTCTTTTGCAGGTCAACAGGAAACTTTTCTTAATATCAGAGGTACAGAAAATGTAACAAAGGCGGTACAGAAATGTTTTGCCTCTCTTTTTACTGATAGAGCTATTTCTTATAGAGAAGATAAGGGGTTTAATCATTTTTCTGTATATCTTTCTGTTGCAGTTCAAAAAATGGTAAGAAGTGATGTAGCTTGTTCAGGCGTGATGTTTACTCTTGACACTGAAACCGGATTTAAAGATGTAGTTTATATTACAGGTTCCTGGGGTTTAGGAGAAGCTGTGGTACAGGGAAAAGTAAATCCAGATGAATATTATGTATTTAAACCCACGCTTAAACAGGGATATAAACCCATACTTTCTAAAAAACTTGGTGAAAAGCATATTAAAATAGTGTATGGTAGAAGTCCTCATAATCCCATAAAAACTGTAAAAACTTTAAAAGAAGAGAGGAAAAAATTTGTGTTAAGTGATGAAGAAATTTTAACCTTAGCAAAATGGGCTATTATTATTGAAGAGCATTATGGTAGACCTATGGATATAGAATGGGCAAAAGATGGTGACGGAGTGAATATAGGTACAGGAGAACTTTATATTGTTCAAGCTCGTCCAGAAACAGTTCATGCTATAAAACAACAAAGATATTATGAAGTTTATAAATTGAAAGGAGAAGGGGAAGTTATATGTACAGGAAAGGCAGTGGGTAGTAAAATTGGGCAAGGTAAAGCGAGGGTAATTTTAGATGTTAGTGAAATAGCTAATTTTAAGGAAGGAGAGGTTTTAGTTACTACTATGACAGATCCCGATTGGGAACCTATTATGAAAAAAGCCTCTGCTATTGTAACAGATAAAGGAGGAAGAACTTGTCATGCAGCAATAGTTTCAAGAGAACTTGGAATTCCCTGTATAGTAGGAGCAGAAGTAGCAACTCAATTAATAAAAACAGGAATGGGAATTACTATAGATTGTACCCAAGGGGAGGAGGGGAGAGTATTAGAAGGTTTAATACCTTTTGAAGTAGAAAGAATAGATTTTGAGAAACTCCCTTCTACTAATACTAAAATTATGATGAATATAGGAATTCCAGAGCAAGCATTTGCTCAAGGGCAAATTCCCAATGATGGAGTGGGATTAGCAAGAATAGAATTTATTATAGGTTCTCATATAGGAATCCATCCTCTTGCTTTAGTTGAATATGAAAAATTAAAAGAAAAAGCTAAAGAAGATTCTAAAATAGCAAAGCTAGTTTCTCTAATAGAAGAAAAAACCTATGGATATAAAAATAAATCTGATTTTTATGTAGATAAATTAGCACAAGGAATAGCCATGATAGGTGCTGCTTTTTATCCTAATGAAGTAATTGTTAGATTTTCAGATTTTAAAACTAATGAGTATGCTAATTTAGCAGGTGGATTTCTTTATGAACCTGTAGAATCTAATCCTATGATAGGATGGAGAGGAGCCTCACGTTATTATGATCCTAAATTTGAGCCTGCTTTCGCTTTAGAATGTAAGGCTATTAAGAAAGTAAGAGATGAAATGGGATTAACTAATGTAAAAGTTATGGTTCCTTTTTGTAGAACTCCTGAAGAAGGGAAAAAAGTGATAAAAGTAATGGAGAAATATGGACTTAAACAAGGAGAAAATGGTCTTGAAGTTTATGTAATGTGTGAAGTTCCAAGTAATGTAATTTTAGCTGAGGAGTTTGCAAAGGTTTTTGATGGATTTTCAATAGGGTCCAATGATTTAACTCAATTAACTCTTGGACTTGATAGAGATTCAGAGCTTGTTGCTCATATTTATGATGAAAGAAACCCAGCAGTAAAGAAATTAATAAAAGAGGTAATAGAAACTGCTAAAAAATATAACAGAAAGATAGGAATTTGTGGACAGGCTCCCAGTGATTTTCCTGATTTTGCTGAATTTTTGGTAGAATGTGGTATACATTCTATGAGCTTAACTCCGGATACTATAGTAAAGACCAGGCTCTTAGTAGCAGAAAAAGAAAAAAATCTATCTCAGAAAAAATGAAAAAATATTTTTGGCTTATTTTGATTTTGATAGGCATACCATCTCTAAGTCTGGCTCAAATTAGATTAGGTATTTTACCTATAAAATGGAAGGGTTCCGGAATTTCCTCAGAATTTAAAAGAGAAACAGAAAAAAATATTTTAGAGAATTTAAAAACTTCTCAATTGATATTAATACCTTTAAAAGAAAAAGAAAAAAGTCCTCAAATTCATTATATTTTAAATATCTCTATAGAATCCTCTAAAAATTTTTCAATAGTTAATTTCCATTTAAAAGAAAATATATCTTCTAAATCAATTTATTCAAAAAAAGAAAAAATAGAAAATTCTCAATTACCTTTTAAAATTAAAAG
>CAYPPW010000010.1:0-1615 GCA_964412755.1 uncultured Thermodesulfatator sp.
CTACGAATCCAAAGGTTGCAGGTTCGAGTCCTGCCGGGCGCGTTTTTTCTAATCTTTGGAACAATCACTTCCTTCTAACACACCAATTTTTGAAAGTTTATCACAAACGAAATTTTTAAAACTGTATATACAATGTTTAAAGAGATAAAAAAACCTCTACCTGAAGATATGTATGGAAAATAATAGAAAGCCCTGAGAAGTTTTCAGAAAAAGCACTTAAAACAATTGTAAATAAGCTTCTCAGTGAGATCCAAAATTCTTTAAACAAAGATAACTAAAAATAAAATAAATAGAATCACTCCGAAAAGATATCCACTTAGAAAAGAAAAGCATTCCAGTTATAGAAGAATTGATAGAAAGGTTTCTTTTCTAGTAAAAAGAGACAAGAAAACCCTTTCTATTTAAGATATAAAGCATCAAGCCTCCTAGTTCCAAAATTTTTGGTTTTCCATTACCTATTAATAAAATTAATCTGGAGGCAATAGAAAAGTATAAAATGCAGGGATTGGGTCAATGGATCAATTCAAATGGATAAAAGAACATGAACTTTATAAAAAACCTATTCTCATAAAGGAAGCAAAAAGGGAAAGGAAAAAATTCTTAAAGGCTATTAAAAATTCTTCCTTAAAGATATGATAATCGTTGCTTTAAATACCGGAGTCAGAAAGAATGAAATACTTAACATGGTATGGGAGATCATAGACTTCACATTTTAATGTATTGTTCTTGGTCCAGAAAAACAAGAACAAAAAGAGACATACAGTGCTTCTGAATCTGAAAGTTTTAGAAGTGTTGGAAAGAAGATTTTCACAACCTGAGACATACCTTCACAAATACATTGTTCAGAAAGGTGTTGAGTGGGGAAAAACCTGAGAAAACCTATGGAAAATCTGTAATTTTTCTCTTTTTTTTAAGATTTTATGTAAAAGTGTCATGAAGTCTAAGAGTTTAGTCAATAAAAATTTCTTTGTACTAAACTCATGAAGGGAATAGGATAATAATATTACCACTCTTTGATTTATGATCCACGATATAAAACTCATCCACATAATAAAAAGCTTGAAGTTTAGGGCTATGCCCTCCCTAAGTTTGAGACTGAGAAGCTTTTTATCTTTATAGGCATTCCTCAGTATTGCAGACTTTTCAAACCTTTAAGAGTTTAAGACTAACTTATGAGTAGATATGCTCCCAAAGATCTTTTGACTCAAAAAAATATCCACGTTTCTGAGCATATTTAATATATGGTTTAACATAAAAATGTTTACCTTTTCTTTTTTCTTTTATAAAATTTTCTTTAAGAATTTCACTTAAAGGAGCAAAATATACTCCAAAGGATATTGTATTTTTTGATATAGAATAAATTACTGCGGCTATCCAAAATTCTAATTTATAAGAGCTAAAATTTTTTGGCAAAAGCATGTCAGATGGTAACTTTTTATTTCCAATCGCACGAGTTTTTACAGAGACAGCTATTACCTTTTCAAAATTCTCTTTTGTAGGAAAGATCAGCAAATCAAAAGGATAATTATCAGAACCTACCCTCACTACTACAGATTTTTCACCAAATATTTCTGGAGCACATAAAGCAACTAAATTTTCTACAAGATCTCCAATT
>CAYPPW010000010.1:1715-8157 GCA_964412755.1 uncultured Thermodesulfatator sp.
GAAAGAGAATTATTCAGGGCTACTTAGAGTGGCAGAAGATTCAAGTAACAGAAAAAAGTAAAATAGTTGTGTCAAGTTTGGCTTAATGCTGAAATACAAACATACCCTTAGAACCAGGTTCCAAACCGACTGATAAAATGTCTTCAAATCTTCTTATTTATTGCTCGATCGCTACATACCAAAGCTTAACAATACTTTTTTCATCCATAGAGACAAGAATTTGGTCATCAGGAAAAAAACAATAGAAATGATTGTTCCCTCATTTCCCTTTAGTGTTCTAAATTTCCTTTCCAGTTGCTATACCCCAAAGTTAATAGTACTATCCTGGTTCTAATATTTATAAAAATCTGAGGTAAATAACGGAACCGGAAGCAAGCTCGGGCTACCAATGAATTTGTATCGGTTATTGTTGTAAAATGATGCTTCAAAATAGGGTACTTATTTGAGCAATTATAAATATATTATACAGCCTTATAGAAATAAGAATATTTAAGGAAATTCAAAAATTTTTGGGTATATTAACTTTGATTTTATTTAAGTCTTTTTTCTACTTCTTGCCAATTAATATTTTTAAAAAAAGCTTCTATATAATCTGCACGTTTAAGCCCATAATCAATCATAAAAGCATGTTCAAATACATCCATAACAATTAGAGGATTTGCTCCTGATGGATGCCCTACATCATGTTCATTAATCCAGAAATTAATAAGTTTTCCTGTAAGTAAGTCCTGATAAAGGATTACCCATCCTATACCACGCATTGTTCCTGTAGCTTTAAACTCTTTTATCCAGTTTTCAAAACTGCCAAAATTTTCATTTATTAATTTTGCTAATTTCCCATTTTCAGGAAATTTCCCATCTCCTCCGAGATTTTCAAAATAATATTCATGAAGTCTCATACCATTCCATTCCCATCCAAGCCTTCTTTTAAGCTCTGCATACTCAGGAGTTGCAGTTTTGCCTTCTTTTTGCATAGAACCGAGTATCTCAAGAAGTTTGTTTGTATTTGCTACATAGCCCTGATAAAGGGCAAAATGATTTTTGAGTAAAACTTCACTAAATCCTGGCATTCCTATAAGTTTTGAATAATCCTTTGCCTGATAAGACATAATTAAACCTCCTTTAAAAATATTTTTAAAAAATCTTTATTATATAATAAAAAACTTTATTATATACGTCAAGCTATTATCTCTTTTATTTTTAATATTTAAGATTATATTTTGTTTCTTAAATTTGCTAAAAAATTTAAGAAAAATGAAAAAATTAAAAGTCTTATTTATTATATTAGTTTTTATCTTGTTTACTTATATATTTCTTTATCCCCTGCTAATTCCTATTTCTCATCTAAAAAAAGAAAACCCAAAATTAACTGCAATGATGAAATATCGTTTAAAACAATGGGAAAAAAGCGGGAAAAAGATTAAAATTAAACAAATATGGATACCTTTAAATAAAATATCTCCTTACCTTAAAAAAGCAGTTCTTATTGCGGAAGATGATAAATTTTATCAACATGAAGGTTTTGATATTGATGCAATAATGGCAGCTATAGAAAAAAACATAGAAACAGGAAAACTTAAATACGGAGGAAGCACAATCTCACAACAACTTGCCAAAAACCTATTTTTAAATCCTTCCAAAAATCCAATAAGGAAAATTCAAGAAGCCATTCTTACTTTTCGGTTAGAAAAAACTCTTAGTAAAAAACGCATTCTTGAACTTTATTTAAATATAGCTGAGTGGGGAGAAGGTATTTTCGGGATAGAAGCTGCGAGTAGATATTATTTTGGAAAATCTTCATCTCTCCTTAGTCCCTGGGAATCTGCCCTTTTAGCTGCTATTTTACCTAATCCACTGAAGTATAATCCTCTGAAACCAACTTATTATATTCAAAAAAGGGCTAAACTTATTTACTATATAATGAAAAAAAGAGGAATTATAAAAGAAGAATATCAAGAAGTAGAAACCGAAGCAAAATCCGTATTAAATGAAGAAAATAAATCTGGTGAAATTCCTTCTCCTGAATCAAACTCTCAAGAAAATGTAATTTCTTCTGAAAATCAAACAATTCCACTTAACCAGAGTAGTTTTTAAATATTTATTTTTATCTAAAAATTTTTATACTAATATTTAATCAAATACAAAATTTAAGGAGAAGGTTATGAAATTTTATAGAACCCTTCATCCAAGACCTGTAGTTATTATAGGAAGTGGTGATGTAGAAAAGGGAGAAGTAAATTTTATGGCTTGTTCTTGGATTACTCCTATTGCAGAGGATATACCTTCAGTAGGCTTTGCCTGTGATAAAGAACATTTCACTCATGAACTTATTCAAAAATATAAACAATTTTCAGTAAATATAACAGAAGATTTTGAACTCATATGGAAAGTGGGTTCTTCAAGTGGAAAAGAAATAAACAAAGTTGAAGCTTTTAAGTTAAAAATCAAACCTGGGAAAATTTTGAAAGTTCCTTTATTAAAAAATACTTTGGCTAACTTAGAGTGTAAAGTAATAAAAGAAATAGAAATAGGAGAGGTATTTTTTTATGTAGGGGAAGTTAAAAATTGGGAAGCTACAAATTTTGATGAGTATGGATATCAGGAATTTTGGAGACTTCCTCTTCATAAGGGAGGAAAAGCTTTTACTTTCTCTTCTAAAAAACTATATTTTCCTAAATAAACTATAATGATTATATACACCCTCGGTACTTCTAACAGAGGCCCTGAAGAATTCATAGAAATTTTGAAATTTTACAATATTTCCGCTGTAGCTGATGTAAGAAGATGGCCTGTTTCTCAAAGATTTTCACATTTTAAAAAGGAAAATCTTAAAAAACTTCTTAAAAATCATAATATTCTCTACTATCATTTTGAAAACTTAGGAGGCTATAGAATAGAAAAATACAATAACTATATGAAAACCGAAAATTTCAAAAAAGCCTTTAAAGAATTAGTAAATATAGCTGAAAATATTTTAACTTGTATTATTTGTGCTGAAAAATTCCCTTGGAAATGTCATAGAAGATTTATATCAAAAGCTTTAGAAGATTTAGGATTTGAAGTATTACATATTATTGAAAAAGAAAAAATATGGAAACCTAAATTTCCTTTATTTCTTCCATAATGCTGGAATAAACAGAACAAGAACTGTATAATATTCAAGCCTTCCTATAAGCATGCAAAAAATAAGGATCCACTTGGCCAAATTTGGGAAAAAAGCATAGGTTTCTATAGGACCCGCTTTGCCTAAAGCTGGACCTACATTATTTAAAGCTGAAGCTACCGAAGAAAGAGATGTTATTATATCTAAACCCGAAGCAGCAAGAATAATACTACTTAATATCCATATAATTAAAGCAAGAAATATGAAAGTCCATATGCTTTCAAGTATTTCTTTACTCAATATCTTATCTTCTACTTTAATGTAAATAATAGCACGAGGATGTATGAGATGATAAAATTCTTTATAAATTTGCTTAAACATAAGATGAATCCTAATTTCTTTTATACCACCTGCAGTGGATCCTATCATCCCTCCACAAAACATTATGAATAAAATTATAATTTGAGAGAAAAAATTCCACTTTTCATAATCTGCTGTGGTATACCCTGTGGTAGTTATTATAGAAATTATTTGAAAAAAGGTATATCTAATTGATTCTTCAAATGTTTTATAAGTGGTTAATTTCAAACTAAGGGAAACAAGGATTATCAGAATTAATAAAAGAAAAAAATAAAACCTTAATTCAGAATTTTTAAAAATTTTTTCAAAATCTCCTTTACTCAAAAAATAATAAAGGGTAAAGTTAATACTCCCTAATATCATACAAAATCCCACTACATATTCAAGAAAAGGATTATTAAATCCGCTTAAACTATTATTTTTGGTAGAAAAGCCACCTGTAGATATAGTAGTAAATGCATGGCATATAGCATCATATAGGCTCATTCCACAAAATTTATACAAAATTACAATCAAAGCAGTTATTCCAACATAAATAAACCAAAGTATTTTAGCGGTATCAACAATTCTTGGCTTTAATTTATCTACTGTAATCCCAGGAACTTCAGCCTTAAAAAGTTGCATACCTCCAGTTCCAAGAAAAGGAAGTACAGCTAAGGCAAAAACAATTATTCCCATTCCTCCAATCCATTGAGTTATACTTCTCCAAAAAAGAATCCCCTTTGAAAGACTTTCTACATCAGCAATTACAGTTGCACCTGTAGTAGTAAAACCTGACATAGCCTCAAAATAAGCATCTGTAAAAGACTCTAAAGTACCTGTGAAAAGATAAGGTAAGCTTCCAAAAAAAGCTGCAGTAATCCAAGCGAAAGTAACGGTTGCAAAAGCTTCTCTATGTCTTAATTCTTCATATCTGAATTTTCTTGTGAAAAAACAACCTAAAATACCAGTAAAAAAAGTTATAAAAAAAGAAAGCAAAAACTTATAAAATTCAAAAGTTTTGTAAAAGTAAGCAACTCCTGTAGAAAGAAGAAGAAAAAAAGAAAGAATTATAGTAGAAAGACTGACTATATAAATTATTATACCAAGATTCATTAAATCCTTAAGTAAGAAGTTTTTCTACATCTTTAACTGACTCTTTAAGAACAAAAACAATTAATTTGTCTCCCTCTTTTATTACATCTTCACCTGTTGGAATAATTATTTCTCCTCCTCTTACGATTGTTCCAATCACAGTATTTTTAGGGAATTTGATATCTTTAAGAGCTTTATTTGTGATAGAAGATCTATAACTTCCAAGTATTTCCATTATCTCAACTTTATTTTCAGCAATTGCAGTTAAGGATAAAATATCACCTTTTCTTAAGTATCTCAATATTATACTTGCAGTTAAAAGTCTTGGACTTAAAACAGATTGAATCCCAAGTTCATAAGCCAGAGAAATATATTCTGTTTTATTCACAAGAGCAATTACTTTTTTTGCACCAAGTTTTTTAGCAAGAAGAGAAGCCATTATATTTATCTCATCATTTCCTGAAACAGCAATATATGCATCCATATCTTTTATGTTTTCTTCTACTAAAAGTTGTTTATCTGTTCCGTCTCCATAAAGAATAAGTGCTTTATTGAGATGTTTACTTAAAAACTGACATTTTTCTTCATTTTTTTCTATAATTTTTACTTCAATTTTATCTTCTAAAGATTTAGCAATGTAATAACCAATTCTTCCTCCACCAAGAATCATCACTTTTTTTGTAGTATATCCAGTTATTCCTAATCCCTGAGAAATTTCTAAAAACTCATCTTTTTTTAAGGGAATATACAATATATCACCTTCTTTTATTATATCCTCTCCTCTGGGTACTATAATATCTTCATATCTTTTTATTACTCCTACTACAAAATTTTTATTTAATAAATTTCTCAAAGTCCTTAAATCTTTATTTACTGCTATACTATTTTTAGGAATTTTTAATCCCGCTACCAAAATTTTTCCACCTTCAAATTCAATAACCTCTGTAGCAAATGGAACTTCTAAAAGTTTTATAATAGCATTAGATGTCTCAAATTCAGGATTAATAGCAGGATCTATGTCAAGATAATTTTTCCCCAATAGTTCTTTATTGAAAAAATAATCAGGATTTCTAATACGAGCAATTCTTCGAGTAATACCAAATAAAGCCTTTCCTAATAAACAAGCTATCATATTAGTTTCATCACTATTAGTAACAGCAATAAGAAGATCAGCATTTTTAGCACCTGCTACTTTAAAAACTGAGGGATCACTTCCTTCTCCTTCCACTACAGCAATGTCAAGTTCTTCAGAAATTTTCCTAAGTCTTTCTCCATCTCTATCAATTATTATTACTTCTATTCCTTCATAGGTTAAAAATTTTGCAATATTATATCCTACTTCTCCTGCACCAACTATGACTACACGCATATAAGTTATAAAGATTAAAAATTATTGATTAACTTCCAAAAATAGTGGGTGGAACATAGGGATGAGACCCTTCTATTACTTCAATTCCTGCTTTTTCTTTAATGGCTTCTATTAAATCATCTTTTCTTTTGCAAAATTTCATAATACAAGTTCCTATATGAATTACATCAGGTTTTTCGTTTAAAGCAGCAAGTTGAGTTTTAAGGAGAGCTAAACTTGGTATAACCCTATTTTTATTGCCTTCACATCCTCCACAATCAATTATCCCGATTATATGAGCTTCGTCATTTTTATATCTTTCAAACTCTCCCTCCTTACGAGCAAAAGCCACTAAACATCTAGCATCTCCTGGGCATAAATTTTGATTACTTATCATTTGACATTTTACCATTAAAATTTTTTTCATAATTATCCCTCCAAATTATTTTTTAAAAATTTTATTGAAAAATTTTATAAAGTCAATAAAATGCGAAAAGACTACAATTATTTGAGACCGGAATTTAATTCCATTAACTCCCTATTAAAACTTTTACACT
>CAYPPW010000010.1:8257-35866 GCA_964412755.1 uncultured Thermodesulfatator sp.
AATTATTTGAGACCGGAATTTAATTCCATTAACTCCCTATTAAAACTTTTACACTCTGCTTTTAACTCTATTGTTTTTAATTTTGCCTAACATCTTCCAGAAACTCCACTACATCTAGAATCGTACCTGAAGAATAGTACCTAGCAATTATTATCTATCCCAATCAACCCGAAAAGGGTAGAAATACCAACCTCTAATATTACCCGATACCCTTACCAAAGTTACCAATGAAGATTTTATTCAAGCCTATATAAAACAGGAAGTTTAATCTTAACATCAAGAGGTGGAATAGGAAAATATTTTGAAACTTTTTGAATAGTCTCTAAGGCATTTTTGTCAAGTACTTCATATCCGGATGTTTTTTCTATCCATAAATCCTCAATTTTTCCCTCTTTAGTTAAAATAAAGGAAATAATCACCTTACCCTCCCAACCCATTTTTCTGGCAATATAAGGATAATTAATATTTTTTTGAACAATTTGAGAAATTATTGAAAGTTTATCTGCAAGAAACTTATCAATTGACTTTTCTGAAAATTCCTTTCTACTGTTTATTTCTCTATCACTTTTTATCATACCAATATTTTTATCACCCTCCATCATACCCTGATGTCTATCAAAATCTTTACCTCCTAAATCCCCTAAATTTTCACTTTCCTCATCATTAACCTTATCAATTGCAATCTTCTCCTTAAATGAAGTACCTATTAAATTTTCTTCTTTAAACCGGAAAATTTTTTCCTGTGTAATTTCATATCCTTTCTCTTTCTGAAATGCTAAATTTTTAAATTCCTTTTTAGGAAAAGATTTGTATACTCCATTTTTAAAATCAATTTTTTTAGCCTCAATTAAATCTGTGGAAATACTACTTAAAGAAAGATCTATCTCTATATACTTGGCTGAAGATTCCTCTCTAAATCTAAACAAAAAAATTAAAAGTAAAAAGGTTAAAAAATGTATAGAAAAGGACATAAAAAAAGATTTTAATTTAATCATCTTATTAATTCTGTTTTTATAAAAACCCTTTTAATTTCATTCTTTTTTAAAATATCAAGCACTGAAACCAAACTTTGGACTTTAGAAGATTTATCTACAAAGATGGAGATTTGAGAATTTTTATCTATATTTTTAATTATTTCTTCTAAAGTATTTAAATTTACTTTCCTTCCTTCTAAAAATATTTCATCATTTTTATCAATAGTTATTTGCAAACTTCTCATATTTTTAGTTTCTCCATAAATTGAAGTGGGAAGATTGACAGGTATACTTCCTTGAACAATGAAGGTAGCAGTAATAAGTACAATAGTTAACAAAACAAGCATTATATCAACTAAGGGAATTACATTTATATAATTAAATTCCTTTTCTTCCATTTTTTATTTCCCAAAGTATTACTTTTTCTTTAACTTTTCTTAAAAGATAATTATAAAATGCTACTGAAGGGATAGCTACCAAAAGACCTATTGCAGTTGCTTTTAAAGCTAAAGCAAGGCCTACCATAATCTTTCTGCTATCCACCATTCCTTCTTGCCCTATTGTATAAAAAGTAAGCATTATCCCAAGAACTGTCCCCAAAAGTCCTATATAAGGCGCATTTGAACCTATAGTAGCAATAAGATATAATCCTTTTGTCAAATCAGCTTCAAGTTCTTTTACATTTGAATATTTTTGAAGATCTACTTTTCTATAATACTCAATTCTTTCTATAGCTATAGCAATTGAAAGAATACTTAGAAAAATTAAAAACCCTATAATTCCGTAATCAATTATAAATTTTAAGTAATCCATAGTGTTAATTTTTTATGAAATGTAATACTAATTTATTTGAAATTTTTGTCAAGCCTCAAGCACCATATTTTTTCAATCTCTGTGCATGAGCTAAAAGCAAAGGCATTAACTTATGGGCATAAAAAATTCCTAATTCTCCTTTTAATGCTTCTCTCTCGGTAAATCTTTCTGAGGTTTTTCCTAATACATAAGAAGAACTAATTAATACTGGAACAGGATGCCAAGAGTGAGATTTTAAGATACAAGGGGTTGAATGATCCCCTGTAATACAAAGTACTGAAGGATTAAGGGGTAAAATTTCAGGTAAAAAGCTGTCAAACTCTTCTATAATTTTTACTTTCATTTCAAAATTCCCATCCTCTCCAGCTGAATCTGTTTTTTTAATATGCAAAAAGAAAAAGTCAAAATTATTCCATTGAATTTTTAAAGTCTCTATTTCATCTCTGATACCCATTCCCTCAAACTCTATCAATTTCATTCCTACAAGACTTGCAAGTCCTTTATACATAGGATAAGTAGCTATACAACAAGCTTTTAATCCAAATTTTTCCTCAAATGTTTCAAGCTCAGGCTTTACAGAAAAACCTCTTAATAAAACATAATTGGCTTTAGATTCATTTTTTAAAAGTTCTGCAACTCTTTCAGAAAAAATTTCAGCAATTTTAGATACTTTTTTGGCTAATTCTCCCTTTCCAGAGGGCTTAAGGGGAGATTTACCTACTACTTGAGGATCTGTATCATTGATAGTTTCTACTTCAGAAGAAATTTTATAAGGAAATCTAAAAATTACCACAAATCTGTGCTCCATTCCTGATTTTAAAATTATTTGAGCATCTTCTATATAAGAAAATTTTTGAGAAAGATATTTTATAAGGTTTTTATTTTCCTCTGTAGAGATACGTCCTGCTCTTCTATCTATTACTATTGGTATTCCATCTTCATATTTAACTGTAGCAAAATTACCTCTCACAGCTACATCAGTTTCTTTTAACTCCAAACCTAAACCTAAAGCTTCTAACACTCCCCTTCCTATATTTATTTTGAGGGGTTCATATCCAAATATTCCAAGATGAGCCGGACCACTTCCAGGAGTAATCCCATAATCAACAGGAATATGAAGCCCAAGAGCTGAATTTTTAGCTAAATTATCTAAATTGGGAGTATTAGCATATTCTAAAGGTGTTTTACCATCCTTTAAAGGTAAATCTCCTACCCCATCAAGTACAATTAAAACAATTTTAGTTTCACTTTTTTTTATAAGATTTTTTAAAGTATCCATAAGTGGATTTTAAAAGATTTTTTTATCTTTCCAAATTTCTTCAAGTTTCTCTGTTTCTTCATCTTTTTTTCTAATTTCTTCTTCCCAATCTATCTGCTTTTCAAACTGTTTTACTTCATGTTTAAGTAGTCTTTCTTTAAAATCCGGATGAGATAAATAAGGAAGAGCAGCTTTTAAAAAATTTTCTTTTATATTAAAAAAAATATTTGATACAGCATCCTCTGGAACAAAATGTCTTTCCTTCCTATACCGATAATAAACCTTTCCATCAGTTCTCTTCAAAAATTTGTTATAGTATTCAGAATTTGAAAAATCTTTTTCTGAAGGGATTATACTTATTTGAGCAAGAAAACCTACTAACCATCGATCTCCTGCAAGTTTACGAGAATAATTCCATATTTCTAAAATAAGACCATTTTCTAACTCTATTTTTTCAACCATTTCTCCCTCCCAAAGGGGTTTATGTATTTTTGATGGAGGAAACCATCTATATGCCATATTTTAAAATATAATTCTTTTCTTTTTATATCACAACTTTTAACTCTTGCAAACTTTTTAAATTTCCCAAAGCTCTTGACAAAAAGAGATTTCATTTTATTATTTAATTACCGATAATTAAAAATTAGAAAATTGAAAAAATTCCCCGGTAGCTCAATTGGCAGAGCGGTGGGCTGTTAACCCATAGGCTGCAGGTTCGAGTCCTGCCCGGGGAGCTTTTACTCTTATTTAATTTATAAGATCTTATAATTCCGAATAAGATATCTTAGTTAAATGGATATCTTATTTAAAAATCAAAATTAAAGGAGTAGGTATGGATCAAATAACTAATGGAAAAATAGTTTCTGAAAATTGGAAAGAAGCATCCGTAGAAGCCTTACCAGAAGAAATTATTTCCCCTGTTTATCTTTCTGAACTTAGAAGAAAATCGCTTTCTGAGCTTTATAGTTTAGGAGAAAAATTAGGTATAGAAAATATCTATAATTATTATAAAAAATCCGAGGTAATTTATCAAATTATAAGCAATCTTCTTAATAAAGAGGTAGAAGTTATTGTTGAGGGAGTTTTGGAAGTTTTACCTGAAGGATTTGGGTTTTTAAGATTCAATGATTACAATTATCTTCCAAGTTCTGAAGATATCTATGTCTCTCCTCCTCAAATAAGAAAATTTGGACTTAAAACCGGAGATACTATTTTAGGATATATTCGTCAACCCAAGGAAGGAGAAAAATATTTTGCTTTAGCTAAAATTGAAAAAGTTAATTATTATCCTCCAGAAATAGTAAAAACAAGAACTCCTTTTGACCATCTAACTCCTGTTCATCCTAATAAATGGTTAAGACTGGAAACAGATCCAGAAAATTATTCTACTAGAATTATTGACCTATTTGTTCCTATAGGGAAAGGACAAAGAGGCTTAATAGTTGCTCCTCCAAGAACAGGAAAGACTGTTCTTTTACAAAACATTGCTAATGGAATAGTTCACAATTACCCTGAAATTCATCTTATTATTCTTTTAGTTGATGAAAGACCTGAAGAAGTTACTGAAATGCAAAGAATTGTTCCCAGAGCAGAAATTATAAGCTCTACTTTTGATGAACCTCCTCAAAAACATACTCAAGTAGCTGAAATCGTTATTGAAAAAGCTAAAAGATTAGTAGAATGCAAATATGATGTAGTCATTCTTCTTGATAGTTTAACCCGTCTTACCAGAGCTTACAATGCAGTGGTTCCTTCAAGTGGAAAACTGCTTTCTGGAGGAATTGATGCTAATGCTCTTCACAAACCAAAAAGATTTTTTGGGGCTGCAAGAAATATAGAAGAAGGAGGAAGTCTTACTATTATTGCTACTTGTCTCATTGATACAGGAAGTAGAATGGATGAAGTAATTTTTGAGGAATTTAAAGGAACGGGTAATTTAGAAATAGTATTAGATAGAAGACTTGCTGACCGAAGAATATGGCCTGCTATAGATATTCATCTTAGTGGAACAAGAAAAGAAGAATTGCTTTTACCAGAAAATATACTTCATAAAGTTTGGTTATTAAGAAAAGTTCTTTCACCCTTAAGTCCTGTAGAGTGTATGGAATTTTTACTTGAAAAAATGAAAGATACAAAAAGTAATAAAGAATTCCTTAGTAAAATGAATCAATAAAATTTTAGTGTTCTAAAGTAACAGACTGATCTTTCATTTTTTCTTGGAGTTGCATAAGTTCCCATATATCAAGAGAGGGAGCTTCTTTAAATAACTTAGAAGGATCATCAAGAAGGAGGGCTATTTGTAAAACTTCATCCATGTTATCTACTAATATAATTTCAAGACCTTTAAGTATATTTGGATTTATTTCTTTAAGTTCTTTTTCATTTTCTTTTGGAATAATAACAGTCTTTATACCTCCTCTTATAGCTGCAAGTAATTTTTCTTTTAATCCTCCTATTGGAAGAACCCTACCTCTTAGGGTTATTTCACCTGTCATAGCAACTGTATTTTTAACTGGAATTTTCATTAAAGCTGAGATAATAGCTGTTGCAATAGTTATCCCTGCACTTGGACCATCTTTCGGGATAGCTCCTTCAGGTACATGAACATGAATATCTATTTTTCTGTAAAAGTCAAAAGGCAATCCCAATTGAAGAGCTCTTGACCTTACATAACTCATAGCAGCTTGAACAGACTCTTGCATTACCTCTCCAAGCTTTCCTGTAATTTGTAAATTCCCCTTACCAGGCATAATTACTGCTTCTATTTGAAGTAAAGCTCCTCCTGTTTCAGTCCAAGCAAGTCCTGTAGCTATACCTACTTGAGGCTGTTCTTCTGCTACTCCATATCTATATTTAGGTATTCCTAAAAGTTCTTCTAATTTAGAAATATTGATTTTAAATGGCTTAAATTCTTCAGGATTTTTGGCTACTTCTTTAGCTATTTTTCTACAAATAGTTGCAAGTTCTCTTTCTAAATTTCTAACACCTGCCTCTCTTGTATATTTTCTAATAATTTCAAGTATTATTTTATCACTCAAGGGAACTTTCTCTGGATCTAATCCATGAGCTTGAAGTTGTCTGGGAAGAAGGTAATTTTTTGCAATTTCTAATTTCTCTTCTTCAGTATAACCAGGAAGTTCTATAATTTCCATTCTATCAAGTAAAGCAGGAGGAATGGTATATAAAGTATTAGCTGTAGTAATAAAAAGTACTTTTGATAAATCATATCCTACTTCTAAATAATGATCTTGGAAAGAATGATTTTGTTCTGGATCAAGAACTTCTAAAAGGGCTGCTGCTGGGTCACCTCTAAAATCCATTCCTATTTTATCTACTTCATCTAAACAAAAAACTGGATTAATAGTGCCTGCCTTTCTCATTCCTTGAATAATTTTACCAGGTAAAGCTCCTACATAAGTTCTTCTATGTCCCCTTATTTCAGCTTCATCTCTTATTCCACCTAGAGAAATTCTTACAAATCTTCTTCCAATTGCTTCGGCAATTGATTTTGCCAATGAAGTTTTACCTACTCCAGGAGGACCGACAAAACAAAGAATAGGCCCTTTTATAGATTTAGTAAGCTTTTGAACTGCTAAATGTTCAGTTATTCTTTGTTTAGGTTTTTCTAAGCCATAATGATTTTTATTAAGAAGTTCTTCTACTCTTTCAATATCTATATTATCTTGTGTTTTTTCATACCAAGGAAGGCTCAGAAGCCAATCAATATAATTTCTAACTACTGTTGCTTCTGCAGACATAGGAGACATTAAAGAAAGTTTTTTGTATTCTCTTCTCACTATTTCTGCAACTTCTTTAGGGAGTTTTTTCCTTTTCATTCTTTTTTCTAATTCTGCTAGATCACTTCTCCCATCCTCCCTTTCTCCTAATTCTTTTTGAATAGCCTTCATTTGCTCATGAAGATAATAATCTCTTTGAGTCTTTTCCATCTGCTTTTTAACTCTTTCCCTAATGCGCGCTTCTGTTTTTATAATTTCAATTTCTCCTCTAATATAATTAAGTAAGAATTCCAAACGTTTCTTCACACTTATATTTTCTAATAGTTTTTGCTTTTGTTCTAATTTAAGATTTAAAATTGCAGCTAGCCTATCTGAAAATTCTGCAGGATCTTCAATATTTAAAAGATTATTTACAGTTTCAGGATTAAACTTTTTATTATAGTTGGAATATTCTTCTAAAGATTCTTTACAAAATTTAAGAAGTGCAATTATTTCTAAATCTGTTTCAATCACTTCAGTTTTCAATTCTACTTCCACTAAGAAATAATCTGGATTAGGTAAAAATCTAACTATTTTACCTCTATTTAATCCCTCTACTAATATTTTTAATGTACCATCAGGAAGTCTTAAAAGTTGAATTATTTTACATATTGTTCCAATTTTATATATATCCTCTTCTGAAGGATTATCTAATTTAGCATCTTTTTGAGCAGAAAGAAAAATAAGTTTATCCTTATTATAAGCATTTTCAATTGCAAGAATACTTTTTATTCTTCCAATAAAAAGAGGAACTGCAGTATATGGAAATACCACTATTTCTCTTAAAGGTAAGAGAGGTAAAATTTTAAGATTTTCATTCATAATTATTTATTATCCCTCCTCTACTTTTTTCTTTCTATTAAATATTAAGATCGGTCTTTCTTTTTTCAAGATTACTTCCTCTGTAACTATGCATTCTTTCACATCTCTCAAAGACGGAATTTCAAACATTACATCTACCATTACTTCTTCAATAATAGATCTTAACCCTCTTGCTCCTGTTTTTCTTTTTACTGCTTCTTCAGCAACTACTTTAAGAGCGCTTTCTGTAAATTTTAAACTTACCCCTTCCATTTCAAAAAGTTTTTGATATTGTTTTATAATTGAGTTCTTAGGTTCTACTAATATTCTTACAAGGTCATCAACAGTAAGTTCATCAAGAGTAGCAACTACTGGCAGTCTACCTACAAATTCCGGAATAAATCCATATTTAATTAAGTCTTCAGGTTGAACCTTAGATAAAATTTCTCCTAATGTTAAATCTTTCACATTTTTGATCTGTGCTCCAAAACCTATAGAACCTTTACCCAATCTTTTTTTAACAATATCCTCTAAACCAACAAAGGCACCTCCACAAATAAACAAAATATTAGTGGTATCCATTTTTATATATTCTTGTTGAGGATGTTTCCTTCCTCCTTTTGGAGGGATGTTAGCTATTGTTCCTTCTAAAATTTTTAAAAGTGCTTGTTGAACTCCTTCTCCTGAAACATCTCTTGTTATAGAAGGACCCTCTCCTTTTTTAGCAATTTTATCTATTTCATCTATATAAACAATTCCTTTCTGAGCTAATTCCAAGTCATAATTAGCAGCCTGCAGTAAATAAAGAAGAATATTTTCTACATCTTCTCCTACATAGCCTGCTTCTGTAAGAGGAGTAGCATCTGCAATAGTGAAAGGAACCTTTAAAAATTTAGCCAAAGTTTGAGCCATTAAAGTTTTTCCACACCCTGTAGGACCTATTAATAAAATATTGGTCTTTTGAAGTTCCACATCCTTAACATGTTTTTTATGAGTATTTTGATAATCTACTCTTTTATAATGATTATATACTGCCACAGAGAGGATTTTTTTTGCTCTTTCTTGACCAATTACATACTGATCTAAATATAATTTAATTTCAGCTGGTTTTGGAAGTTCCTTATATCCTTCTTCGTAAAGATTAACTCTCTCATACTCCTCTTCTAAAATTTCATTGCATAATTCTACACATTCATTACAGATATAAGCTGAGGAACCAGCTATTAATTTTTTTACTTCACTTTGTGATCTACCACAAAAAGAACATTTTGGCTCATTACCAAAACTTTTCATAATTTCACCACCTTATCTTGAAATTAAAATTTTATCAATAAGCCCGTATTTAAGAGCTTCTTCAGCAGACATATAAAAGTCTCTTTCTGTATCTTGTTTTATTTTTTCCTTAGGTTGTCCGGTATGTTTAGCTAAGATTTCATTAAGTATTTCTCTTAAACGTAAAATTTCTTTAGCTTGAATTTCTACTTCTGTAGCTTGACCTTGGAAGGCTCCTATAGGTTGATGTAACATTATTCTTGAATGAATTAAAGCATATCTTTTCCCAGGAGCTCCAGCAGATAAAAGAACAGCAGCCATACTTGCTGCTTGCCCTACGCATATAGTGCACACATCAGGTTTGATATATTGCATAGTATCATAAATAGCAAGACCTGCAGTAACTAAACCTCCTGGAGAGTTTATATAAAGCATTATATCTTTGTCAGGATCTTCTGCTTCAAGATATAACAATTGTGCTATTACTAAATTAGCTATGTTTTCATCAATAGGAGTCCCTATAAATATTATTCTTTCCTTTAAAAGGCGAGAATATATATCATATGCTCTTTCAGTTCTTCCAGTTTGTTCTATTACAATGGGGATATAATAAGCCATATTTTAACTTTCCTTTATTATAGGTTTAGCATTTTCAATTAAAAATTGCAAGGTTTTTTCCGCTAATTTTTTAGGTATAATATTAAAATAAACAATTCCTCTTGCTTGTTCTAAAGATACATTTAATCCTTTTGAAATAGCCTCAACCGTTTTATCTATTTCTTCTTGAGGAATTCTAATATCTTCTATTTCTGCTATTTTTTCCAATAATATTTCTTCTTTAGCTTGTCTTTCAGCTACAGGGTAAAGTTTATCTTTTAATTTTTCAATAGAAATATTAAGCTTCTCAAAATTAAAACCATCTCTTTCTAAGGTTTGTCTAATTTGTTCTAAAAGCTGATGAAGTTTTAATTCTATATATCTATTAGGCACTGGAAAATCAACCCGTTCTAAAATTTTAGATAAAATTCTTTCTTTTAATTTACTCTCATTCCTTCTCTTTTTATCTTCTAATAATTTATTTTTTATACTTTCTTTAAAACTTTCAACAGTTTCATACCCCATATTTAATTTTTTCACAAAATCATCATTTAATTCTTGTAATTCTCTTTTATATACTTCTTTTATTTCAATCTCATATTTAACCTTTTTACCAGCTAAAAGTGGATTAAGACCTTCTTCTGGATATTCAACTTCTACACTTAATTTATCACCCTCTTTTTTATTAATGAGTTCTTTTTCTATTTTTTCATTAAATTCCCCTGTTCCTACATCTATAAATAATGCCTCAGCTTGATGACCTGGAATCAGATTTTCTCCATCATAAGCATTAAATTTTATAACTACCACATCTCTTTCTCTGATAGGTTCGTTATTCTCAACCCTTTTTAATTCTGAAAAAGAATACCTTACCTCTTCTAACATTCTGTTAACCTCTTCTTCCTCTACAGTATCAGGTTCTCCTTCAACTTCTATTCCTATATAGTCTTCTCTTTTTAACTCAAAAGAGGGTCTTATCTCTACTAAGACCGAATAAATAAAAGGTTCTCCTTCTTTTAATTCTCCAAATTCTTCAATTCTAGGTCTTAAAAGGGGTTCTACTTTGGTTTCTTTAATAGCTTGATTTAAAGTACTTTGTATAATTTTTTCTACACTTTTTTCATGTATTTCTTCCCTAAAAAATCTTTTGAGAAGATAAAGAGGAACTCTACCTTCTCTAAATCCTTTAATTTTAGCTTTTTTCCTAACTTGATTAGTTACTTCTTCTACAATCTCCCTAACCTTTTCACTTGGAACCTCTATTCTTAGAATTTTTTCAACTTCGTTAAGTTCCTGAAGTTCTACCTTCATCCTCTCTCCTCTTATCTTTAAAGTTTCTACATTTTAGCTTAACTTAAATTTTAAAATTTACAAGGTTTATAAGGTACTAAGATTTGGGTCCATATTTTTCTTCTATGTATTTTAAAGCTTCTTCTTTAGAATTAAGTTTTTTTTCTAAAAATTGAATTTCTATATCTTGTAATATTTCCTTAAATATAGGTCCTGGTTTAAATCCTAGATCAATTAAATCGTACCCTGTAACAATTCTTTGTTTTTTATATTCTTTTTCAAGCTCTTGTTTTAATTTAAATAATTCCTCAAATAAACCTCTCAGTTGTTCTTCATAATCAGGTTCCTTATCAGGTCCTTGACTAGCTAAAGAATCTGCCATACAAACTACAAAAAGCTCTTCTAAATAAGGTATATCTTTAATCAAATTTCTTTTAGCCTTTAAAGTAAGCTTATTTTCTTGTTTCTCTCTTAATAGATGAAAAGGTCTCATGTGATTTTTAATAATAAGGTAAATTTTATTAATCAAGTCTTTTCTAAATCTTAAGTTTTCTGCCATTTCTTTAAAAAGAACAGCTGAAACCTTTTCATGACCATAAAAGGTTATCCTTTCTTTTATGTCAAAAGTAAAAGCTTTACCAAGATCATGAAATAAACTGGCAAGCTTAACGGAAATGATAAAATCTTCTTCTGAAAATTTATCTGATTTTTCAATCCCTAAATATTTCTTTGGATCTTTGAGTATTTCTTCAGACCATTTAAGAGATTCAAGAAGATGGTCTTTTACATCTAGATGATGAAAGGTAGGCTGCGGAACCCCTTTTGTTTTTTCTATATATGAAAAAATTTCATAAAGTACTTTATCTTCATCCATTAATTTAAAAGTGTTATAAGTATTTTCAGAAAGCAAAATATATAGTAATTCCTGTAAAATTCTTTCTTTAGCGCATAAATTAAGCAATTTTCTATGTTTTTGAAATAAAATTCTTGTATTTTTTTCTATTTCTCCTAACCTCAAAGCAAAAAATCTATACCCTCTTAATATTCTTAAAGGATCCTCTACAATATTTTTTTCTCCAATAGCTCTTATTATTTTTCTTTTCAAATCTTCGTATCCTGAAAGAGGATCTATTATTTTTATCTTAAATTCAAAGAGAGAACTTACTGGAATAGCCATAGCATTAAAAGTAAAATCTCTTTCTCTTAAATCTTCTTCTATAGTTGCTCCTCTAAAAATAGTAAAATCTAAAGTATTTTTACCTTTAGCTAACCTGTACATTCCTAAATCCGGAGCTAAAGGAACAAATTTATACCCTAAGTAATTTTTAGCAAAATATATTAAGGAATCTATATCTTCTTTTACGGTTAAATCCACATCAATAATGGGTTCTAAAGTAAAAATAGCTCTTACAGAACCACCTGTTAAATAAAAATCTTCTCTATTTTTAAATTTTCTTAAAAAAGAAATAATTAATTTTTTTTCTTGAGATGGAAATTTAAGAAGATCAAAAAATTTGAACCCAAGATTTTTGTTAAATTCTAATACCATTCAAAAAATTAAGATTGTGATCCATTGCCTTGTTGAGATTCCTTTGATTGAGAAATTCCATATTTTTTCTTTTTCTCTTCAAGAAATTCTAAAACCTTTTTAATTCTTTCTTTCTTAATTTTAGATTCTCTCATACTTAATTTTTCTTCAACCAATTCTACAACAACAATATTACTTCCATCTCCTCTTTTTTGACCTATTTTAACAATTCTGGTATATCCTCCAGGTCTATCTATATATTTTTCTCTAATTTCAGAAAAAAGTTTTCTTACTATATTCTTATCTTTAATAAAAGCAAGCGCTCTTCTTCTTGAGGCAAGGTCTCCTTTTTTGGCAAGGGTTATCATTTTATCAGCAATTCTCCTTAATTCTTTAGCCTTGGCAAGTGTAGTAACAATTTTCCCATGTTTTAATAAATCTTTTACTTGGTTACTTAAAATAGCCCAATGATGTTCTACATCTTTGCCAAGTTTTCTACTAATTTTTCTATGCCTCATCTTTCTCTCCTTGTTTCAGAATTTAATCTTTAGGTATTTTCCACTTAATATCCTTCATCCCCAGTCTTAAATTAAATTTAGATAATTTTTCTATTATCTCATCTAAAGATTTTTTGCCAAAACTTCTTAATTTAAGAAGTTCCGTCTCTGTTTTTTGTACCAACTCCCCTATATAATTTATACCTGCATTTTTTAAACAATTATAGGCTCTACCTGAAAGATCCAATTCTTCAATGTTTAAATTAAGTATACTATTTAAAGCTAGTGTTTCTGAGACTTTAGATTCTAAAGAGATTTTTTCTTCTTCTATAAATACCATAAGCTGTTCTATTAAAATTTTTACAGCATAAAGAAGAGCTGATTTAGCATCTATAGTTCCATCAGTGTAAATTTCCATTATTAAACTATCATAATCACTGCTCTTACCTACCCGAGCCTGTCCCACTGAGAAATTTACTTTAGTAATGGGAGAAAATATGGCATCAATTAGAATTGTACCTATTTCTTGATTTTTACTATATTCTGCAGGTACATAGCCTCTTCCCTTCTCAACCTTTAATTCCATTTTTAATTTTCCATCCTTAGTAAGAGTAGCAATATAATGATCAGGATTAACGATTTCTCCTTCTTTATTTATTTGTATATCTTTAGCTCTGACTTCTCCAGGTTCTGTCTTCTCAAGAATAAAATAAAAAGGCCCCTCTCCGTTCAGTTTAAATCTTACACCTTTTAAATTAAGAATAATTTCTGGAACATCTTCTAAAACCCCAGGTAAACTCATGAATTCATGAGGAACTCCCTCTATTTTAACTGCAGTTATAGCATATCCTGGAATAGAAGAAAGTAAAACTCTTCGTAAGGCATTACCTAAAGTAATCCCATAGCCCCTTTCTAATGGCTCAATAATAAATTTCCCATAAAAGGGGAACTGACTATCTTTATGTATTTTGATTTTTTCAGGTCTAATTAATTCCACCTCTTTTTTCATAAGTCCTTTATCCTCTTTTTAAAATTTTTTAAATATTTCTTAATATTATCTTGAATAAAACTCTATAATATAGCTTTCTTGAATTGGCATAGTAATATCCTCTCTGGTAGGTAAATTTTTTATTATCCCTTTAAAATTATCTATATCGAGTTCTAACCAAGAAGGAATACCTCTTCTTATTACAGATTCTAAAGATTCTTTAATTAGAGGATTGTTTCTATATTTTTCTTTAAGTTCAATAATGTCTCCCTGTTTCACTAAATAAGAAGGAATATCTACATCTTTTCCATTAACCTTAAAAAATCCATGGTTAACATATTGTCTTGCTTGACTTCTTGAATTAGCAAAACCTAACCTATAAATTACATTATCTAATCTTCTTTCAAGTAATTGTAAAAGATTATGTCCCGCTTGTCCAGGAACTTTAGTAGCCAGTTCATAATATTTTCTCATCTGTTTTTCTGAAACTCCATAAATCCTTTTTACTTTTTGCTTTTCTCTTAATCTAATTCCATAGTCTGAAAGTTTTATTCTAACTTGTAAGGGACCATGTTGACCTGGGGGATAACTTCTTCTTTCAAAAGCACATTTATCAGTATAACATCTTTCTCCCTTTAAAAAAAGCTTAATACCTTCTCTTCTACACAATCTACATTTTGGTCCTGTATATCTTGCCACTTTTTATAACCTCCTTTAAATTTTTACACCCTTCTTCTTTTAGGGGGACGGCATCCATTATGAGGAATTGGAGTAACATCTTTAATCAAAGTAATTTTAATTCCTGAACCTTGAAGAGCCCTTAAAGCCGCTTCCCTTCCTGGTCCAGGACCTTTTACATATACCCATGCAGATTTTAATCCATAAGCTTGTGCTTTTTTTAAGGCAGATTGCATGGCTAATTGAGCAGCAAAAGGAGTTCCTTTTCTTGTTCCTTTAAATCCTTCTGTTCCTCCACTTGCCCATGCAATAGTATTACCCAATCGATCGGTAATAGTAACAATAGTATTATTAAAAGTAGAGTGAATATGAATAATTCCTTCACTTACAGTTTTTTTTATCTTTTTTTTCTTTGTTTTTGGTTTAGCCACTTATTTCCTCCTCTTATTTTTTCTTTCTTCTTAATGAACCAGGTCTTGGACCTTTCCAAGTTCTTGCATTAGATCTCGTTCTCTGCCCTCTTACAGGAAGCCCCATTTTATGTCTAAGTCCTCTATAACACCCTATAGAAATAAGCCTCTGAATATTTTGCCTAATTTCCTTTCTCAAATCTCCCTCTACCTTACATTCCCTTTCAATTACCATTCTTATTTTATTAATCTCTTCTTCAGTTAAATCCTTCACCTTTTTAAACCAATCCACACCGGCTTTAGTTAATACTTTCTGAGCTAATGTCCTTCCAATACCATAAATATAAGTTAAAGCTATTTCTGCAGGTTTATTTTCAGGAATATCTACACCAGCAATTTTAGGCATATATTCTCCTCCTAACCTTGTCTTTGTTTATGTTTAGGATTTTCACAAATTACTCTTACTACACCTTTTCTCCTTATTATTTTACATTTTCTGCATCTTTTTTTAACTGATGGACTAACTTTCATATTATTTTAACCCCCTTTTTCATAATCTTTTTTAGTCCCTCTATAAATAATTCTACCTCTTGTTAAATCATAAGGAGAAAGCTCAACTACTACCTTATCCCCTGGCAGTATTCTTATGTAATGCATCCTCATTTTACCTGAAATATGAGCTAAAATTTTATTTCCTGTTTCAAGTTCTACTCTAAACATAGCATTAGGTAAAGCTTCTAAAATTTTACCTTCTAAAAGGATTACATCTTCTTTTTTAGGCATTATTTTAAATAATTGATAAAATTTCTGGCCCTTTAGGAGTTACAGCTATAGAATGCTCAAAATGGGCTGCTAAACTTCTATCCTTTGTTACAGCTGTCCATCCATCATCTAAAATCTCTACTTCCCAACTTCCTGCTGATACCATGGGTTCTATTGCTAAAACCATACCTATCTCAATTTTAGGCCCTTTACCAGGTTTACCAAAATTTGGAATCTCGGGAGGTTCATGTAATTTTTTCCCCACTCCATGCCCTACAAACTCCCTAATCACATTAAATCCATTACTTTCAACATGTTTTTGAATAGCGTAAGAAATATCTCCTATTCTATTACCAAAATGAGCTTTTTCAATGCCTTTATAAAGAGCCTCTTCAGTAACTTTTAATAATTTTTCAGCTTGTTCTGAAATTTTACCTACTCCTACAGTCAAAGCTGCATCTCCCACATAATCCTCGTAAATAACACCAAAGTCAAAACTTACTATATCTCCTTCTTTTAAAATTTTATCTTTTTTGGGCATACCATGCACAATAACCTCATTTACAGATACACAAAGAGCAAAAGGATATCCCTTATATCCTTTAAAGGCAGGTTTAACCCTTTTTTTATTACAAAGGTATAAAGCCAGTTCTTCAAATTCAAAAGTATTTTTTCCAGGTTTTACCTCTTCTTTCAAATAAAGTAAAATTTCCATTACTATAGCATTTGCTTTTCTTAAAATCTCTAATTCCCATTTATTTTTTAATATAGGCTTATATCCAAGAAATGGTTTATACAATTTATTTTTTCTCTAAGATATTAATCAATTGCTGAGTAATTTCTTCAATACTTTTGCTTCCATCAATCTCAAATAAAACTCCTTTATTTTTATAATATTCAATAAGTGGGGCTGTTTGTTGATGATAAACTTTTAATCTATTCCTTACTGTTTCTTCATTATCATCAGCTCTTTGATAAAGTTCTCCTCCACAGACATCGCACTTTCCTTCTTCTTTGGGTGGTTTAAATTTAATATGATACATCATCCCACAATTTTTACAAGTTCTCCTTCCTGTAAGTCTAATTACTAACTCCTCATCCGGTACAATTAAAGCAAGAACATATTCTATTTTTTTACCCATAGGTTCTAAAATTTTATCAAGTGCTTCAGCTTGTGCTACTGTTCTAGGAAATCCATCTAAAATAAATCCCTTTTGAGCATCAGATTGAGAAAGTCTTTGTTTTACCATATCAAGAATGATTTCATCAGGAACAAGTTGCCCTTTTTCCATATATTCCTTGGCTTTTAATCCTAAATCTGTACCCTTAGCAACATGTTCTCTTAACATATCTCCTGTTGAAATTTGAGGTATTTCATATTTTTCTACCAAAATCTTTGCTTGTGTACCTTTACCTGAACCTGGAGGCCCTAAAAATATAATATTCATAACTCACCTCCTATTATTTGATTTTAATTTTGCTTTGTTTAATAAAAGTTTCATATTGACGTGTAAGTAAATGTGCTTCTATATGCCCCATTACATCTAAAGCTACCCCTACTACAATTAAAAGAGAAGTACCTCCAAAATAAAAGGGAAAATTAAATTTAGTAATTAAAAAACTTGGAAGCACGCAAATAAAAGCAATATATAAAGCTCCAATCAATGTAATTCTATTAAGAACTTTATCTAAAAATTCCTCTGTGGCCTTCCCAGGTCTAATTCCTGGAATAAATCCACCCCATTTTTTTAAATTATTAGCTACATCCTTAGGATTAAAAATAACAGCAGTATAAAAATAACAAAAGAAAATAATTAAAATAGCAAAAATACTTTCATAAACCCAAGCTCCTGGACTTAAAAAAGAAGCTACTTTTTTAAAATATTCTAAAGGAACAAAATTTGCAATGGTTGCTGGAAACATTAAAAAGGAAGAAGCAAATATAGGAGGTATAACACCTGCAGTATTTACCTTCAAAGGTAAATAGGTAGCTTGTCCACCTATTATTTGTCTTCCTACTTGTCTCCTAGCATAATGCACTGGAATTCTTCTTTGAGCAAGTTCCATAAAACAGGTAAAGGATAAAATTCCAGTAATTAAAAATAAAATAAAAAGTAAAGAGAAAGCTGAAAATTCTCCGGTCTGTACAAATTTAAGAGTCCTTGCTATAGCTGGAAATATCCCTCCCACTATTCCCGCAAAAATTATTATAGAAATGCCATTTCCTATACCATGTTCTGTAATCTGCTCTCCTAACCAAACTAGAAACATGGTCCCTGCAGTTAAACTTATCATAGTAGTAATCCTAAAAAGCCAACCAGGTTCATTTACTATAGGAACTCCATTAGGAGCAGTCATTCTTTCTAAGCCTATAGAAATACCAAAACCCTGGATTAAACAAATTAAAATGGTTAGATACCGAGTATAATAAGCTAATTTTCTTTTACCTTCTGGTCCTTCTTTATAAAGTTCTTTTATGGAGGGATATACTACAGTCATAAGTTGTAAAATTATAGAAGCACTTATATAGGGCATTACTCCAAGTGCACACACTGAAAACCGTCTCAAAGCCCCTCCTGAAAAAATGTCCAAAAATCCAAAAAGAGTTCCGCTAGCTTGCTTAAATAAACTAAGAAAAGCTTCTCCGTTTATCCCAGGTGTAGGTATATGAACAGCAAACCGATAAATAGCTAAACCTAAAAATAAATAAAATAATCTTCTTTTTAATTCAGGAATATTAGCTAAATTTAAAAGACTTTCTCTTCCATTCACTATCTAAGTTCTCCAAAATATTTTAAAATTTTAAATAATCTCTACTTTACCTCCTGCTTTTTCTATCTTTTCCTTAGCATTAAGAGAAATAGCATTTACTTTTACAATTAGAGGATAATCTATTTCTCCTTCTCCTAATATCTTCACAGGTTTTTTTATATTCTTTAAAAGCCCCCTTTGTTTTAATGTTTCCAAAGTTACAACTTCATTGGGTTGAAATTTTTTTACTAAATCTTTAATATTTAAAATTTTATATTCTACTTTAAAAGGATTTTTAAATCCTCTTTTAGGAATTCTTCTTATAATAGGTGTCTGACCACCTTCAAACCATGGAGAAATATCAGGAGATTTTCTAGCCTTTTGACCTTTATGTCCTTTACAAGAAGTTTTACCATGTCCAGAACCATGACCTCTTCCAACTCTTTTTTCTTTATGTTTAGATCCTGAAAAGGGTTTTAAATTTTCTAATGTGATAAGTTCATCCATCTAATTCCTCCACTTTTATTAAATATTGTATTTTTTTTATCATCCCCCTTATCATAGGAGTATCCTCTCTTATAACACTCTCTCCAATTTTTTTTAAACCAAGCCCTTTAATAGTTTCTTCATGATCAGGTCTTCTTTTATATCTACTTTTAATAAGAGTAATTTTTAATTTTTTCATCTCTACAACCTCAATTGATCTAATATTTCTTCAATATTTTTCCCTCTTTTTTTAGCTACATATTCTAAACTTTGAAGTTGAGATAAAGCCTTAAAGGTTGCTTTCACTAAATTATGAGGATTACTACTTCCTATACACTTTGTGACAATATCAGTTATTCCTGCTGCTTCCATTATAGCACGTATTGTACCACCAGCTATTACCCCTGTTCCAGATTTAGCAGGTTTTAATAAAACCTTAGTAGTTCCAAATTTGCTCATTATAGTATGAGGTATAGTGCCATGAATTATTGGAACATCAATCATATTTTTCTTGGCTCTTTCAATAGCTTTTCTTATAGCATCCGGTACTTCAGGAGCTTTGCCTAATCCAAAACCAACCTTTCCTTTTCCATTTCCTGCCACTACTAAAGCAGAAAATCTCAATCTTTTACCTCCTTTAGTCACTTTAGTAACTCTATTAATCATTATTATTTTTTCTACAAATTCTTCTCCAGCTTTAACCAAAGTTTCCTCCTTTTTAAAGAATTTAAAATTCTAATCCAGCTTCTCTTGCTGCATCAGCAAAAGCCTTAATTCTACCATGATATTTAAATCCACCTCTATCAAAGCAAACTTTAGTAATTCCTTTTTCTAAAGCTTTTTTAGCTATAAGTTCCCCTACTGCTTTAGCTACTTCAGTTTTACCTCCCCTTTTTTTTAATTCTTCTATTTTTTCTCTTATTTCTGGAGAAAGAGATGAAGCTGCAACTAATGTATGACCAATGGTATCATCTATAATCTGCCCATAAATATGCTTGCAACTTTTGTAAACACAAAGTCTAGGTCTTTCAGGGGTACCAAAAATTTTTTTTCTAATCCTTTTTTTCCTTCTTAATCTCGCTTGTTCTTTAAGTTTACGTTTTTCCAAAATACTCATTAGTTCACCCCTTTATTTAGCTCCTTTCCCTGTTTTACCAGCCTTTCTATAAATTACTTCTCCTGTATATCTAATTCCTTTTCCTTTATAAGGCTCTGGAGGTCTAAATTTTTTAATATTAGCTGCTGTTTGTCCTACCAATTCTTTATCTATACCCTCTACTATTATCTTTGCCTGAACTTCTCCAGCTCCCTTTTCTAATTTTATTGAAATCCCTTCGGGAATTTTAAAATTAATAGGATGAGAATATCCTAAACTTAAAATTAATTCATTTCCTTTAAGTTCAGCTTTGTATCCAAGTCCTACTATGTCTAAAGATTTTCTGAATCCCTCAGTCACTCCGATAATCATGTTATTAATTAAAGATCTTGCCAATCCTTGAAAAGCCTTTGCTTTTTTCTTTAATTTTTTTCTTACTTCTTCTTGAACTACTGTTAAGATATTATCTTGGATATTAACTTTAATCAAAGGAGGTAATTTCTTCTGTAATTTTCCCTTTGGGCCCTCTACTTCAATAACACCGCCTTCTTTAAGATAGATTTTAACATCTTTGGGAATGTTAATAGGTTTTCTGCCTATCCGAGAAACTTCGCCCATTTTAACTCTCTCCTTTTACCAAATTTCACAAATTACCTCACCACCAATTTTCCTTTTTCTTGCTTCATGATCTGTCATAATTCCTTGAGAAGTTGAAACTATTGCTATTCCTAAGCCATCCATCACTTTAGGTAAATCTTTATATCCTTTATAAATTCTCCTACCAGGTTTACTTACTCTTCTAGTACCTGTTATAACAGGACGTTTTGTTTCATCATATTTAAGAACTATTTCTATTTTAGCTTGTGGTTTTTCCTCAATATATTTAAAATCTTCAATATATCCCTCTTGTTTTAATATTCTTGCAATTTCTAATTTTATTTTTGAAGCAGGTATCGTTACAATTTTATGTCTTGCCATTAATGCATTTTTAATTCTTGTTAACATATCTGCTATAGGGTCAGTTAACATTGTTTCTCCTCCTACCAACTTGCTTTTCTTACACCTGGAATTTTGCCCTCTCCAGCTAATTTTCTAAAACACATTCTACAAAGACCAAATCTTCTTATATATCCTCTTGGCCTTCCGCAAATAGAACAACGATTTCTTTTTCTCACTTTAAATTTAGGTTCTCTTTTAGCTTTTTCTATTTGAGCTTTTCTTGGCATTCAAATTACCTCCTAAAGGGCATTCCTAATTCTTTTAAAAGTTCATAAGCTTCCTCATCTGTCTTAGCTGTAGTAACTATAGTAATACTCATTCCTTTTATTTTTTCAACTTTACTTAAGTCTAATTCTGGAAAAATGGTATGATCTTTTATACCTAAAGTATAATTTCCTCTTCCGTCAAACCCTTCTCTTGGAAGACCTTTAAAATCTTTTATTCTGGGTAAAGCTACATGAATTAATCTAGCTAAAAAATCATACATTCTGTTTCTTCTTAAAGTAACAGCTACTCCTATAGGAACACCTTTTCTTAATTTAAATCCTGCAATGGATTTTTTTGCTCTACAAATTTTAGGTCTTTGACCGGTAATTTGAGCAAGTTCTACTAAAGCTTGATCAATTATTTTAGGATTAGAAACTGCTTCACCTAACCCCATATTTACACATATTTTTTCCACTTTTGGAACTTCAAAAATATTTCTATAATTAAATTTTTCCATAAGTTTTGATTTAACCTCCCTAACATAATAATCCTTTAACCAGCTCATCTTTTACTCCTTTGTTTCAATAATTTCTCCACATTTTTTACATATCCTTACTTTAGTCCCATCTTCCAGAAATTTTTTTCCTATCTTAACCCCTCTCTTACATTTTGGACAATAAATCATTAAATTAGAAATATGGATAGGTGCAGGTTTTTCTATTATACCTCCGCTACTATATGGTGTAGGTTTCATGTGTTTTTTTACTAGATTTATCCCTTCAACTACAGCTCTTTTTTGCCTGGGAAAAACTTTTAACACCTTCCCCATTTTTCCTTTATCCTTTCCTGTTATTACTACTACTAAATCATCTTTCTTAATATGTACTTTAGCTTGGTGAGGTTTTGGTAAATTTTTACTTTTCCCTCTTCTAATCATAAAACTCTCCTTAACTTTTATACTACCTCTGGAGCCAAAGAAATAATTTTCATAAATCCTTTTGTTCTAAGCTCTCTTGCTACAGGTCCAAATATTCTTGTCCCAATTGGCTCTTTATATTGATTAATTAGCACGGCTGCATTTTCATCAAATTTCACATAGGTTCCGTCAGATCTTGCCACTTCTTTTTTAGTTCTCACTATCACAGCTTTTACTACATCACCAGGTTTTACTTTGGAATTAGGAAGAGCTTCTTTTACAGAGGCTACAATTATATCTCCTACTGTTCCATATTTTCTACCTGAACCACCTAAAACACGAATACACATTATTTTTTTTGCTCCTGAATTATCAGCTACATTAAGATAAGTCTGTTGCTGAATCATAATTCCTCACCCTCCAACTCCTTTTCCTCTATCTCTAATCTTTTACCTCTTTCTAGTATTTTTCTTATTCTCCATCTTTTTCTACGAGAAAGTGGCCTTGTCTCTTCAATCAAAACCTTATCACCGATTTTACATTCATTATTTTCATCATGAGCCATGTATTTTTTTCTTCTTTTAACATACTTTCCATATAAAGGGTGTTTCACTAATGTCTCTACTAAAACTGTAACTGTTTTATCCATTTTATCACTTACTACAGTACCTATAAATTGTTTTCTTTTACCCATCTCATTCTCCCAACATTATTTAATATTAAGCTCCTTTTCTCTAATAATTGTTAAAATCCTTGCTATATCTCTTTTTACTTGTCTTATTCTCATAGGATTTTCAAGTTTATGAATGGTTTTTTGAAATCTAAGATTAAATAATTCTTCTCTCAATTGAGAAAGTTTTTCTTTAAGTTCAGGGATTGAAAGTTCTCTAAGTTCACGAGATTTCATTAAAATTCCTCCCTACTAACAATTTTACATTTAAAAGGCAATTTACTTGCTGCAAGTCTTAATGCTTCCTTGGCTACCTCTTCAGAAACTCCTGAAATTTCATAAATAATTTTCCCTGGTTTTACTACAGCTACCCAACCCTCAACTGACCCTTTACCTTTCCCCATACGAGTTTCAGCTGGTTTCTTAGTAATGGGTTTATCGGGGAAAACTCTGATCCAGATTTTTGCACCTTTTTTTGCTGTTCTAACAATAGCCACACGTCCTGCCTCTAATTGTTGCGCTGTTAGCCAACCTCCTTCTAATACCTTTAATCCATAATCTCCAAATTCTAAAGTATATCCACAAGTAGCTTTACCCCTTACTCTACCTTTTTGCTGTTTTCTATATTTAGTTTTTTTGGGCTGAAGTAACATTTATATTCACCCCGTTTTTATAATTTTTTATATAATAATTTTCCCCTGTTCCCCTTTTTCAGGTAATATCTCCCCCTTAAATATCCAAACCTTTACCCCAATACTTCCATATTTAGTAATTGCCTCTGCAAACCCATAATCAATATCTGCTCTTAAGGTAGCAAGAGGAACTCTTCCAACCCTATACCATTCACTCCTTGCTATTTCAGCACCTCCAAGTCTTCCTGAACATTGTACCTTTATCCCTTGAGCTCCAAATCTCATTACCAAAGTTACTGCTCTTTTCATAGCTCTTCTGAAAGAAACTCTTTTTTCAATTTGATTAGCTATATTTTCAGCTACTAATTGTGCTTCTAACTCTGGTCTCCTAACTTCATTCACTACTGTTTCAACTTCTTTATTTTTCAATAAATTAATTAATTCACTTTTTATTTTTTCAATTTCTGCTCCTTTTTTCCCTATTATAATTCCTGGTCTTGCAGAATATATTATCACTCTTATTTTATTTGATGCTCTTTCTATTTCAATTTTAGCAATACCTGCATGATAATAATTTTCTTTTAAGTATTTTCTTATCAAATAATCTTCATATACGTATTTAGCAAATTCTGAAGGTTTAGCTACCCACCGAGAATCCCAATTTCTGGTAATACCAATTCTTAGTCCCCTTGGATCAACTTTTTGCCCCAAGATTTACCTCCTTTTTCTGCTTTTTTCCTCTTTTTCCTCAACTATTATGGTAATATGACTCATTCTTCTTAAAATCCTACTTGCTCTTCCCCAAGCTCTTGGCCAAATTCTTTTTAAACGAGGCCCTTCATTTACAACTGCTTCCACAACATAAAGCTTGTCTACATCCATTCCGTAATTATTCTCTGCATTTGCAATTGCACTTTCTAATACTTTTTTAATTATTCGGGCCGCTTTTTTAGAAGTAAATTGCAAAATATTTAAAGCCTCTTCCACTTTTTTCCCTCTTATCAAATCCATTACCAATCTTGCTTTATAAGGAGAAATCAATACATATTTAGCAGTTGCACGAGCTCTCATTTTTTTCTCCTTTTATTTTTTCTTTACCCCCTTAACTCTTCCTTTATCTGCAGGATGACCTTTATAAGTTCTAGTAGGAGCAAACTCTCCAAGTTTATGTCCTACCATGTTTTCTGTCACATATACTGGAATAAATTTATGACCATTATGTACTGCAAAAGTTAATCCTATCATTTCAGGAATAATAGTAGAACGTCTACTCCAAGTTTTTATAGGCTTTTTATCTCCTGTTTGTTTGGCTTTTAAAACTTTTTTAAGTAAATGCTCATCTACAAAAGGTCCTTTCTTTTTTGACCTTGGCATTTAATTTCCCCCAACTATTTTCTTCTTTTAATAATAAATTTATCTGAAAGTTTTTTCTTTCTTGTTTTCAAACCTTTACATAACCAACCCCAAGGTGAACAAGGATGTCTTCCTCCATGAGATCTTCCCTCTCCTCCTCCTAAAGGGTGATCAACTGGTCTCATAGCAACTCCCCTTACATGAGGTCTTCTTCCAAGCCACCTACTTCTTCCTGCCTTTCCTAAGGATATATTTTCCCACTCTAAATTCCCTACTTGCCCAATAGTGGCTTTACAGTCTCCATGAATTATTCTTATCTCCCCTGAGGGAAGTCTTAATATTACATAATCCCCTTCTTTACCTAAAATTTGAGCAAAGGCTCCAGCTGAACGAGCCAACTGCCCTCCCTTTTTGGGCCTTATTTCTATATTATGAACCATGGTTCCTATAGGGATATTTTTTAAAGGCAATGCATTCCCTACTTTTATTTCTACATTTTCCCCAGACATTACTGTATCTCCAACCTTTAGCCCTACAGGAGCTAAAATATATCTTTTTTCACCATCAGCATATTGAAGAAGTGCAATATTAGCAGATCTATTAGGATCGTATTCTAAAGCTATTACCTTAGCCGGGATATTATCTTTATCTCTTTTAAAATCAATTATTCTGTAGAGTCTTTTATGTCCCCCACCTCTAAATCTTACAGTAACTCTACCATAATTATTTCTTCCACCTGTTTTCTTAAGAGGTTCAACTAAATTTTTTTCTGGCTCTTTTTTAGATAATTCCGGATTTATCAAATAAGTCTGAAATCTTCTTCCAGATGAAGTAGGCTTACATTTTTTAATGGGCATTTTTATCCCCCCTTTTAAACTGTCTCAAAAAATTCTATACTGCTTTCAGGAGCCAATCTTACAATAGCTTTTTTTCTAATAGAAGTTTTCCCTGGATTTCTAAAACTTCCCTTAGGTTTACCTTTTACTTTAATGGTTTTTACATCTATAACTTTAACTTTAAATAAATCTTCTACTGCCTTTTTAATTTCTATTTTATTGGCTGAAGGATCTACCCAAAAACTTACTTGATTATATTTTTCTTTTAAATACATAGACTTTTCAGTAATAATAGGAGCTAAAATTATAGTTCTTGGATCTTTCATTTTTATCTCCTTAAACGTTCCTCAATTTTAGCCAAAGATTCTTTTGCTAGAATTAAATTTTGGTGATTTAAAATATCATAAACATTTAATCCTTCAACTGCTAATACTTTTACTTTTGGAAGATTATCTGCACTTTTTTCCAACACTAAATTTCTCTCAGGAACAACTATTAATGCATCATTAATACCTAAGTTATCTAAAAAATTCTTTAAACTTTTAGTTTTAGGGATCTCTTTTATAGGAAAATCTTCTGCAACATAGATTCTATTTGCTAAAGCTCGAGAAGATAAAGCCATTTTTAACCCTAATCTTCTAATTTTTTTATTAAGCTTAAATTCGTAACTCCTTGGTTTAGGTCCATGTACCACCCCTCCTCCTACCCATTGAGGAGCTCTGATAGACCCTTGTCTTGCTCTTCCTGTATGTTTTTGTGACCAAGGCTTTCTTCCCCCACCTCTTACTTCCCCTCTTGTTTTAGTACAAGCTGTACCTGCTCTCTGTTTTGCCATTTGCCATCTAATAATCTCGTGTAAAATTCCTACCTTAGGAGAAATCCCGTAAATATCCGGAGGTAACTCTACTTCACCTATTATAGTAGCTAAAGCATCTATAAGCTTTGCTTTTATTACTTCCATCTTTAACTCCCCTTTTCTTTAAAATAGACCATAACATATCCGTTAACCCAGCCAGGAACAGCTCCTTTAATTAAAATTAAATGTTTTTCAGGGATTATATCTATTACTGTTAAATTTTTAATGGTAACTGTCTCATTTCCATAGTGTCCTGGCATTTTTTTCCCTTTTATCACCCTTCCTGGAAAAGTTGTAGCTCCGCTTGAACCCTTTTTACGATGAACTTGTTTTGCTCCATGACTCATTGGTTGACGAGAAAAATTCCATCTTTTAATACCTCCTGTAAATCCTCTTCCTTTAGAAGTCCCAGTAACATCTACTTTTGCTCCTTTTTCTAAAACTATGTCAGATAAAGTAATATATTGCCCCTCCTTAAATTGTGAGGGATCTTCTACTTTAAATTCTTTCAAAACATAAAATCCTGTATCAAGCCCAGCTTTAAGAAAATGCCCTATCATAGGAAAAGTACATCTAGTTAATTTCTTAGGATCAAATCCTAACTGAACTGCATTATATCCATCTTTTTGAAAGGTCTTTACTTGCACTACTGCACAAGGTCCTACCTGTAAGACAGTTACCGGAATTGCATTTCCCTCTTCATCAAAAACTCTTGTCATCCCCAATTTTTTTCCTATTAACCCCTCAAGTTTCATATTTTTCACTCCCTTTTAGACCTTTATTTCTACTTCTACACCTGCAGGTAATTCTAATTGCATTAATGCATCTATGGTTTGTTGGGTAGGTTCTAAAATTTCAATAAGTCTTTTATGAACTCTAATTTCAAATTGTTCCCTTGAGTTTTTATCAATGTGAGGGGATCTTAAAATAGTCCATCTACTTATTTTAGTAGGAAGTGGAATAGGTCCTACAACTTTAGCACCTGTTTCTTTTGCAGTATTCACAATACTTGCTACAGACTTATCAAGTATTCTGTAATCAAAACTTTTTAACTTTATTCTTATTTTTTGAACCGGTATCATACTCTAAACCTCACAATTCTTTATTATATTATTTTAGTAACAACTCCTGCTCCTACAGTTTTTCCTCCTTCTCTTATAGCA
>CAYPPW010000011.1:0-34893 GCA_964412755.1 uncultured Thermodesulfatator sp.
TTATTTAATATAATTATATTACCTTTGTTTTTAGGTGGCTTAATTATATTAATGAGCACAAATTTTGAAAATGGTAAAGGAATAGAAATAGGAAATTTTAAATGTTTAAAATGTCATAAAGGATCAAAAAGTCTTGAAAATATTGTGAAAGAAAAAGAAATTAATTCAGCAGAAGATCTTAGAAAATTAGTAAGAAATGGACCAAAATCAGGACTTCATTTAACAGTCCCTGATGAGGATCTAGAAAAAGCTATCCAATATCTAAATCTCCAATAGATTGGAAAAATTTTAAAACATGAATAAAAATTTCATTGACCCTCGGGTATATTTAGCTGCTGAACGAACATTTCTTGCCTGGATCAGAACAGCAGTAGCTTTCTTAGCTTTTGGAGTAGCTATAAAATGATACAAAAGATTTATGTCTTTTAAAGGAAAAAAAGAATCATTTAAAAACTTAGAAGAAGAAATTATTTCTTTATTAAACAAACATCAAAAACCTCTTTTTTTAAGAGAAATTTTTCATTTTCTTAACATTCCTTCACAAAAAAGAAATATTGTAAGAGTTATTATTAAAGATTTAGTAAGTAAAGGAAAGTTGATCCAGTTAAGAAAAAGAAAATTTGGACTTCCTTCACATTTTTCAATATCTAAAGGTAAACTAAGAGTTCATCCTGATGGTTTCGGGTTTGTAGAAATAGAAGATGGAAAAACCATTTTTATACCACCAAAAAGACTCAAAAATGCCCTTAACGGAGATACAGTATTAGTAAGAATTGAAAAAATAACTTCTAAAGGCCCTGAGGGAAGTATACTTAAAGTTTTAGAAAGAAAAAGAAAAAATATTATTGGGTATTTAGTAAAAAGAAAAAAACTTTTCTTTGTAGAGCCTGAAGATTCGAGATTTCCTTTTGAAATCTATATTCCAAGAAAGCGGATTAATCAAGCAAAAAAAGATCATTTAGTAGTAGCTAAAATTATTCAAGAAACATCTGAATTTGGATTACCTATTGGAGAAATAATAAAAGATTTAGGAGACCCTAATGAGCTTATATCTCATGTTTGGGCTGTTGTTTATAATTATGAACTTCCTCATATTTGGAATTTAAAGATAGAAAAGGAAGTCCAAAAATTGCCTGAAGATGTTGAAAACTTAGATAAGAAGAGAAGAAAAAATCTTACTAAAATACCTTTTGTAACTATTGATGGAGAAAATGCAAGAGATTTTGATGATGCTATTTGTGTTAAAAAAACTAAAGAAGGTTATAAATTATGGGTTGCTATAGCTGATGTATCTCATTATGTCTTTAAAGATTCCTATTTAGATAAAGAAGCCTATTTAAGGGGAACAAGTGTATATTTCCCTAATTTAGTGATTCCTATGTTTCCTGAAAAACTGTCTAATCATCTTTGTAGCTTAAACCCTCAAACAGAACGATTTGCTATAGTAGTAGAGATAGATTTTACTAAAAATGGAGAACCTATAAAAACTAATTTCTATCCTGCAGTAATTAAATCTTATGCACGCCTAACTTATACAGAAGTTAAAAAAATGTTAGTAGATAAGGATAAAGAAACTATAGAAAAATATAAAGTACTTTATCCTATGCTTGAAACTTCAGCAGAATTAAGTTCCATTTTAAGAGAGAAAAGACTAAAAAGAGGTAGTCTCGATTTTGATTTACCAGAACCAGAAGTAATAATTAATATGAAAGGGCAAATAGAAAATATTATAAAAAGAGAAAGAAATTTAGCTCATATGTTAATTGAAGACTTCATGATTGCTGCCAATGAAGCAGTAGCAGATTATTTGACTACAAAGGGATATCCCTTTTTATATAGAATTCACGAAGATCCTGATTTAAACAAACTTAAACAGTTAGAAGAAATATTCTTAGCTTTTGGATTTGAAATAAAATATCCAGAAACCATTAAACCCCAATTTTTTCAACAATTAATTGAAAAATTAAGCGGGAAACCTTATTCTTATTTGCTTAATTCTCTTCTTTTAAGAAGCCTCAAACAAGCAAAATATTCTCCACAAAATACAGGCCATTTTGGACTTGCATCTTCTTGTTATTGCCATTTTACCTCTCCCATAAGAAGATATCCCGATTTAATAGTACACAGAACTCTTAAATGCGCTCTTAATAATAAAAAACCGCCTTATACAGAAAAAGAATTAGAAATCATGGGTAAATTCCTTTCTGAAAGAGAGAGAATTGCTGAAGAAGCAGAAAGAGAAGTATTAAAGAGATTTCAGGCTTTTTTTATGAAAGATAAAGAAGGAGAAGTTTTTCACGGAATTATTACTGGAGTTACTGCATTTGGATTTTTTGTAGATTTAGAAGAATATTTAGTAAGTGGGGTAGTAAGATTAATAGATATACCAGATGATTATTATGTTCTTGATAATAAAGGTATTTCCTTAATAGGTAAAAATACAGGAAAAATCTTTCAAATAGGACAAAGAGTAAAAGTTAAAGTTAAAGAAGTAAACTTAAAAAGATTTCATATAAATTTTATTTTGGAAAAAATTCTTTAAGTAGGCAAACTTTTACCTAAAGTAGTAAGAGCTAAATTAAGATGTAATACTCCTTTTTGAGCTTGTATTTTGTCAGCAAGTTCTTTTATTTCATTTGCTTTTCCTTTTACTAAAATAGCTTCTAAACATCTATCATGGTCTATATGAATATGTTGAGTAGTAATAATTTTATTATAATGATTATGTTGAATTTCTATTAATTTATCTACAAGTTCTCTTTTATGATGATCGTAAATGTAAGTTATTACCCCTACTACTTCTTCTTTAGATTCTTTCCATTCTTCCTCTACTAACTTTTGTCTTATTAAATCTCTAATTGCCTCAGAACGGTTAGCATAATGTTTTCTTTCTATATATTCATCAAAAGCTTTTAAAAGTTCTTTAGGAATAGAAACTCCAAATCTTGATAATTCCTCCATTGATTTTCCCTCCTTCATATTTTTTAAAAATTAATTATTATTTTTTATGCAATTTTATCTTTTATATATTTTAAAATTTTTCTCTTTATTTTATCAAAAATAATAAATTTTGCAAATTTTAATAAATTTTATATTTTTATTGAAATCTCAATTTTTTGTGATAGCTTTTAATCTGAATTGTCTCTAAAAGTTGTGAAGGAGAAGAAAAATGAGAGAATATAATGTAGCGATAGTAGGAGCCACTGGAGCAGTAGGAAGAATGATGTTAACAGTATTAGAAGAAAGAAATTTTCCTGTAAAAAATTTAAGATTATTTGCTTCTTCAAAATCAAAAGGAGTGGAGCTTGATTTTCGAGGAGAAAAAATTCCTGTAGAAGTTTTAGAAGAAACTGAAAATTTTAAAGGAATAGAAATTGCACTTTTTTCAGCCGGGGCTCAGAGAAGTTTAGAATATGCTCCTCTTTTTGTAAAGGATGGGGCTATAGTTATTGATAATTCCAGTGCTTGGAGAATGGATCCAGAAGTACCTTTAATTGTTCCAGAAGTTAATCCTCATGCAATAGTTCATTACAAAAATAAGGGAATAATTGCTAATCCCAATTGTTCTACTATTCAAATGGTGGTAGCTTTAAAGCCTTTACATGATTATGGAAAAATTAAGAGAATTGTAGTGAGTACCTATCAGTCAGTTTCTGGAGCCGGACAAAAAGCTGTAAATGAACTGGAAGCACAAATAAAAGCCTGGTGTCAAGGAGATCCTATGCCACCAGCTAAACATATCCCTCAAATTATAGCTTTTAACTGCGTTCCTCATATAGATATATTTCTTCCTAATAGATATACTAAAGAAGAAATGAAAATGATAGAGGAGACCAAAAAAATCATGGAAGATGCTAACATAAAAGTAACTGCAACCACAGTGAGAGTTCCTGTATTTTTTGGGCATGCTGAATCTATAAACATTGAAACCGAGAAAAAAATCACAGTAGAAAAAGCTATAGAACTTTTGGAAAATGCTCCAGGGGTTATAGTTCTAGATAGACCTGAAGAAAAAGTTTATCCTCTGCAGATTAATGTAACTGGAAGAGATGAAGTATTTGTAGGAAGAATAAGAGAGGATTTTTCAATAGAAAATGGACTTAATTTATGGGTAGTAGCTGATAACCTAAGAAAAGGAGCTGCAACTAATGCAGTTCAAATAGCTGAAGTTTTAATCCAAAATCATCTATAAATGGAAATTTTCATCGAAAAAAATTCTTTAAATTTCAAATTAGTTAAAGAAATTCAAAAAGAATATCAAGTACAGATTATACCTTCTTATGAAGAATTTAAATGGGAAATTAAATCCTTCCCGGAGTTAATTACCATAGGTAAAAAAAGACTTTTTTTAATTAATTATAAAGGAAGCTTCTTTAAACCTTGTCCAGGCACTAAGAGTTATTTTTGTTGTGGCTATAAAATTTTTCATTTTGGAGAAGGCTGTCCTCTAGATTGTAGTTATTGTATTTTACAAGTCTATTTAAATAGACCTGGATTAAAAATTTGGGCTAATCTAATAGAAGAGGGATTGCCTGAATTGGCAAAAATTTTAAATTTTTATAAAGAAAAAAAACAAGTTTTGAGAATTGGAACAGGCGAATTTGCAGATAGTTTAGCTTTAGAAAATGTAGCTAAAGTATCTCAAATTTTAATAAATTTTTGGAAAGAGCTTGATCCACTGGCAATTTTAGAATTAAAAACTAAAATTTTTCTTTCTAAAAACTATTTTTCCAAATTAAAGCCTGATCCAAGAATAATATTTGCCTGGTCTGTAAATACTGAAAAAATTATAAATGAAGAAGAAAAAGGTACTGCCTCATTATCTTCTAGGTTAAAAAGTGCACAAATAGCTGCTAATTATGGTTTTACAGTAGCTTTTCATTTTGATCCTATTATTTTTTATGAAACTGCAGAAGAAGAATATCCTAAAGTCTTAGAAAAAATTTTAAATATTATACCTTTAGATAAAATAGCTTGGATAAGTTTTGGTACCTTAAGATATCCTAAAGAATTAAAAGATATAGCTGAAAGGAGATTTCCCTTTACTAAAGTATACTCTCAAGAATTTATAGAAGGGTTAGATAAAAAAAGAAGATATTTTATAGATTTAAGAAAGAGACTTTATAATTCCTTTAAGAAATTCTTAAATGATGTAAAAGATAAGGTAACTTTTTATTTTTGTATGGAAGGAAAAACAATATGGGAAGAAATTTTAAATAAAAAAATAACTTCATCTTTTGAAGTAGCCTATCTTCTTGATAAGGTTGCTTTAAAATTATGTGGTGAGAAATAAAAAGGAGGAATGATGAGAAGTGATGGGAGAAAACCTGATGAAATAAGACCTGTTAATTTTATAATAAACTTTGTTAAAAATCCTCTTAGTTCTGTTCTTATAGAATTAGGGAATACAAAGGTTTTATGCACTGTAAGTTTAGATGAAAAGGTTCCTCCCTTTTTAAAGGGAACCGGGATGGGATGGATCACTGCAGAATATGCTTTTATTCCTGGAGCTACTACAGAAAGGACTCAAAGAGAGGTTATGGGAAGAAAAGGAAGGTCTATGGAAATTCAAAGACTTATTGGGAGAGTATTAAGAGGTGTAGTAGATTTAACTAAGTTAGGGGAAAGAACTCTTTGGGTTGATTGCGAAGTTTTAAATGCAGATGGTGGAACAAGAACAGCTTCGGTAACAGGAGGATTTATAGCTTTAAAATTAGCTGTAAAAAATCTATTAAAAATGGGTATAATAAGAGAGGACCCTATATCAGAATATTTGGCAGGGATTAGTGTAGGCAAAATAGGAAAAGAATTCTATTTAGACCTTAATTTTGAGGAAGATGCAGTAGCTGAAGTAGATGCCAATTTTTTTATTACTGAATCACAGAAATTTGTAGAAATTCAAGCTACAGCAGAAAAATCACCCTTTTCTTGGGAAGAACTGGAAATAATGAAAAACCTTGCTTTTAAAGGAATATCAGAATTGATACACAAGCAAAAAGAATTAATAGAAAATGTCTAAAACTTTACTTTTAATAGCTACATCTAATTTAGGGAAAACAAAAGAAATAACTGAAGCCTTAAAGGATTTGCCCTTAAAGATTAAAAATTTAAGAGATTTTCCTAACATTGATCCCCCAGTTGAAACTGGGAAAACTTTTTTTGAAAATGCTTTTTTAAAAGCTAAATATTATGCTGAAAAAACTGGAATTATATGTTTAGCTGATGATTCTGGATTAGAAGTAGATGTTTTAGATAGAGCCCCTGGAATTTATTCTTCAAGATTCGCAGGAGAAAAAGCAACAGATGAAGAAAATAATAAAAAACTTCTACAATTGTTAAAAGGAGTTCCTTTAGAAAAAAGAAAAGCAAGATTTGTTTGTGTAATGGTAGTCTATCATCCCAACGGAAAATATATTAAAACTGAAGGTATTTGGGAAGGTTTGATAGGATTTGAACCTAAAGGAAATTATGGATTTGGATATGATCCGCTTTTTTTAGTTCCAGAATATAACTATCAAAAAACAGCTGCAGAACTTCCTATAGAGGAAAAAAATAAAATAAGTCATAGAGGAAAAGCACTAAGTTTGTTAAAAAAAATATTACCTCAATTTTTAGAATTGAGCCTAAATGCTTAAATTAATTTTATTAAAAAAATTTAAAAACCTTTTATCAACAGATCTTATTTATCCAGAAATTTTACATTCAACTTATGCTTTGGGATTTTTCAGTAAAAAACTTCCTTTAAATTTTGATTTTAATTCTTTAAACTCCTTTAAAATCTTTTTCCCTAAACAAGTTCATAGTACAGATATTCTTGAGCTTGATCAGATAAAGTTAAATTCAAAATTAGAAATGTTCAAACTCGAGGGAGACGGAATTTTAACCTCTCAAGATTTTCTATTTATAGGAATAAGAACTGCTGATTGTGTTCCCATATTAATTACTGATAAAGTTGGATCTTTAGTAGGAAGTCTTCATACAGGATGGAAGGGGTCTATTAAAGGTTTTTTATATAAATTTTTAAAGAAATTAATAGATATAGGCATACATCCTAATGACATTCTTATAGCTATTGGCCCTCATATAAAATCATGCTGTTATGAAGTGGGAGAAGAGGTAATAGAAAAATTGAAAAATAATTTTGGAAATTATAAAAATTTCTTAATTTTTAAAAACCAGAAGATTTATTTAGATTTAGAAAAATTAAATTACTATCAAGCTCTTGAATGGAAGATTCCTCCTGAAAATATCTGGATTTCAAAGGATTGCACTTACTGCTTAAGGGAAAATTACTGGTCATATAGATTTTATAAAGAAAAAAGTGGATTTCAAATTAGTTTAATAGGAAAAGTTAAAGAAAAATAGAATGATTTTTCAAGTGTATACACTTTTATATTATATTATAACTGGAATTTTATTCCCTAAAGAATTTTTTAAAAGATCTTCTCCCTTAAGAAGAAAATGGTTAAGGAATAAATGGGGACTTTTTGAGAGAAAAAAATGGTTCCCCCATCAAAAACTTATTTGGATTCATGCTGTATCGGTAGGAGAAGTTATGGGAATTTCTAAATTAATTGAAAAACTTTCTCAAAAATATAATCTTTTAATAAGCACTATAACTGATACAGGTCAAAAGGTAGCTTTAGAGAAATTTAAAAATTTACCGGTAGAAGTAATATATCTCCCCTTTGATTGCCCTTTTGCTATAAAAAGAACTTTAAAAGCTTTTAATCCTTCAGCTCTTCTTATTACTGAAACTGAAATATGGCCTAATCTAATTTTAACTACCTCTAAAAGGATACCTGTTTTCCTAATAAACGCTAGATTAAGTGACAAATCCTTTAAAAAATATAAGGTAATAAAATTTTTTATAGCTCCTTTGATAAAAAATTTCTCTTTGATAGCTACACAAGATGAAGAATATAAAAAGAAATTTGAAGCTTTGGGAGCTATTTCAGAAAAGATTGTGGTAGTAGGAAATACTAAATTTGATATTGATATACCTTTTATTTCTTTTTCTTGGGAAAATTTAATTTCTAAACCAGTTGTTATAGCAGGCAGTACTCATTTTCCTGAAGAAAAATTAATATCAGAAGTCTTTTTAAAGATACCATATTCAGGTTCTCTTTTTATTGCTCCGAGGCATCCTGAAAGGTATATAGAAGTTGAAAATACTATAAAAGAATTAATAAAAAATAAAAAGAAGGTATTATTTTATAAACTTAGCGAGATTTCAAACCCAGATTTTACTGAAGATATATCAAGATTTTTTAAATTAATTATATTAGTTGATCAAATAGGAATTTTAGCTCCTCTTTATAGAATTTGTGACATTGCTATAATAGGAGGTAGTTTTATTCCTCATGGAGGACAAAATCCTTTAGAAGCAATTTATTGGAAAAAACCGGTGATTTTTGGACCCTTTATGGAAAATTTCCCCTTTGTTAAAGAATTTTTAGAAAAAAAGGCTTGTATCCAAACTTCATTAGATAATTTGGCTAACATACTAGAAACTTTTATTAAAGATGAAAATCTTAGAATGGAGATGGGTGAAAAAGCTTATAAATTACTTGAAGAAAAAAGAGGGGCTACGGATAAAATTTTAGAACTAATCTCTTTATATTTATAAATATTGAAAAATTGGAGTCTCAATTTAAAATAAAAATTTTAGGGAGGAGTGCCCGAGTGGACGAAGGGGTGCGACTGGAAATCGCATGTGCGGGCTAAAACCCGCACCGCGGGTTCGAATCCCGCCTCCTCCGTTCATATTTTTAATCCCAAGAATTAAAAGGCCCAAATCTTTTCAATTTTATAGAGGCTATTTTTGTACAAAATCTTCCTATCTCATAAAAATCTTCTGAAGAAGTTAGTCTTTTATAAATATAACTTGCCATATAAGTATCCCCACATCCAGTAGGGTCCACAACTTTGGTTTTAAGTGGAGGTATAAAAAAGGATTTTCCCTTGGCAAAAATAAAACTTCCCTTTTTACCTAAAGTAATAATAACCTCCTTTGGACCAAATTGAGCTAATTTTTTCGCTGCTTTCTCCACATCTTCTTCCTCTGATAAAATTCTTGATTCTATTTCATCAGCATGTAGTATTTCAACATAAGAAAAAACTTCTTTTTTTTCCCATTTTTCCATCTTTACTTCATTTTTATCAATTTTTCTCAAAAATCCTTGTACATCAAGTGCTACTCTATATCCACTTGAACCCAGATGCTCAAATATCTCTAAAGAAAAGTCATTTTTTGTTAAAGGCCCCAAATAAAACATTCTCACCTTTATATTTGGTAAATCTTTAATTTCAAAAGGTGAAGCCACCGAGGTTACTTTTTGAATTCTCACATCTTTTTTATAAATATTCTCAAAAATTGTTGTATTTTCACTTTTTCTTAAAATAAAAGGAATTTGGTGCTTTCTTAATTCATCAAGTAAATATTTATCATTCTCCGAAAGTTTGGTAATTACAAAAGGTTTTAATCCAAGAGTTTTTAGAGCAATAGATACATAATACGCAGATCCACCTGGTATTTCCTTTTTAATATTTCCAATTTTTATTATATCCTTGGTTATATGGCCTATTACGCAAACATCATATAAACTTTCTTTCATATTGATCTTTTATCAGTTTATATTTTTTTGAAGTATAAATTAAAAAAATACCTTGGTCAAATAATTTGAGATAATTTAAAAATTTGACAATTTTAAAAATTTTGTAAAAATTTAATTACTCCTTATGTCAGCACCTGTCTTAAAAGTAGAAAATCTAGTTAAGAGATATGGTTCCTTATATGCCTTAAATGGAGCTTCCTTTGAAATAAAAGAAAAAGAATTATTTGCTTTATTAGGTCCCAACGGAGCTGGGAAAACTACTATTTTAAGGATAATTGCAGGTCTTACTAATCCTACTTCAGGTAAAGTATATATTTTTCAAAAAAATCTTTTTAAAAATTTAATTTGGGCAAAGAGTCAGATAGGAATAGTTCCTCAACATATTAATTTGGACCTAGAATTAACTGTAGAGGAAAATCTAATTCTTCATGGTCTCTTATATAAAATGTCTTTATCTTTAATTAAGAAAAGAATTGATGAATTACTAGAATTTGCAGATTTAAAAGAAAGAAAATATTCAAAAATTAAGGAACTTTCTGGGGGATTAAAAAGGAGAGTTTTAATAATAAGAGCACTTATGCATCAACCAAAAATTTTACTTTTGGATGAACCCACAGCTGGTCTTGATCCTCATATAAGAAGAAAAATATGGAGTTTTATAAAAAATATACAAGCAAGAGGTACCACTGTCCTTTTAACCACTCATTATATGGATGAAGCAGAAAATTTAGCAGATAGAGTGGGGTTCATTTTTTCTGGTAAAATAATTGATATAGACAACCCTCAAAATTTTATTAATAGACTGGGAAATTATGCAGTGGATGTATATTTTTTCGATCAGTTAAAGACTTTTTATTTTAATGATAAAAATGAAGCGGAAAAAGAATTGATAAAATACAGCAAAAATTATTTTGTAAGTTTAAGAAAAATTACCTTAGAAGATGTTTTTTTACAATATGTAGAAAAGAGATTATGAAAGGTTTTTTAGCTATTTATTTAAGAGAAATTTTACTTTTAAAAAAAAGGATCTTTAGAGTCCTTCTTTCTTTCTCTATAAATCCTCTTCTTTATATTTTTGCTTTTGGAATAGGTTTAGGTAAAAATATAAGTATAGGAGGGAAAACTTATCTTGAATTTCTCATCCCGGGACTTATTGCTGCTACAAGTATGTTTCAGGCTTTTGCTATAAATATAGAAATAAATATTTCTCGTTTTTATTTAAAAACTTTTGAAGAGTTTCAAGCTTCTCCTCTCTCTTATTTTAGCTATGCCCTTGGAGAAATTTTAAGCGGAGTAACCAGAGCATTTTTATCTACCTTAATTATTCTTTTAATTTCTTTTTTAACAGGAGTTAAACTTTATTTAAATTTTTATTTTTTTTTAACTATTTTTTTAAATGCCTTTGTTTTTGCTAGTTTAGGACTTACTTCTGCAATGATAATAAAATCTCATGCAGATCAAGCCTTGATTACTAATTTTATCATTACTCCTATGATGTTTTTAGGAGGTACCTTTTTCCCTACCGAAAATTTACCTTCTCTAATAAAACCTTTTATTGAAATTCTTCCACTCACTATAACCTCTAATATATTAAGAAATATTGCTTTGAATAAATCTTTTGACTTTTCATACTTAATAATTTTATTTTTTATAGCCCTTTTTTCCTTTATATTAGCTTTTTATTCTTTAAAAGGAGCAAAAGATTAATGGCTTTAAAGCTTCCCATACTAAGTCTAATAGTAAGTATTTTTATCTTTCTTTTAAAACTTTTAGCTTATTTTATAACCAAGTCGGTAGCCATATATTCTGATGCAATGGAATCTATAATAAATATCATTTCTGCTACTATGGCTTTATTAGGCACTAAAATAGCTTTAAAACCTCCTGATGAGGAACATCCTTATGGACACACCAAATTTGAATATTTAATTTCTATTTCAGAAGCTTTTTTTATCGTAACTGCAGCTTTTTCTATTTTTTGGAAAGCATATAAAACCTTTTTATTACCTCAACCTTTAGAAAATATTCAAATAGGATTTTTTTTAGTTACTATTGTGGTATGTATGAATGCTCTTCTTTCTTATATAATTTATAAAGAAGGAAAAAAACAAGGATCTCCTATTTTAGTTTCTCATGCTTCTCATCTTTTTACAGACATATTAACTTCGTTGGGAGTAATAATAGGGATTTTCATTGCACAATTAACTAAAATCTTCCTCTTAGATCCTTTAATTGCTTTTATAATAGGTATTAATATTTTATATTTAGGATATAAAATTACTAAAACCTCTATTAGTGCACTTCTTGATGTAAATTTACCTTCTGATCAAATAAAGTCTATTCAAGATATAATAGATGATACTATAAAAGGTTATACACATAAGGATTATAAAATATATGATGCACATGATTTAAAAACTAGAAGAGCCGGAAGAAAAGGCTTTGTTGAATTTCATCTCACAGTATCTGGAAAAATGTCTGTAAAAGATGCTCATGATTTATGTAATGATCTTGAAAAAAAGATAATCAATAAATTTCCTGAATTAACAGTTACTATTCATGTAGAGCCAGAAGAAGAAAAGAAAAACTAAGCTTCCTTTTCTAATTTTTCAGCTATTTCTTTAAGCTTCAATTTAATGGTATCTCTTTCTCTTTTAGCTACAGCCCCTAAATTTATTATTAATTCATTATCTTGAGGTTTTAGATATATCCAGTAAATCTTGGGCTCAAAAAAATAAATTATAAAAAGTCCCGCTATCATAATAATAAATCCTAAATAAACTAACGGTAACCCCGGGTCTTTTTTTACTTGTAAAGCACTCATATATACGGTCTTAATATCCTTAATTTCCATCTCTAAAATACTATCTTCCAAATTTATCTTTATAGGTTTCCCCTGAATTAAAAAGTTTTCTATTCCTTCTCCTTTTTTCTCATCAAATATAGTAATTTTAGCAATCATTCCCCCGGGATGTTGCATATAGTTATTTAAAATTAAAAAATATCTATTTCCTAAAGAGACAGGGACACCCCATTCAAGTTTTTTTTCTAATATGTTTTTTTGATATATTATTTTCAATATAAATTGAGGAATTTGATCATAACTTGCTTGATAAAAAGTAACTTTCTTATATTTGAATGGATGATTAACTTTTATTATGGCATTTTTTACAAAATCTCCATCCAATATAGTTATATCAGAAATATATTCTTTTGGAGTTCCATCAGGATATAATTCTATTTTGAATTTATTAAGTTTTACATAAAAATCCAGAAAAAAAGACTTACCCTCTTTAAAGGGAATGATTTGATTAGAAGGGACTCCCTCTATTAAATATAGATAACCTCTAAAACCTTTTAAAGCGCCTATTAAAGCTCCAAAAATAATAATAATTAGAGAAAAATGAACTATATAAACAGAAAAATATGCCCATTTATTACAATCTTTTATAAATAATCTTTTTTTATTTATCCTTGAGCTATTTTTAAATCCCAATCTATCGTAAATGAAGGTTTCAACTCTTGCTAAGTCCTTAATAATTTTTACTGTAATTTGATTAGGTAATTTTTCTGGATCAATTTCTGAAGGATCTTTTCTGAAAAGCTTTAAACTAAAAGGAAATCTTTTAATGGAACAAATAATAAGATTCATCAAAAATAAAAAAAGAGTTCCCACATACCACCAAGAATAATAGGCATCATTTAAATCTAAAAGAAGGATCAATTTACCTAAATTTTCCCCGTATTTCATTAAATAAAAACCTGATTCTTCTCCCTGAGGAATTAAAGTTCCAAAAATAGATATTATTCCTAATATAAAAAAGAGAGTAATAGCAAGTTTAGCAGAACTCAAAAAATCAAAAAATTTTTTCACTTTCCCTCCCGATTTTAAAATTTAAAGGATAATATCATAATTTGATAAATAAGGCAAGTTGGTTAATTTTTATTTTGATCTTAATTTCATAATTTCTTTCATATGTTCTAAATTATGTTTTAATTCCCACCAACCAAGTTTAAAAGTAGCATAATCCGGAGCTCCTGTCATAGCAGAGGCATATCTTATAGAATTAGCATAAAAAAGCCATTGCTTTATCCATAATTGTTCTATATATTCATCAAAAGGATCTTCTTTATTTGCTATTTTTTTATCCCAAGCCTCTGTTAATAAATGTGTAGCTTGAAATACCATCTCATCGGTTTCTTTTATAGTATTCTCAAATTTTGAAAAATGTCCATTTATATAATCCCTAGAATGACAATTGTTACAAAGGCTTTTCATTTGATTAAGCCTTTTTTGTTGTTCTACTTCATCAATCAAATATTCCTTAGCTACCTCTCTATTAAAAGTTATAGGTAGGGGTAATCCTTCTTTATTTCTTATCAAGGTAGTATCTCCTACTTTGGGTTGGGGATGGGAATAAATAAGACCAAAAATTCTTACCCATAATCTTTCTCCAAAATCATGAGTTCTTTCAACTATAACTTCTCCATCTGAACTCACTATTAAACTGTTATGACATACAGCACAAGTGGGAGCTTTGAAATCCTCTCCTAATACCCACGGAACCGAATCAAATTTCCATTCTTTTTCTTTTGAAAAATATATATTTCCATGCTTACTTTCTTTATATACATTCCAAGCAGGAACATCTGGATCTAAATGACATTGAGCACAAGTGTAAGGTTTTCTTGCTATTTCTATCGAAAAGCTATGTCTAGGATGACAAGAAGAACAAGAACCCAAACTCCCATCTGGATTTTCCCTCCCTACTCCATGGTTAGGCCAATTTGTTAAATCAGGAATTTTTATTTCTCCTATAGGACTTCTTATTTTTTTAAACCCCTTCATCTGGATTTTTGTTCCATGACATCCTAAACAAGTTTCATGAAGAGTACTATTTGAGGGAGGATTTTTAGAAATATTAGTAATTGTTTCTACTAATTTATTATAAATAGGGTTTTCCAAAAGTATTTTTACTGCATAAGCTTTTTTACTTTGTGAATATTCCTTAAATTCTCTAAAATGACAAACTCCACAATCCTTTGGAGAGACTACTACATTTATGTTAAATCCCATATGCTCAAAGTTATCTTTATGAACTTGAGAATTTAAACCATGACATTCAAAACAACCTACTATATATTCAGGATTAATAGAATTTGGAAACTTTTCTGCAGAAACTCTTCTCTCAAGCTGAGGTTTTTTTATAGCTGCTGTAAGAGATACATGAGCATGTAAACTTTCTTTCCAATCTTTTACTATACCAGGAGTATAAATACTATGACATCCTATACATTGCTGTGTTTCTGGACTTATTTTCAAAAGTTTTTCCTCTGAATTTAAAGCTTTATTTAAAAATAATAAAAATTTTATAAATAAAATTAAAACAAAAATTTTAAATATTTTTTTAAAATGTTTCATATTGTGTCTCCTTTTATATTAAGTAGGATTTTTTAAAATTTCAAAAATTTTAAGTAAAACTTCTTCAGGAGAATTTACATAATATACACCTGGAATATTTTCCCAAGTTCTAAGGCCTATTACAGGTTTCCACATTTTTAAAGCTAAGGCAATTTCTGACAAAGTACCATATCCTCCAGAAATTGAGACTACAAATTCTACAGATCTTATTAAGATTACATTTCGTGCATGTCCCATCTCGGTTAATATAAGAATTTTTACATAGGGATTTGCTTCTTCTGCTTTATTTCCGGGTAAAATCCCTACAGTAATACCTCCTGCTTCTAAAGCACCTTTAGAAGCTGCTTCCATTACTCCACCAAGCCCGCCTGTATAGATAATAGCTCCCTTTTGAGCAAGTATCTTCCCTACTTCATAAGCTAAATCATAAATATCCTTTTTAGTAATTCCAGCTCCTATTATACCTATTCTTCTATTCTTTAAATCCATAAGCACCAATTAATTTTACAAACCTTACTGGTTCTAAATTTTTTGTATGAAGCACTTGTTCCTTTTTTATTCCCTTTATTAAAATTTGAGAAAAAGCATCTCCCACTGGAATTACTATTCTTCCTCCTTCAAGAAGCTGATCTACTAAGGGAGGAGGGATTTGAGGAGCTGCTGCAGTAACAATTATAGCATCAAAAGGAGCTACTTCTTTCCATCCTAAACTTCCATCTCCTAATTTAAAAGAAATGTTTTTATATCCTAATTCAGCAAGAACTTTTTTTGCTTTCTCTAAAAGTGATGAATATTTTTCTATAGTGTATACCCAAAGAGCGAGTTCTGCTAATATAGCTGTTTGATATCCAGAACCTGTCCCTATTTCTAAAACCCTCTCTCCTCCTTTTAATTCTAGAGCTTCTGTCATAACAGCCACTATATAAGGCTGAGAAATTGTTTGCCCTTCTCCTATAGGTAAAGGAAAATCTCCATAAGCCTGATCCTTTAGAGCTTCATCTACAAATAAATGACGTGGAACTTTCAACATGGCTTGTAATACCCGGGAATCTTTTATACCACGAGCTTTTATCTGAGTTTCTACCATTTTTTCCCTTGCAATTCTATATAATTCTTTTTCCGAATTTTTAAGGTCTTTCACTTTTTCTTAGGCAACATTATTGTATAGTATGCACATTCTATTACTTTTTCGTCTTTTATTACTACTTTCAAAACCTCAGTATAATCTTCTCCTTTATAAGTTTTTATTACAGGAATACTTTGCCAAAAATTTTTAACTCTGTAATAATAATACCACTCCTCCTTACCATCGGGAAAACTAAATATTTGTACCGGAGGACCTAAAAATTGCAAAACCTCAACTTTAGTAGTTTCATTAGAATGAATTAAGGCTGCTTTTGAAGCTAAATTTGGTCCTGGTTTTACTGCACATCCAAAAATAAAAAAAATTACTATTATTATGAGTTTATTTTTCATTTTTTAAAAATTATCTAAAAAGTTCTTATAATTTTAATCTTAATTTAGAATAAACACAAGTAAATTTAGGAAATATTTATATATCCTTTTATAACTTAAATTTCAGGTTAAAATAAAAATTTATGAGCTATTATATCAATTCTTCTCTTTTTTGTAAAATCTGTAAAAAAGAAAAAGCTATTATTGAAATACCTTCTCAGAAAATAAAGGCTTGCAAAACTTGCTATAATCAATTTTTTGAAAACAGAATCAAAAAAACTATTGAAAAACATAAAATGTTGCATCCTTCTGATAAAGTGGGAATTTTTTTATCTGGTGGAAAGGACAGTTCTACTCTTCTTATGGTTATTAAAAAATTATATCCAGAAATAAATTTACAAGCTATATTTTTGAATCTAGGGATAAGATATTATTCTGAAAAAATAGAGGTATATATTAGAGAGTTTTGTCAAAAATTAAATATCCCTCTTTATGTATATAACCTTGTTGAAAAAGAGGGATATAGAATAGATGAGTTTGTATTTACTTATTTTAAAAATAAAATATGTTCAGCTTGTGGAACTATTAAAAGGTATTTATTTTCTAAGATAGCAAAGGAATTAAAATTAACAGTTATAGCTACTGGACACCATTTAGATGATATAGTGTCTACTATGTTAGCTCTTTTTTTTCAAGGAGATTTTCTAAGTCTTGCAAGATTAGAACCTGTTTTAAATCCTTTTTTTCCTGACCAGGCAAAAAAAGTGAAGCCTCTTTATTATACTCTTGAAAAAGAAATAATTTATTATGCTACTTTAAATGAAATCCCTATATTAAATCTTTCATGTCCTCATTTAGAAGAAGGTCCGCCCAAAAAATTTAAAAGAATTTTAAATGAATTAGAAAAAGAAAATTACCAAATAAAATATCAACTTCTTTCAGTTTTTACCAAAAAATTAATACCCCTTGTAAAATCTCAAACTTTTTATAAAAAGGAAGCTTTTTTCAGCACTTGTATTAAATGTGGAGAGATTACAAGTGCTTTAAATAATATTTGTAGTAGATGCAAAAAATTAGAACTTTTAAATAAAATTGAGGATAAAACTTTAGAACTAACTTATGAAGAATTTATAAATTTTACAAGAAATTTAAATTCTAATTGGATTTTAATGGAGTTAAAAGAGATAAAAGAAAAAAGTTTATTAGAAGCTTCTTTAAGAAAGCTTAAAAAATTTTTTGGTCCTTATAAAAACAAACATATATTTTTAACTGGAGAAAATCCAGAAGATAGATATTTACTTACCTTAAAATTGAGAAAAAAGGGATTCAAAGTTTATAGTATAATATAAAAAGATATTTGGAGGTAATATGGCAAGAATTGCTTTAGAAAAGGAATTACAAATTTTAAAAAATCTTTTATTAGATATGGCTAAGGTAGTAGACGAGGTAGTCAATGGAGCTATTTTATCTATGGATAAATTGAATCCTGAATTAGCTAAAAGAGTTATAGAGTTTGATGATCAAGTAGACTATTATGAAAACATGGTTTCCCAAACTGCTCTTGAGATTATTGCCTTACAACAACCTGTAGCTAAAGACTTAAGATTTATTATTACAGCTATAGATATAGCAAAAAATTTAGAAAGAATAGCTGATCAATCTGTGAATATTGCCTATAGGGTTCTGGATTTGTATAAAACTAAAGAAAAAAATATCCCTCAATGTAAAGTAACTATTATAGAAATGGCTAATGAAGCCCTTTATATGCTTGAATCTGCTATTAATGCCTTTGTAACAGAAGATACCAAAAAAGCATATTCAGTTATTGATTATGATGATATTGTAGATAGATTTCAAAAAGATAATATTGAACAAATAAAAGATTGTATGAAGGGAAACCCTGATCTTTTAGATATAGGGATTGATTATATCATTGTAGTTCAAAATCTTGAAAGAGTAGGCGATTTAGCTACTAATATTGCTGAAGGAGTTATTTTTACAGTTGAAGGAAAAACACCTAAATTGGAATTTAAAAAAATGAAAGATTTTAAAGAAATTATGATAAAAGAACTTCCTGTATTTGACCTTTTAAAATTACATGCCCATTTAGTACTTGAATGTGTTGAAAGACTTTCACTTTCCTTAGAAGCCTATTATACTAAAAACATACAAAGACTGGAGGAAATAGCAAAACATATTTTTGAAATAGAAAAACAAGCAGATCAACTAAAAAGAAATATAAGAGGGCATCTTCCCAAAGGTCTTATCTTACCAGTTGAACGTTTTGAATTATTTATGTATTTAAAAGAACAAGATGCTATTGCTGATGTAGCTGAAGAAATTCTTAATTGGCTTTCATTTAAATATATTGAGATTCCAAAAGAACTTTTTAAAAAAATTGAAGAACTTCTAACCAAAAGTATAGAATCTTTAAAATATTTAGAGGATTTAATTATTTATTCTGCAAATTTTCTCCTTACTCGGAATGAAGAAAGTAGAAATCAAGCAAAAAATATAGTAAGGGACATCAGATATTCTCAATATTTAGCAGAGAGATTTGGTAATGAAATAAAAAAAGACCTTTTTGCTAAAATGAATGATCCTTTAGATTTATTTTACATATTAAGACTTATAGAATTAATACTCGGAATACCTCATCATGCAGAAAATACAGCAGATTTAATGAGAGCTATGATAGCAAAATAATTTTTAACTTTTAAGGGTTTTACATATATCCACAGCTAAAATGTTTGCAGCTACAGCTCCTAAAATAGCTGGAATAATATAAATTTGTTGATAGGCTGTTCCTTCAAACCAATATCCAAAAACAGGACTTCCAAGCCAAGCCCCTATCCAACCTACTATAACTTTGGATAAAAAGGAACCCCATCCTGGAATTACATAATATTTTAAACCAAAATGCACAATAGCTGAGACAACAACTGAAATTATTAAAAGAATTAAAAAACTTACAAAATCTATTCCTATCACTTTAAATTCACCCCCTTTATTATTATCTATTTAAGAATTTATGAATTTTTTAAAATTTTTCAATAAAATATAAAGTATAGTTTTTAATTTATTAAATTATTTAATAAATTTACCTATACGATGAGCTCTTATTTTGAAATGTTGAGAATCCCAGGAAAAATATATTATCAAAGCTTTCCCTTTTATGTAATTTATAGGTACAAAACCCCAAAATCTACTATCATAACTTTGATCCCTATTATCACCCATTACAAAGATACAGTTAGGTGGAACTTTTATTGGACCATAATTATCTCTTGGACTTACTTCTTTTGGATAAACTTCTGGATCTGAGAATTTAGCATAAGGTTCTTCAAGTAATTTACTATTTATATAAACTTTTTTATTTACAATTTCAACTGTATCTCCAGGGAGTGCTATTACTCTTTTAATGAAGTCTAATTTTTTATCTAAGGGGTATGTAAATACTACAATTTCTTGTCTTTTAGGCAATTTTCTAAAATATAAAAATTCCTCTTTAAAGGGATTTTTTATACCGTAAGCAAGTTTATTTACCAATAAATAATCTCCTACCAAAAGTGTAGGAATCATTGAGCCAGAAGGAATTTTATAGGCTTGTACTATAAAGGTTCTTATAAAAAGAGCTAAAATAAGAGCAATTAAAAGGCTCTTAGTCCATTCCCAAAGTTTATTAGGATTAGTTTTCATAATGATAAAGACCTCCTTTTTATATTCTCAAAACTGCTAAAAAGGCTTCTTGAGGTATTTCTACTTGACCAATGGCTTTAAGTCTTTTTTTACCTTCTTTTTGTTTTTCTAAGAGTTTTTTCTTTCTTGTAACATCTCCCCCATAACATTTAGCAAGAACATCTTTTCTAAGTGGGGGTATTCTTTCACGAGCTATTATTTTACTTCCTATCGCTGCTTGAATTATTACTTCAAAAAGCTGTCTTGGAATAAACTCTTTCAATTTGGATACAAGTTCTCTTCCCCTATAGTAAGCTTTATCTTTGTGAACTATTAAAGAAAGAGCATCTACAGGGTGTTTATTTATCAAAATATCCATTTTTACCAGATCTCCTGGCTTATAATCAATAAACTGATAATCTAAGGAAGCATATCCTTTTGAATAGCTCTTAAGTTTATCATAAAAATCAAGTACTACTTCATTAAAAGGGATTTCGTATACTAATACACATCTATGTGGAGTTAAAAACTTAATTTCCTTTTGAATTCCTCTTTTTTCTTCACAAAGCTTTATAAGTGGTCCTATATATTCCTTAGGAGTATATATTTCAGCTCTTATATAGGGTTCTAAAACTTCTTCAATTAATACTGGATCAGGCCAATGAACAGGATTTTCTAATTCTACAGTTTTTCCATTTTTAAGTTTTATTTTATATTTTACTGAAGGCGCTGTAGAAATAAGATTTAGCTTAAATTCTCTTTCCAATCTTTCTTGAACAATTTCCATATGAAGAAGACCCTGAAATCCGCATCTAAACCCAAATCCAAGAGCAGCCGAAGTTTCCATTTCATAAGAAAAAGCAGGATCATTAAGCCAAAGTTTTTCTATAGCTTCTTTAAGGTCTTCAAAATCATCATTATCTACAGGAAAAATACCTGCAAATACTACTGGTTTTACCTCTTTAAATCCAGGCAAAGGTTCTACCTGAGCATTAGCTTCAGTTATAGTATCTCCTATTTTAGCTTCTCTAACCTCCTTTATTCCTGCTGCAATAAACCCTACCTCTCCAGCAAAAAGAGAGTCTAAAGTAGCTGCTTCAGGAGCAAAAACTCCTACTTTAGTAATTTCATATATTTTACCTGTAGAAAGAAACTTTATTTTTTGCCCAGGATATAACTTTCCATCTACTACTCTCACTAATACTACCACCCCCAAATAAGAATCATACCAAGAATCAAAAACCAAGGCTCTTAAGGGAGCTTCCCTTTTACCTTTAGGTGAAGGAATTTTATGAATAATAGCTTCTAAAACTTCCTTTATTCCTATACCAAATTTAGCGCTTACTAAAAGTGCTTCTTTAGCAGAAAGACCGATAATTTCTTCTATCTCCTTTTTAGTTTTTTCTACATCAGCTTGTGGTAAATCTATTTTATTTATTACAGGAATTATTTCGAGATTATTCTCTAATGCTAAATATACATTAGCAATGGTTTGAGCTTCTACCCCTTGAGAAGCATCCACTACTAATAAAGCCCCTTCACAAGCTGAAAGAGCTCTAGATACTTCATAAGTAAAGTCTACATGCCCTGGTGTATCTATTAAATTTAACTGATAGATTTCTCCATTTTCCCTCTGATAATAAAGTCTTACTGCTTGAGCTTTTATAGTAATTCCTTTTTCTCTTTCTAATTCTAATCTATCTAAATATTGTTCTCTCATTTCCCTTGCTGAAACTGCTCCTGTAATTTCAAGCAGACGGTCTGCTAGCGTTGATTTACCATGATCAACATGAGCAATTATACTAAAATTTCTTATTTTTTCTTGAGGTATGGCTTTCATTGCAGTTTAAAAATAACAAATTTATTTTAAAAAACAAGATTTTCTTATTCTCCAATTTTAGTAAGTTTACCTATTCTTTTAGCAAAATTAAAAGCTATAATGAAGATCATTCCCGAAAGCGTAAAATATACAAAAACTAAAACATAGGCTTTTATAATAAAAAAATAAGGTGTATATCCTTCTAACAAAATCTTTCTAAAGGATTCAAAAATATAAGAAGTGGGGACAAATTTAGCAATAATTTGAAAGGTTTCAGGAAGAACCTTTACAGGATAAAATACAGCAGAAAAAGGTAAAAATAAAAGAGCTAATGCCCAAGCTAATATTTCTGCTTCTTGACCAAAAAATAAGATAAAAGCCATGGTTAAAAGACCAATACTCCAGGCAAAAAAAATCAAACTTGTGGTTAAAAGAAATACATCTACTCCTTGGATCCAAAATTTAAAATTAAAAACAAAAAAAGCCAAGATACTCATTAAGAAAGAAGCAATGAAAGCTTTAAATAAACTAAAAGTAAATAGCCCCAAAATATATTCAATTAAAGTCAAAGGAGAAACAAATATATGAACCAGGTTTCTTGCCCATATATCCTCTAAAAATCCTACTGCTAATCCTTGTTGTGCTCTTATTAAGATATTCCAAAAAATTAAAGCTCCTAAAAATTGAAATGGCCATTTAGGCTCTTGATAAAAATCTCTTTGTAAATAAAGAGTAATAAATCCCCATAAAAGAAGATCTACTGTAGGCCAATATAAAAGATCAATCCATCTACTTATACTATGTTTTAAAAGATAAAAATGTCTTAAAATTATTCCATAAACTCTTTTAGGTCTTAAAACTCTAAAATACATATTTTTAAGCAAATATTTTAAAATAAAGCTCTTCTAAGGAGGAAACTTTAAAATCTTCTAAAAGTTCAAATAATTTTCCATAAGCAAGAGTTTTTCCTTCTTTTACTAATAAAGCTTTAGTAATTATTTTTTCAAGCTCTCCTAATTGATGAGATGTAAGAATGATAGAGAGTTTTTTTTCTTCAGAAAATTTTTTAAATAACTCTCCTACATATTTTAGATATTCTGGATCAAGACCAGCTGTGGGTTCATCTAAAAGAATTATGGTTGGATCATTAAGAAAAGCTCTTGCTAAATTTAATCTCATCATTTCTCCAGAAGATAAAGATCTAGTTAAAGCTTTTTTCTTTTCATAAAGTTTAAATAATTTAAGTAAATAATCTATTTTTATATCTGCATTAGAAACCTCATATAAGTAAGCAAAAATTTTTAAATTTTCTTCTACAGTTAGAGAATAGGGTAAATTAATATATTGAGAGGCAAAACTGACTTTATATAAAATTTCACCTCTATTTTGAAAAAATTCTTTTCCAAAATAATATATTTCCCCAAGATCAGGAGAAACTATCCCTAAAAGAATATAAAGAAGTGTACTTTTACCTGCTCCATTAGGACCTATTATACCTAAAATATCAGAAGGATATAATTCAAAAGAAATATTATTTAATATCACTTTTTTACCATATTTTTTACACAAACCTTGTACTTTAAGATAAGGCATCATAAAAAGACTTTTTGTTTAGGAAAAATGAGATTTTTTAAGAAATTTTAGCTTTTTCTAATCTTGCTAAAGCTTCTTCTATTTTCATTATACCTTTTGCTACCGCATAAGCTACATAGGAATAAACCCGAGGATCATAACCTTCTGGTCTGGGAAACAAACCTTTAGCTCTTAATTTAGCAAGTCTTGCTCTTCTTCTCCTTCTTCTCTCAATTTCTTTTTCTCTTTCTCTTTTTTTATGTCTTGCCATCTTTACCTCCAGAAATAAAAAACACTGAAAAATATAAAGTCTTTTGAAGGTTTGTCAAGAGAAACTTTATAATTTATAATATTTTTTTAAATATTTCACTCTATCAGCAGGAGGGAAAAATGATAAATGAAAAATCTTTTTCCAGAGAAATTCCACAAGAAATCATTGAAAGAGTAAAAAAACTTAGAGAGGAGATTGAATATCACAATTATAGATATTATGTACTTGATTCTCCTGTTATTTCTGATGCAGAATATGATGCATTAATGAGGGAACTTAAAAAATTAGAAGAAATGTATCCTGAACTAATTACTCCAGATTCTCCAACTCAAAGAGTAGGTTTCAAACCTGCAGAAGGATTCAAGGAAGTAGCTCATGCTGAACCTATGCTTTCTTTAGATGATGCCATGAATGAAGAAGAGGTAATTGAATTTGATAAAAGAATTAAAAGGTTCTTGAATTTACCAGAAGATCAACCTGTAGAATACACTGTAGAACCTAAAATTGACGGTCTTGCTATAGAATTAGTTTATGAAAATGGAATACTGACTATAGGCTCTACTCGCGGAGATGGATATGTAGGTGAAGATGTCACTAATAATATTAAAACCATTAAAACTATTCCTTTAAGATTGAAAAAATTTGTAGAAGATGCTCCTGAAATACCTTTGAGAATTGATGTAAGAGGCGAAGTTTATATGAATAAAGATGAGTTTAAAAAATTAAATGATGAAAGAATTCATAGAGGCGAGCTACCTTTTGCTAATCCTCGTAATGCTGCTGCTGGTTCTCTAAGACAACTTGATCCTGCTATTACAGCTAAAAGAAAATTGGATATCTTTTGCTATGGAGTAGGAAGGGTGGAAGGTTATAATTTTAAAACCCAATGGGAAATACTTCAGACCCTTCCTAAATGGGGGTTAAAAGTTAATCCCTATGTAAGATTAGTCAAAAATATAAAAGAAGTGATAGATTATCATCATTATATAGAAAAAATTAGAGAGGCTTTACCTTATGAAATAGACGGGATAGTGATAAAAGTAAACGATCTTTCTATATGGGAAAAATTGGGAACAAAAGCACGTTCTCCAAGATATGCACTTGCTTATAAATTTCAACCTACTCAAGTGACTACTAAACTTTTAGATGTAATTTTTCAAGTAGGTAGAACCGGAGCTGTAACCCCTGTAGCTATACTAAAGCCTGTTCAAGTAGGTGGAGTAATAGTAGAAAGAGCAACACTTCATAACGAGGATTTTATAAAAGATTTAGATATAAGAATTGGGGACTGGGTTCTTGTTCAAAGAGCAGGAGAAGTTATCCCTGAAATAGTAATGCCTATAAAGGAAAAAAGGACAGGAGAGGAAAGGGAAATTACTTTCCCCACTCATTGTCCTATCTGTGGAACTAAACTTATAAAAAAACCAGGAGAGGCTATATGGAGATGCCCTAATAAGGGGTGTTATGCTCAACTTGTAAGAAAAATTCTTCACTTTGCAAGCCGTAATGCAATGAATATAGAAGGATTAGGAGATAAAGTAGCAAAAGATTTAGTAGATAAAGGATTAGTTCAAAATATAGCTGATATTTATTATTTAAAATGGGAAGATTTTATGAAACTTTCAGGCTTTGCTTATAAAAAAGCTAAGAATTTATATGAGGCTATTCAAAAAAGTAAAAAAACTACCTTAGGGAGATTTATTTATGCTTTAGGAATAAGGCATGTAGGGGAAGCTATGGCTCAGCTTTTAGCTGATCGGTTTAAAAATCTTGAAAAATTAATGAATGTTAATATGTCAGATCTTATGAGTATTCCTGGAATAGGGCCAGAAGCAGCCAAATCAATCGTAGAATTTTTTAAAAATGAAGAAAATCGCAAAATTATCAAACGCCTTTTAGAAACTGGAATCACCTTTGAAGAAGAGAAAAAAGAGGAAAAACCTCAACTATTAAAAGGTTTAACTTTCGTATTTACCGGAACATTGCATAGTATGTCAAGAGATCAAGCTAAACAAAGAGTAATAGAATTAGGAGGTAAAATTTCTGATTCCGTTTCAAAAAATACTGATTACGTAGTAGTGGGAGAAAGTCCGGGGTCTAAATATCAAAAAGCTTTACAGTTAGGAGTAAAATTAATAAATGAAGAAGAATTTTTAAAATTGATAAAAATTTAAATAATTTTTTTTCTAAAAACAATAAGATTTACTTCTTCTATCGTTTGATGAGCAATTTCCTTAGCTTTTTCGATTCCACTATAAAGTATTTCTTTCCAATCTTCTTTTTCTATTTCTTTTCTCTTTTCCCATATATGAGTAAGTTCACTTATTATTTTTTCTGAAAGCCTTTTTTTACATTCTACACATCCTAAAATTGCATTTTTGCAATCCCTTACAATTTCTTCTTTTTCTTCAGGTAAAAAGTAAAGTCTAATTAAATTAAAAGCAACACATCTATTTTCAGGATCACCTGGATCACTTTTCTTAGGTCTTAAAGTATCAGTAATATAATCCATAACTTTTTCCTTAACCTCTTCAGGAGAATCATTTAAAAATATAGCATTCCCGTAACTTTTACTCATTTTTCTTCCATCTATTCCAGGAATTTTAGGAACTTCTGATAAAATTGGCTCAGGTTCCGGAAAATAATCTACCTTATAAAGATAATTAAATCTTCTTGCAATTTCACGTGTTAATTCTAAATGTGGTAATTGATCTACACCTACTGGAACTTTTTGAGCTTTATAAATGAGAATATCTGAAGCCTGAAGAACAGGATATCCTAAAAATCCGTAAGTATTTAAATCCTTATTTTGAAGATCTTGAAGCATCTCTTTATAGGTGGGATTTCTTTCAAGCCAAGCTACAGGAATAAACATACTAAAAATTAGATGTAATTCAGCATGCTCCTTTATGGCTGATTGAAGAAATAATATACTTTTTTCAGGAGAAAGCCCCACTGATAACCATTCTAAAAAAAGCTCTTTAGAATAATCCACAATATGTTCTGGACTTTCATATTCTGTAGTTAAAGCATGCCAATCAGCAATAAAATAAAAACATTCATATTTATCTTGTAATTTTAACCAATTCTTTAATACACCATGAAGATGACCAAGATGAAGAGGCCCTGTAGGTCTCATTCCACTTAAAACCCTCAGTTTTTTCATTTTTTCTCCTGCAATTTTTAATTATATACTTGCAATTTCTATAAGGTCTTATAAAATATCACAATTTTAAAAAAAATAAACTTAATTATAATTAAAATATGCAATGTAAAAGATTACAATCTCTTATAAGAGATTGGTATCATGAAGTTAGAAATTACACTCTTTCTCCTTTAAAAATGATGGAATTAGTTGAGAAACATATTGGAGGCTGTAAAATCTGTCAAGAAGATCAAGATTTGCCTTTAGAATTGGACCAATTAAGAGAATTAATTAGAGTTCCCTATTCCTTTCCCTCAAAAGAAGAAATACATGCAGGTTTAGAAGAACCAGAATATATATATGAAGAGGAAACTGAAGAAACTGAAGAAGAGGAATATTAAGAGGGGGTTAATAACCCCCTCTTAAATTTTATTTTTTATGACATTCATTACATTTGGTAGGTGCAGCTTTACCTTGTTCAGCATTTACTTTTTGATGACAATCTATACAATTTTTATGATAAGCTAACATATTCTTTGGTGCATCAGGAGCCTTTTCAGTTCCTCCCATTAATCCATGACAGGCTGAACATCTTTCTACTCCTTTAGTAGGATCTTCTTCTTTATGGTGACAAACTTTGCAATCTACTTTATAATCAGTTACATGTTTAGCATGAGAAAATTTAACAGCTGCCATTTTAGCACCTTCCACTATTATTTCACATTCTGTAGGCATTTGTTGAGCTAATAAAAAAGTTCCACCTATTAAAAAAATTCCACTAACAACTCCAGCCAAAAAATTTTTAAATTTCATAAATTCACCTCCTTTATAAGATATTTAGTTTTTAATGCAATTCTTCATGTTCTTCAGGTTCTTCTTCATATCCAGTTATCATAGCAATAAAATGTGCTAAGGGAGTATGTCCCAAGGTAGCTAAATAAATATGAACAATAATAAAAGCACTAAAAAATATCCATAGAGCTACATGAATTAAAGATACAATCTGAATCCCTCCTAAAATTTTTTCTAGAAAACTAAATTTGACAGGATCCCATAAAACAAGTCCTGTCAAAATTTGAAGAGGTATAAGAACTATCATAATAGTTAAATAGGCAACTTGTTGCATGGGATTAAACTTATTTTCCGGAGTTGGATGATGCGGGTTTTTATCTCCTATCATGATTCCAAATCCATAATATCTAGCTTGACGTAAAGCTCTTTTAGTAAATTCAATAGGTCTCCAAAAGGGAGGTAAATAAATTTTAAAAAATTTTAAAGTAATAAAGTAATAAAGGAACCAAATAAAATAATTAGCTAGTAAAATAAAACCTGTCCAACTATGTATTTTCACTGCAGTTTGAAAAGACATTAAGCCCATTTTATCTATCCATCTTATTTGAAGACCTGTAATAATAAGAATAACAAAACATATGGCATTTATCCAATGCCATATTCTTACTGGTATAGGATGTAAATAAATTCTTTTCATTTTATCCTCCCCTTCTCTTTCTTCTAATAGGTGCAGTAATTATTCTTAAGAAAATATGCCCTCCTGCTACAGCCACTCCTGCAATCACTGCAAGAATAAATAAAGTATCAAGAATATTTATCTTAGTAAGACTTAATACATAAAAATCCTTAATATTAGGTATAGCTTTAAAGGAATTTAAAGCTGCTTTTTCTAATTCAAATTTTTCTGATTTTTCTCCTAATCTATTAATTTCTAATCTTCCCTTAAAAACTGCTTCAGGACTATGACAAATTGCACAATCTTTTACAGCTTCTTTCTTAGAGGTTATTTTATGAGCATCATTAGGACTCATAATTACCAATTTACCCTTTAGCTCTGCTCTAGTCTTTTCTTTAAGAGCTTCCATAAACTTCCATAATTCATTCTTTTGAATTATTCCATCATTATTATAATCAAGCATAGCTTTTATTTTTGACGCATCTCTACCGGTAAGTTCAGAAACTTTTTCAATAGTTAAAGGAGCTTTTTCTGACATCAAAACTAATCTGATAGCTTTATCTCCCTTAGCATGACATACTTCACAGGAAACTGAACCAAAATGAACATCCACAAAACTTTCCAATTTGAAAGGAGGATTATATAACCACTTATTATGAATTTTCTTAATATTTTTATCATGACAAATTATACAATTATTATTGAGTTCTGCTATGTTAGTAGATAATACTTTATGAGCATTGTGACAATTAGAACAAACAGGTGCATCTTTTTTCCCTTTTTCAAAAGCTTCATAATGCACACTTTCTTTATAGCTTTCTTTTTCTTTTCCATGACAGCTTATACAAACTTCATATTTTAATGCAGGATTAGTGGTAATTTTGACAACATTGTGATAGCTATGACACTTTAAACAATCAGGAGCTTCTTTATTACCCTTTAAAATAGCCATAGCATGAATACTGACATTATATTCTACAGTTTCCTTTTTGTGACATTGATTACACATTTCTTGAGCTTTAGCTCTGTATTCAGCTATTGAAGCAAAACTTCTTATAGGATGAGTTTTTGCAGAAAATCCAAGATGACATTGGGAACATTTTAAATCTTTATGCGCAGAAGCTAAAATCTCTCTTTCATTTACTTTTATGGATAAAATTTCTCCATTTTCCATTTTCTTAGTTAAACTCATAGAATGGCAACTCATACAATATTTATTTTCTGGAACCCCTGCTGGAACTTTTAATGATTTTACATTATGATATCCATGACATTCAATACAAGTAGCTGTTTTAGAAATAGCATAATGGGCTGGATTTTTCTTCAGTTCTTCTTCTGTATGACAAGTTTGACAGATATTCTTTGAAAGATTTATGGTATATTCTTTCCTATTTTTAAAGTTATAACTTGGATGTTCTTTTTTCGAAAATCCTCTATGACAAACTATACATTCAAATTTTTTATGCACAGATTCCTGAAGTTGAGATAAATCTACCTTTACATTTATTTTCTCTTGACTTGGTAAAGTTTTAATTATATCCAATTTATGACAAGACATACAATATTCTTGAAATCTTGCTCTCTCTCTCCATTCTCTAATAGCTTGATTTTTGTGATATCCATGACATTCAATGCAAAGGATACCCTTTAATTCTATTACTCTTGCATGTCCTTTATGTCTAGAAATTACATCCTTAGGATGACATCTATAACAAGCTGATGAAATTCTTTCTGTATAAACCTTTTTACTTTCTATTCTTACAGGACGAGGATGATTAGAAAAATCAATCCCTTGATGACACACCCAACATCCTACCTTTCCATGAACAGTTTTATAAAAATCTTCTTTATTTACATAAAGTTGCATTTCCTCCCCACTTGGAAGAACTTTAGGCAGTCTCCTCACAGAATGACACCTTAAACATTTATCGGTTTCTTTTTTCCATTGAGCTCTTGACTTAATATAGTGACTTCCGTGACAACCAAAACATACCATCCTATCTTCTTTTAAAAACCCTTTATGAATCGGTGACAGAGTATTTAAAGGATGACAATTAAGACAATTTTTAAATACCTTTTTAGCATATTCCTGTTTAGTGGAGATTTGAGTAGGCTTAGGATGATTAGCTGGATCTATATCATTATGACAGAAAAGGCAACCCAGTTTACCATGAGGTGAATTAAAAAATCTTTTTTCAACATAAAGATACATTCTATCTCCATTAGGTAAAACTTTGGTTGAAAAACCTTCCACACTATGACACTCCAGACATCCCTCTGCTATTTTTTTCAAATCAGCCATAGGTTTAATATAATGAGATCCGTGACATTCTGAACAAGATGTTTTCCCTTCTTTAAGAATATTTATATGGATGGGAGATAAACTATCTTGTGGATGACAATTTATACAACTTTGAGAAACCTTTTTAGAATATTCCTTTTTGCTCCCTATTTTTTCTGGTCTAGGATGAACAGCTGGATTTATATCTTTATGACAATCAGTGCAACTAAAACTACCATGAATAGATTTCATAAACTTATCTTTATTTATATAAAGTTGCATTTCCTCCCCACTTGGAAGAACTTTAGGCAGTCTCCTCACAGAATGACATCTCAAACAACTGGCATCACTTTTGGCAAAAGAAATTTTTTCAGAAAATAAATATACACTTATTAAGAAACTTAACACACATATGCCTATCAAAAAATAAAAATATTTATTTAATTTCATTAATTACCTCCTCTAAAATTTAGAGAAATATTATTAAACTAAGATTTAATCATAAAGAAAGCTTAATTTTTGTCAAGAATAATAAATTAAAAATTTGACTTTTTTTATTAAAAAATCTTTAATTTTTATTTTTTTTCTTTTCTTTTTTTCTTTTATTTAGTATTCTTATTGTATTAAATCTTCAAAATTATATTTGCTTTCAGTAAACTTTTACAATGATCACAAAAATATTTATCTTTTCTATCGGTGTCTAAAATTGAGTTAGAAAAATACATTACACATTTTGAATTTTCACAATGAGGTAGATAAAAAAGATGTCCTAATTCATGAGTTGCTTCTTTCAAAATCCTTTCAAAAAATAACTTTTCATTCGGTTTTTGTCTATAGAACTCAGGCCTTAACCTTACAAGAGAAATTATACTTATTCCTCTTCTTGGATCAGCTTCGCCAAATATAAAATTTAAGCCTTTAGCATATAAATCTATATCTACAATAAGCAACCATTTTTCATTAATATTTTTTTTAAAGTCTTTTACCTGATTAATAATAACTTCAGCCAAATATTGATTTCTTTTAACATCATAGGCTTGACTTAAATCAGTAGATAAAGAGGAGATATTTACTTCTAAAAAAAAGGTTTCCTCTAAATGTGACTTTAATTTATAAAGAAATTCCTGTTTTAACCCGCAAAAGATGAATTTAATTTCTATTTTACCCATTTTTATGGTAAAATATTAAAAAATCTTTTAATGTCAATAGAATCTCAACTTGTCTTTTAAATTTTTTTATAATAATATTTTTTATATTTGAAAGAAACAAAAATTATATTTATTGACACTTTATTTTTCAATTTTATAAAATTTTTCGTATGTTAGAAGTATTTATAGTTATAGGAATTGCTATCCTTTCTTTTGTTTCAGGAATGCTTGGACTGGGGGTTGCTTTTGCTGCAATTCCGTTTTTAGGACTTTTTATGCATGATCTTGTGCATCAAATCCAGCCACTCAGTCTTCTTTTAAATGGGGTAACTGCTTTACTTTCCACTTTTGGATTTGCAAAAAGTGGTTTTGTTGACTGGAAAAAAGCAATTCCTCTTGCAGTGACTACAACAACTTTTGCTCCTTTAGGTGCCTACATTGTGCAATTTATTGAACAGAAATATATATGGATGATTTATTTTGCTGCTGTGTTTTATCTTGTTTACAGACTATTTAGACCAGTGAAAAAAACTGTATACACAGAAATTTTTAAACTTGCAATAATTTTAGCAGTTCCTATATCAGTGCTGTCTGGGTTTTTAGGAGTTGGTCCTGGTTTTTTACTTATGCCAACATTAATTATCGTTGGTTTTGAGCCTAAAAAAGCAGCAGGAATAAATGCCTTTGCTGTATGTCCGCCTTCTTTCTCCGCTCTTTTACCTCATTTGACAACTGCTCAATGGAATATAAGTTTAACAATCTGGTTAGTAGTAACTAGTGCATTTTTTTCCTTTTTTGGGGCAAGAACTACAAGTCTTTTTATACCAAGTCCTCGTGTAAGACAAATTTTTGCTATTTTAATTCTTATTGTAACTGCTTACAAAATTTATGTTCTTGTTAAGTAGAAAAAATCTAATTTTTAATTTAAAATTTTAATTTGAGTTCAGACAAATCAAGGAGGATAGGATGGAAAAAGATAAGTGCCAGTGTGATGAAAGACAACAGATAAAAAAGGAGATAGCTCTTAAATTAACAGTTCAATCAATAAAAAGAAAACTTCTCATTCTTTCAGGAAAAGGTGGGGTGGGTAAAAGCACGGTCTCAACGAATATTGCTACAGGTTTGACACTCAAAAGCTTTAAGGTTGGACTTCTTGATATTGATATACATGAACCAAATATTCCTAATATGTTAGGGTTAGAGGGAATGAGTCTTTTAAAAAATTTGGTATAATAACATCATTTCAAAAATGAAATTAAAAAAGTTGATTTTTTTAATCTTTCTTTTTTCCTTCTTCTTTCTTTTTTTTACTTATTTTTTCATCTTTCATTTTTTAAAAATTAATATTTTATCTCTGGAAAAAGATGAGAGTGAAGATGTAATTTTAGCTATAGAAACTTACTTTAAGCGGGAATTGAATAAACTTTTTAATTTAACAAAAGACTGGGCTGCTTGGAATGATGCTTATCTTTTTATGCAAAATAAAAACCCTCATTTTGAAAAAAGCAATATTATAAAAGAAACTTTTATAAATTTAAATATAGATTTGCTCCTATATACTCATTTAGACGGAACTCCTAAAGCTGGCGGATTATATGATAAAGATAGAAATAAAATTTATATTGATAACGAACTGAAGAAACTTATCAATTCAGTTCTTCCTTTGATTAAAAAAAATAATAAAATTTCTAAATTTATTTTTTATAAAGAAAAACCTTTTATGTTAGCTATTTATCCAGTTTTAAAATCTGATTTTAAAGGTCCCGAAGTAGGATACCTTTTTATAGGAAAATTTGTAACTTCTGAAGAAATAACTAATATTAAAAATTTATTACAAATAAACCATTTAGAAATTTTAAAATCTCAAAGCCCTTTCCCAGAAATTAAATTTTTAGAAGCAGATCTAAATAAAATTATTTTAGAAAAAAGACACTTTTTAAATGAGAAAGACCTTACTTTGAGAATTACTTATCCTGTGGAAAAATATTTTATAAAAAATGCTCTTTTAAGAATAGTTCTTATCCAGGTTTTTTGGTTATTACTTTTTGGATTAATTTTATTTCTTTTATTTAGTAAATATATTATCTCTCCTTTATCTAATCTTATTAAAGAAGTTAAAGAAATTAAAGAAAAGAAAAAATCCTTAGTTTCTACAGAATATGAAATACAAGAAATAAAAGATCTTGCCGAAAATATAAATGCATACATTCATGATATAGTTTTAAGAGAAAAAATATATACTGCAATTGCTGAAAAAACTGAAAATTTAATTTTACTTTTTGATAAAAATAAAAATATTTTTTTCCAAAATAAAAATTTTAACAAATATTTTAATTTAGAAGAAATTCAATCTTTAATGGATGAATTTCTTAAAGAGGCAAAGAAAGATAAACTTGTATATAAAGAACAAAAAGTAAAAAATTTTTGGTTTAAACTACACCTTATTCCTTTATATAAAGACTTATATCTTTTTATAGGAGAGGATATTACAAAAATAAAGGCTAAAGAAGATGAACTTTTTAAAATGGCAACTTATGATTTTCTGACAGATCTTTATAATAGAAAGTATTTTGAAGATGTTATGGAAAGGATATTTGCTGCTTCTCAGAGAGGAGAAAAATTTGTTTTGTTATTTATAGATTGTGATGACCTTAAAAAAATAAATGATTCTTACGGTCATTTAATAGGGGATGAAATTTTAAAAAAAGTAGCCTCAGCTATTAAAATCAGTATAAGAAAAGAAGATATAGCTTCTCGTTGGGGAGGAGATGAATTTACAGTAATTTTACATCATTGTAAAAAAGAAGAGGGTATCATAATTGCTCAAAGAATTCTTGAAAACTTAGAAAAATCAGAAATAAGGATAGATTCTCAAACTATAAAACCAAAAGTTAGTATAGGTTTAGTTGAAATTGATGGTACTAAGGACCTAAAAGAAATTTTCAATCTAGCAGATAAATTAGCTTATTTGGCTAAAAAAGAGGATAAAGATAAAATTAAATTTATTACTTGACAAA
>CAYPPW010000012.1:0-33680 GCA_964412755.1 uncultured Thermodesulfatator sp.
GCTGGAATTAATGCTGCATAACTTGTTGCCCTTGATGAGGCAAGAGGTTTTCTTGCCCACCAGATGTGAAGGGTTGAGATATGCCCTTGTCTTATATTTTTCTCCCTTGCAGATTCTGCGCTTACTTCTTTTACTGGAAAACTTACTTCTATAAAGCTTCTTTTCATATCTTTTCTCCCTTATTTTTCCATTCCTGTAATGGCACAATAAATCTTACTACTTCAATTTTTTCTTCAAATTTTAAATTTTCTGCAGGATTATTTATTATGTACAATTTAGGAGAGGTTGCAGCATTTGCAACCACATAAAGCCAGTATTGTTCTTTGAATCTTTTAGCTTTAAACCACTCATTTGGAGTTAGAGCTACAGGTCCTTCATCCCTTCTTGCCTTTACCTCAATATATCTAATTTCATCTTTCCCTTTAGACCTGATATCAAATCCCAGATTTTCTTTTGATACATCTTCAGGTTCTCTACCCTGTTCTTTTTCATATTTTATAGCAATCTCCATTCCAATTCTTTCAATCTCTTCATCACTTACCATTTCTGAATCTCTTAAGGGCTTTACCAGGATAGCACCTAAAAATTTTGGCATGGAGATAGTTAAACTTATTTCCTGCTCAATTTCTCTTTTAAGCTTTTCAAGTGCTTCTTCATATCTTCTTTTCTGTTCCTCTTTGTTTCTAATAGCAATATCAACATTTTCTCCTTTTTCTTTTCTTTCAAGAAGTTCAAGTATTTCCTGATCAAGTTCACCTATAAAATACTCTAATGAGTTAATTCCATATTTTTTCTTTATCTCAGCCTGCCTTTTTCTTTCCTCAAGCAGTTTTTTCTTATACTCTTCAACCGCCTGTATTGCATATACCCGAGTTTCTTCTTTTGAAAAGTTTAGATTTATAGCTTCGTTCTGTTTTTTAGGAATAAGGTCCCATAGAATAGCCGGGTTAACTTCTCTCATCCCCTTGTCATCCTGGTAAATTGCCATAATGGATTTTCCTGCTGCATCTCCCTTTCCATCTTTTACTTCACCTTCAAAAAACCATATTACCCCGTTATACCTACCTGAGGGGTCCTCAAATACCGCTCCAAGTTGTAGACTTTCTAAATAATTATTAATTGTCCACTCAATTAAGGCTTCAAGAAGGGGATGCCCAAAAGATATAAATTCTGTGTCAGGATTTTTAAAGGCTATTTCCTTATCAAAGGTTGCCTTAGGATAGGATTTAAGAAGTGTTCCATATTTATTTTTAAAGTTAAAATCTTCTGCTATCTTTCTTAATTCATAAGGAATTGACTCAATAGCAAGGAAGCCATCTCTTCTGATTCTATATCTTCCACCAGCTTTTTCAAAGGCTTTTTTAAAGAATTCCTCTACATATTCAGGAATAAGTCTATATTCCTTTGCCTTTTCTGCCATCTCTTTAATTCTTGTATAATCAATATGCCTTGTAGCAAGACTTTCTCCTAAAGCTTCCTTTACTCTTTTGCTGTATTCTTCATCTATTTTTATGTCTAATTCCTTGATAATCTCATCCAGACTTCTTGCATTTGCCGCAGCATCTAAAACAAGTTGATATAGATTCTTACCGTAGAAGACATCCCCTATAACATCAAAAACTTTGTCAGAACCAAGAGCATTCCTTATTTCTTCAAGCTTATCTAAAATTTTAGCAAGCACTTCTCCTTCTCTTGTATCTTCTGCAATAAGATTAAACATATAGACATCCTTTTGTTGACCATACCGATGAATCCTTCCCATTCTCTGCTCAAGCCTATTGGGATTCCAGGGAATATCATAGTTAATCATAATATGACAAAACTGAAGATTAATACCTTCACCAGCAGCTTCAGTTGCAACCATTATTTGAGTGTGATCTCTAAATTCTTTTTCTGCCTTTATTCTTTCCTCCAAACTCATACCACCATGAATGAAATTTACAGAATATCCCCAGGATTTTATCCTGTTAACAAGATATTCCAGAGTATCCTTGGATTCAGTAAAAATTAATATCTTTTCGTTTCCCTGCATTTCTTTTATTTTTCTTAAACCTACTTCTATTGCCTTTTTCAATTCCTTAAGTTTAATTTCTCTTTCATTATTCAAAATTTCTTTAGCCTTTTCCATCAATCTATCTATAGTAGCTATTTCTTCTTCCAGCTCTTTTTTATTTTCAGCAAGTGTAAGGGTTTCCCACTTCTTTTCTTCTTCCCAGCGAGCTTTTTCATCATAGTCTTCTACTTCTTCAAATTCAATTAAAACACTCCTTTTCCCAAAATCTGGTTCTTTAAGCAATTTTTCAAGTCTTTCCTTTCTCCTTTCAAGGGATTTAAATAAAGCATAGGTGCTTGATGCCATTCTTCTCTGAAGAATTAAAAGGGCAAAGGCAACATTTCTTTTTTTCTCTATCTGTAAGGCTTTATTATATTGAGAAATTACATATTCTGAAAGTTCGTTATATAATATTTTTTCTTCATTAGACAATCTAAATTTAATGGTCTTTGGATAACGATTAGTAAAAATGGGTTTACCTTCAAAGTCTTTCAAATCCTCTTTTAGCCTTCTTATAAAGAGGGGATTATCTTTATTTTTCAGGGATTCTTCAACTAATTCTGAAGTTGCAAAAAATCCGGGTTCTAAAAGGTCAAGAAAAAGTCTAAAATTTTCAGGGTCACCTTTATGCGGTGTTGCAGTAAGGAAAAGCAAATTCTTGGAAGTTTTTGAAAGAACCTCACCCAATTTGTATCTTTCGGTTTTTGAAGTCTTATCCCCATATCTATAAGCTGCCATTTTGTGTGCTTCATCAACTATAACAAGGTCCCAGAAAACAGAACTTAAAGAAGGTAAAATCTCTTCTTGCTTTGCAAAATCAATAGAGGTAATAACCTGATTTTCTCTTTCCCAAGGATTTTCCCCATAAAGTGATTTAAAAGAGTATCTGTCTATAAAGGCAAAAGTTTCCTGAAACTTTTCTTTTAATTCTCTTATCCATTGGTCTTTAAGATGGCCAGGAACAACTATTAAAATACGCTGAGCAAGACCACGAAGTTTTAGCTCTTTTACTATAAGACCTGCCATAATTGTTTTTCCAGCTCCAGGATCATCAGCAATAAGAAATCTTATCTTAGGAAGTTTTAAAATATATCCATAAACTGCTTCTATTTGAAAAGGTAAAGGATCAATTTTGGATACATTTATGGCTAAAAGAGGATCAAAAAGAGAGGCAAACTTAAAACGAATTGCCTCAAGAGCTAAAAATGCCTCAACACTATCAGAGGCAAAACTTAAATTAATCTCTTTTATTTTTATTTTTTTAATCTCACCTTTGGGTATTAGTTGCTCCACATAATCTTTAGAATAAATTGTAGCACCAATTATATGAATATAATTATCAATTTCTTCAATTCTTTTTATCTCTACAGGTTCAGGCCAAAAAGGTCCTTCAATTATTGTGCCCTCTTTCATATCAGTCTTCTATTTTTATACCTTCTCTTTTAAGATCTATGCAAATTTACAATATACTTGAGTTCAATGTAATCACCAAGCCTCATATTCTCAATTGGTTGAACCATCAATAACCTTCCTCTACCTCTATCTTCCTCTTTAAAAGTCATAATATATAACTTATCTTCTGAATTGGTCATTTTACTTTCTACATTTTTTATATATTTCTTTTGTCTTTGAATAAGAAAGCTGGTTTCCTCCACTGTAATTTTTATTAAAACGCAAATCCTCTTAGAGGTTCTGATTCTTATAAGAATCTTTATTCTCTCAATGTTTTCTAATGCTTTATATAAATTATAAAATCCTTTCATATAAAAATAATTACCAATAAAGTCAAAAAACCTGCAATCCTTGATTAATTGCTCAAATCTGTCTTTAAGGTTTTTACTTAGTTTATCAGTTATAAAAGATGAATCTAAAGATGACTTTTCAACCATATTACTTTGGCTGATAAAATTTTATTATTAAATGATTTTAATAAAAAGACTCAATATTTTCAATAGAATAAAAATTATAAACCGAGGCAATGGAGCCTTTTCAAAATTTCTTTGATCTCTATTTTCCCACTGTAGCTAAATAAATGACACTTTCTTCCTCATCTAAACCTAAAAATTTGTTTATTTCTTCATCTAAAAAGGCACCTACTGGACAAGCTTTAAATCCTAAAGCTTCACTTGCTAAAAGGACATTTTGACAGATATGAGCTACATCCATAAAAATATATCTCAATCCTCTACTTCCATATTTAGAGATAGTTCTTCTCAAAACTGCAGACCAGATAAAAACAAGACTTGCAGAGGCTAAAAAGGCTTGTCCTAAAGATAAGTCAGCAAGGATTTTACCCATATATCCCTCTTTAAGTAAAGCTAAGGAAAAATCTTTTATCTCTAAATGATATATTCCTGGTGTTAAGTCTTTAGAAAAATTTACGGCAATATAGGTCTCTATGGGATATAAAGCACCTGCAGAGGGAGCAGTTCTTAATAAATAAGAACCTGCAATTCCTGTAACTCCTTGAGCAGCATAGCATAATAAAGATACTTCTTTTAAAGAAATAGAATACCGGTTATATCCTCTTTTACTTCTTCTTTTATTTAAAATCTCAAAAAAAGAAGGAGTAGAAGGAATTTGATCTATTGAAAGTTTTATTTTTTTAGCTTTAGGATATTCTTTAAAGGGTGGTGCTGGAGAAACCAAAGCTTCTCTTAAACCTAAATTTCTTAAAGTTAAATTAGTATAAGTTAAAAATTCAAAAGCTTTAGTTTGTTTTAAGCTCATTATTGTACCTCTTGTCTTGAAATATTAATATTATGTTTTTTTAGGTATACCTGAATAGCGGAAATGGCTGCAGGAGTAACCCCAGGAATCCTTAAAGCCTGTCCAATTGAGGTAGGTTTTATTTTACTGAATTTTTCTTTCATTTCATTTGATAAGCCAGGTATTTCATAATAATTTAAATTTTCTGGTAATTTCATATTCTCAAGTTTTTTAAACTTTTCTACTTCTCTAAGTTGTTTTTCAATATATCCACTATATTTGATTTCTGTTTCTACCTCTGATAGGATATCTTCTGAAAAATTTTTTAATTCTGGAATAAATTCTGAAAGGGCTTTTATTTCTACTTCAGGTCTTCTTAAAAGCTCATATAATTTAATTCCTGATTTGAGTGGAGTTGAACCAATACTCTGGAGATATCCATTTATTAAATCTGGAGATATGCGAGTTTCTCTTAAGAACTCAAGAGCTCTTTTCAGTTTTTCTTTCTTTTCAAGATATAATGCCCATCTTTCATCATCCACTAGCCCTATTTTTCTTCCTATTTCAGTTAATCTTAAGTCTGCATTATCTTCCCTTAAAAGGAGTCTATATTCAGCACGAGATGTAAACATTCTATAAGGCTCATCTGTCCCTTTTGTTACTAAATCATCTATAAGAACTCCTATATAAGCTTGGGAACGATCTAAAATAATAGGTTCTTCTTCTTTCACATAAAGAGCTGCATTAATTCCAGCTATAATTCCTTGAGCTGCTGCTTCTTCGTATCCTGTTGTTCCATTTATTTGACCTGCCAAGAAAAGTCCTGAAATAAGTTTTGTTTCCAAAGAGTGTTTTAATTGATTGGGAATTACATAATCATGCTCTATGCCATAACCAGGTCTTAAAATATTTGCTTTTTCAAGGCCAGGAATACTTCTTACCATTTCCCACTGAACATCAACTGGAAGACTTGTACTGATACCATTAGGATAAACCTCTACTGTATCAAGTCCTTCAGGTTCAAGAAAAATTTGATGTCTTTCTTTATCTGGAAATCTGAAAACTTTATCTTCTATAGATGGACAATATCTAACTCCTCTTGCCTTTATTCTTCCTGTAAAAAGCGGAGATCTATCTAAAGAATTTCTAATAATTTCATGAGTTTTTTCTGTAGTATAAGTAATGAAACAGGGAACTTGAGGTAAAGGAGGTCTTTTACCTTTGTTTTTAAAAGAAAAAAGAGGAGGAGGGAAATCTCCCCATTGTATTTCCAATTTACTGTAATCTATGGTTCTTCCATCAAGTCTTGGGCAAGTGCCTGTTTTAAATCTTCCCATTTCAAAACCCAGCTCTTTTAAATGTTCGGGAAGTTTATTGGAAGGAGGATCTCCCATTCTTCCAGCTGGAAAACTCTCAAGTCCAATATGAATAAGGCCATGCAAAAAAGTTCCAGGAGCAATTACCACTGCTTTAGCACCAAATTGCTCTCCAACTTTAGTCTCAACCCCTATTACTCTTTTATCTTTTACTAAAAGCTTTGTTACTAAAGCCTGTCTAATATAAAGATTTGGAGCTCTTTCTAAAACTCTTTTCATTCTTTGCTGATATTTAAACCTATCAGCTTGTGCACGAGTTGCTCTAACAGCTGGTCCTTTTTTAGTATTTAGTTTTCTAAATTGAATTCCTGTTTCATCTATAGCTAAAGCCATCTCCCCACCAAGCGCATCTATTTCCTTTACTAAATGCCCTTTCCCAATACCACCAATAGATGGATTACAACTCATGGCTCCTATTCTTTCCAGATTTATAGTAATTAGAAGGGTTTTACAACCCATTCTACTTGAAGCTAAGCATGCCTCAATTCCTGCATGGCCTGCTCCTATTACAATAACATCAAATTCTTCTAAAAACTTCATATTTCTTTATATCACCTCCTTAAGATTTCAAATTATAATTATAATCTTCATTTATGTTTTTACCATGTTTTTGGGTATTTACCTTTTTACTTTAAAGGAGAATAGTTGAAATTTGTTAAAAAAATCTTTATTTTAAAATTATGGAAAAAAAGAGATTATATTATTCTTTAAATGAATTTTTAAAAGAAAAATTTGGAGAAAAAGTAAAAAAGATACCCTTAGATGCAGGATTAAGCTGCCCTACTAGAGATGGAACTAAAGGCTTTGGAGGATGTATTTATTGTGATCCCAAAGGCTCAGGCACAGGTCTATATAAAGAAGGAAAATCCTTAGAAGAACAAATAAAGTTTTTTTTAAATATTTTTAAGAAAAAAAATTTTAATAAATTTATTGCTTATTTTCAATCCTTTTCTAATACCTATGCTCCTACTGAAAAACTTAAAAAAATTTACGATGCAGTTTTCATTGATCCTTCTATAATAGGATTAGCTATAGGAACTCGTCCTGATTGTATAGACGAAGAAAAAATCAAATTACTTAAGTATTATCAACAAAAGGGTTATTATCTATGGATAGAACTGGGACTCCAGAGTATTTATAACAAAACGCTTGAACTAATTGAAAGAGGGCATACTTTTGAAGACTTTCTTTATGCTTATGAAATGCTTAAAAAAGAGAACATACCTGTAGTAGTACATATTATTTTTGGACTACCAGGAGAAACTGAAGAAATGATGATGGAAACTGTTAAGACTTTAGCTAAGCTAAAGGTAGATGGAATAAAATTTCACGCTCTTTATATTCCTAAGGGATCTAAATTAGAGAAAATTTATTTAAAAGGTAAATATATCCCTTTAGAAATGAAAATTTATGCTGAATTAGTAGCAGAAGCCTTAACTTATCTTCCTCCTGCTACAGTTATTCATAGACTTTGTTCTGAAGCCAAAGCTGATGATATTTTAGCTCCTTTATGGATAACTAAAAAAATGGAAGTAATCAATTTAATCAGAAAAATAATGACTGAAAAAAATTTATACCAAGGATTAAAATATAATCCTTAAGATTATTTTATTTGTAAATTATTTATAACTCCTTTAACTCCAGCTACACTTTTAGCTATTTCAACTGCTCTTTGTCTTTGGCGCTCATTTTCTACTACTCCAGTAAGAGTAACTATCCCATTTAAAGTATCTACATCAATAGAAAAAGCCTTAAGTTCTGAATCTTCTATTAATTTTAACTTTATTTTGGAAGTAATTTCCTTATCAGAAAGATAGGTCTCTATTCCCCTTCCTCCCACTTTTAAATTATTTATTACTTTTCTAACTCCTGACACACTTTTAGCTATTTCAACTGCTCTTTCTACTTCTTCCTTACTTTCTACAAGCCCGGTCAAAGTTACTACTCCATTTACTGTATCAACATCAATTTTTCGGGCTTTAGTAATAGGATCTTCTAAGAGTTTCAGTTTTATTTTAGTAGTAATAGTAGCATCATCTATTTGAGTCCCCACAGTTCTTGGATCAGTGGCTACTTTATATCCTTCATAAGCCCCACCACCTACCATTACCCATCCACAACCTGAAAATATAAAACCTAAAAATATTATAAAAAGAAAAACCTTAAAATTACCTTGTTTTTTTCCGATAATATTATTAAAATATTTATTCATAGGAGGCTCCTTATGAAAATAGATCCTAAATTTATTTATTTCGTAAATTTTACTCCAAAATCTCAAACTTCAAAGGGTATAAATAATATTTTTGAAAAGTATCTCAAATTAGCTATTTCTGAAATAGAAGCTAAAGAAATCTTACAGAAATCTGAGAAAGAAAGAATTGATTTAGTGTATGAAAAATTAAAAGAGGGATTTCACATTTTGGAAAAAGTTTCTCAATATGGGCTAGATAATACCTCCTCTGAAACTATCGGAGATTTCTTATTATCTCAAGCTTTAGAAATTAATAAAATTCTTAAAACTTTTCCTGAAGGTAGTTTAAAAGATTTATTTAATGAATGGACATTTTTTTTAGGAGTTGAGGCTCAAAAAATAAAACAAGGATTTTATTCTTAAAATTTTCTATCTTTCAGGGCAAGTTCTATTAATTTTTTTATTAAATTTTCAAAGGAATATCCAGCAACTTTAGCTGCAAGAGGTAAAAGACTTGTTTCTGTCATACCAGGAATTGTATTTGTTTCAAGCACGTAAATTTCTTCTCCTACCAAAATCATGTCAGTTCTACTATAATGCCTCAATTTCAATGCTTTATGTGCAATTAATCCGTATTGCTGAGCTTTTTGGGTTAGATTTTCCGGAAGAGGTGCAGGGCAAATTTCTTCTGCAAATCCTGGTGTATATTTAGTTTGATAGTCAAAAAAATCTGAAAACTTAGGAATTATTTCAACTACAGGAAGTGGTGTTTCATCTAAAATACCTACAGTGATTTCTCTACCCTTTAAATATTTTTCAATTAATATTTCATCATCAACAGAAAATGCCTTTTCACAGGCTTCTTTTAAATTCTTTTCATTTTTTGCTATGCTTAAACCTATACTTGATCCTTGAGTTGCTGGCTTTACTACTACAGGAAATCCGAGATATTTAGCGTAATTCTTTATCTCTTCTTGTGAAAAATCTTTTAAAAAGGATTTCCCCTCAGGCACTTTTAGCCCAGCTTGTTGATACAAAAGTTTAGAGAGACCTTTATGCATTGCAAGTGCACTGCCTAAAGTTCCTGCTCCTTGATATGGAATTCCTATAGAGTCTAAAAATCCTTGCAAAGTTCCATCTTCCCCACCAGGACCATGAACCACTAAAAATGCACAATCAAATTCCCGAGCTCTGTTAACAAGTTTGGGAAGATCGTAAGCAGGATCAAAAAATTCATATTTATAACCTAATTTTTCTAAAGCCTTACTTACTGCAAATGCTCCCCTTAAAGATACATCCCGTTCAGATGAAGTCCCACCAGCAAGAAGTGCAATTTTTAATACACCTTGAAAGGACATCTCTTACCTCCTTGATTTTTTCTAATTTTTTTACTATATCTGGAGAAAAGGGTATTTTACTAAAAATTTTTTTTTCAATTAAATAATTAGTCTCCTCTAAAGACTGTAATCTTAATAAAATCTCTTTATTTTTGCCATATCTAATTTTTAAATCTTCAAATCTTTCTCTTAAACTCACAATTTTTTCATGCATCACTCTCTTATCAGCATAATGAACAAGTTCTTCCTCAGTTAATGGTGTTTCTGAGGGATTGTTTTCAAGTCTAATATGAGCTTTTATAATATTAGCTATCTTTTCATATCCCATCTTTTTAAAAATCTGATACCCAAGAAAGGCATGATCAACCCCGGTTAAAATGGATTCATATTTTTTAATATCATGCAATAAAGCTCCCACTACTAAAGATTGAAGATCTATATTTTCACCTGCTTCTTTTAAAAAACATCCCAAAAAAAGTGAAACAAGCGCTACTTTTTCTGAATGTTTAATAATATGCTCAGGAACCAACTCCTTTTCTAAAAGAAAATAGGCATCTTCTAAGGAAAGAAACATGATTTTATTTAAAAGTAGTTTTCAAAAAAAATAAAAATAAGGGTGAAGATAATAGTACACTATCTATCCTGTCAAGAATGCCACCATGACCTATAATAATTTTCCCTGAATCTTTTTTACCCATTATTCTCTTAAAAGCTGATTCTAAAAGATCTCCTATACTACCAGCTATTGCAAGACTTATACTTAATAAAATATTAAATTTTACAGAAAATAAATAAAAATATTGATTTAAAAAAAAGGCTATTGATAAGGCAAAAAACAATCCACCTAAAAAACCTTCCCAAGTTTTTTTAGGTGATATTTTTGAAAAAAAAGGAGTCTTTCCTATAAGGTTACCTACCAAATAAGCACCAGTGTCATTTGCAAAAATTACGGAAAAAAAATAAATAAGATATTTCCTTTCAAAAAAATTAAGTATTTCCCAAAAAGGATAAAGTCCAATAAAAATATATACTATTCCAATTAAAAAAGGAAAAAAAAGAGTTTTAAAAAAATTTTTATCAAAGTTAAAAAGAAATAAAATAAAAGAAAAACTCAAAAATAAATAAAAAATATAAAAGATATACAAATTAAATATAAAAATTAAAATAAAACCTATTATAAGAAGAATTTCTCCACTTATCCATAACCAAAAGGGTATTTGATACAAATTTTTCCATTCATAAAAACATAGAAAACCTACTAAAAGGATTATTAAAGAAAGTATAAAGATATTTCCTTTAATAAGAGCTAAAAGAAGAAGCGAAAAAAGAATAAAAGCAGTTAAAGTTCTTTTAAGATTCATAAATTCTGCCAAATCTTCTTTCTCGTTGTTGATAGGAATAAAGTGCCTTTAAATATTCTTGTTCATTGAAATCTGGCCAATAAACAGGAGTGAAATAAAATTCAGTATAAGCTAACTGAAATAATAAAAAATTAGAGATTCTTAATTCCCCACTTGTTCTGATAAGCAAATCAGGATCTGGGATATCATAGGTATATAAAAACTTTCTAAAAACTGTTTCGTCAATTTCTTCAATATTTATTTTATTTTCTTTTATTTGAAGAGCTATTTTTTTAACAGCTTCAATAATTTCTGCCCTTCCTCCATAACTTAAAGCCATACATAAAACCATTTTATCATTTTTTTCCGTCTCCTTTTCAACTAAATTTAGTTGCTTTTTTAATTCATCTGGAAAATCATCCTTATTTCCTATTACTTTAAATCTTATTTCATTTCTTTTAATCTCTTCAAGCTCGGTTTCTAAATAATATTTTAATAATCCAAGAAGAACTTCTATTTCTTCTTTAGGACGTAACCAATTTTCTTTGGAAAAAGCAAAAAGAGTAAGGTAAGGGATATTAAGTTGTCTGGTTTTGTAAACAATAGTTTTAGCTACTTCAGCTCCCTTTTTATGGCCATAAATTCTAGGAAGTCCCCTGCTTTTTGCCCACCTTCCATTACCATCCATAATAATAGCTACATGTTTAGGAAGTTTAGAGGGATCTAAAACAATATCAAAAGACTCAGAAGAGAAATTCATGTTTAAGGGGTAAGTATCTCTTTTTCTTTTTCCTGTAAGGCTTCTTCAATTTTTTTAATATATTCATCTGTTAGTTTTTGAATCTTTTTTTCTAATTGAATATATTCATCTTCAGAAATCCGACCTTCCTTTTTAGCAGATTTAAATTTATCAAGTATATCTCTTCTAATGTTTCTTATTGCAATTCTTGCCTCTTCTGCCATTTTTCCTGCTACTTTAATCAATTCTTTTCTTCTTTCTTCTGTTAAGGGTGGCATTACCAGTTTTATAGTTTTCCCATCACTTGTAGGATTAATTCCTAAATTAGATTTTTGAATAGCTCTTTCAATTTCTTTCACTAAATTTATATCCCAAGGTTGAATTACTAATACTTTACCTTCTATTATATTTATAGTTGCTAGCTGAGGAATTGACATTTTAGTACCATAACATTCTATTTTAATCCCTTCTAAAAGTGCTACAGAAGCTCTAGAGGTCCTTATATGTGAAAGCTCTTCTTTAAAAGCTTTTAAGCTTTTTTCCATTTTTCTCTTAACTTCCTCCAAAACCTCAGTCACTTATTTATCACCTCCTTTTAAAAATTAAGGCTTTACTAAAGTTCCTATATTTTCTCCTAAAATTGCTTTTTTTATATTACCATAATTTAGAAGATTAAAGACTAATATAGGCAGTTTATAATCCTTAGCTAAAGAAAATGCAGTTATATCCATTATTTTTAGATTTTTTTGTAAAGCTTCATCAAAAGAAAGTGTATCATATTTTTTGGCTGTAGGATATTTAACAGGGTCTTTATCGTAGACTCCGTCTACTTTAGTAGCCTTAAATAAAATTTCTGCTTTCAGTTCTAAAGCCCTTAAAACAGCTGCTGTATCTGTGGTAAAAAAGGGATTTCCGGTACCACAAGCTAAAATGACAATTCTTCCTTTTTCCAAATGTTTAAGTGCTTTTTCTCTAATATACATCTCAGCCACTTTTATTACTTCCAAAGCTGACATCACTCTACAGGTAAGATTTTTTGAAATTAAAGCATCTTGAAGAGCCAAAGCATTAATTAAAGTTGCTAACATACCCATATAATCAGCTCTAGCTCTATCCATTCCATGCTTTTCTCCAGCAATTCCTCTAAATATATTTCCTCCCCCTATAACAACCCCGATTTTAACTCCTAATTCATGAATTTCTGATAATTCTTCTGCTATTTTCTTAACTATTATATGATCAATTCCGAAGTCCTTATTTCCTAATAAGGCTTCTCCAGAAATTTTAAGCAGAACTCTTTTATACTTAAGATTCTCCACTTTTATTCGCCTATTTGAAATCTACAAAATCTTTTTATTACAATTTTTTCTCCTGTTTTAGCCATAAGTTCATTTAAAAGATCCTGAATAGTAATTTCAGGATTTTTAATAAAAGGCTGTTCTAATAAAACATTCTCTTTATAAAATTTTTCCAATTTTCCTTCAATTATCTTAGGTATAATATGTTCTGGTTTGCCTTGTTCTTTCAACTGTTCTTCATATATTCTTTTTTCTCTTTCTAAAATTTCTGGCGGGACTTGATCTCTACTTATAGCTACAGGATTAGTAGCTGCAACTTGCATAGCTAGGTTATGAGCAAATTCTTGAAATTCAGAAGTTCTTGCTACAAAATCTGTTTCACAGTTTACCTCTACTAATACCCCTATTTTTTTATTACTATGTATATAAGAAGCAATAACTCCTTCTAAAGTTTCTTTAGCTGCTCTTTTTGCAGCTATAACTAATCCCTTTTTTCTTAAAAAATCTATAGCTTTTTCTATATCTCCTTCTGCTTCCTCCAAAGCTTTTTTGCAATCCATAAATCCTGCTGCTGTTCTTTCCCTAAGCTGCTTTATTAACTCCAAACTTATTTCTGCCATTTTCAACCCCCTTAATTAGAAATTAAAAAATTATTCTTTTTCCATTAGTCTTTCTGCTTCCTTCTCTAATTGTGTTTCTTTTTCTTCCTCTATTAAGATTTCTTTCAATATTTCTTCAGCTTTTTCCTCTTCAGTACTCCAGGGTGCTTCTATAGCAATTTCTTTATCTGTTAGGGCTGTCATTTTTTCTTTATAAATTTCCAATCCCTCCAAACAAGCATCTGCTATTTTACTAGTTATAACTTTAATAGCCCTAATAGCATCATCATTACCGGGTATGATATAATCTATAAGATCTGGATCACAATTAGTATCTACTATAGCAATAACAGGAATTCCTAACTTCTTTGCTTCTTTTACTGCAATTTCTTCATGCACGGGATCTATAACATATAAAGCTTGAGGGAGAGTTTCCATATTTTTTATACCAGCTAAATTTCTTTCTAATTTGTTTTTTAAGCGCTCAAGTCTCAGTCTTTCTTTTTTTGTAAATCTTTCTATTGTTCCATCTTCAAACCAAGACTCAATTTTTTTCAATTTTTCCACACTCTGTCTTATAGTTCTAAAATTTGTAAGAGTCCCTCCTAACCACCTATAATTAACATAATACATTCCACATCTTTCTGCTTCTTCTTTGACAGCTTCTTGAGCTTGTTTTTTAGTTCCAACAAATAAAATTTTCCCTCCATTAGCTACTAAATTTACTATAAATTCATAAGCTATTTCAAAATACTTCAAAGTTTGTTGTAGATCAATGATATGGATTCCATTTCTTTCACCAAAGATAAAGGGTTTCATTTTAGGATTCCATCTACGAGTTTGATGACCAAAATGTACACCAGCCTCAAGAAGTTGTTTCATAGTAATGTGTGACATTTTTAACCTCCTTTTGGGGTTTCTTGCTTCCGTCTAAGGTGGATTTTAACCAAGTATCCTTTTATAAATGGACACCCCAAACCTTAGACGTGCTTTTTTTGTGTGATAATTAAATCACTTTTTATTTAATTTTCAAGCTATTTAAGTTTTTAAATATCTCTTTAATAAACATTCTCTTGAAAAAAATTTTTTTAGGTGTTTAATTTGTTTAAATTTAAGGTATTAGGAAGGGGATTTTTATGATAAAAAACAATAAAAAATTTTTCCAAATTTATCTTGTATTATTTGGTTTTTTAATCCTTTTAATATTTAATTATGGTTTTTCTAAAGAAAAAAATGAAGAAACTTATAAATACCTTAAACTTTTTTCTCAAGTTTTAAAATTAATACAAGACAATTATGTAACCGAGATAAATCCAAAGGATCTAATTTATGGGGCTATAAATGGAATGCTTAATTCTCTTGATCCTTATTCTGCCTTAATGAAACCTGAAGAATATAAAGAATTAGAAATAGAAACTAAAGGGTCTTTTACTGGAATAGGTATAGAAATTACTATAAAAGATGATGTTTTAACAGTAGTTGCTCCTATTGAGGATACTCCTGCCTGGAAAGCAGGAATTAAACCAGGTGATAAAATTTTAAAAATTGATGACAAATTAACTAAAGGAATGAGTCTTTTAGAAGCAGTAAAACTTTTAAGAGGACCCAAGGGAACTAAAGTAACCATTACTATACTTAGAGATGAGAAAGATATTAAGGAAATAACTTTAATAAGAGATGTAATCCCTATAAAAAGCGTAAAAACTAAAATTTTAGAACCTGGATATGCTTATGTTAGAATTACAAGCTTTCAAGAAAAAACTCCTGAGGAATTGGCAGAAGCTCTTAAGAATTTAGAAAACCAAACCTCTATTAAGGGAATTATTATTGATTTAAGATATAATCCAGGTGGACTTCTTTCTTCTGCTATTGAGGTAGCTGATGAATTTTTAGAGGATGGTATCATTGTCTCTGTTAAAGGGAAAAATAAGGAAACCCAAATGGAATTCAAAGCTAAACCTAATTTACCACAAAAAAAGCATTCCTATCCTATAGTAATATTAATTAATCATGGAACTGCTTCAGCTGCTGAAATTGTAACAGGTGCACTTAAAGATAATAAAAGAGCTTTGGTTTTAGGGGAAAAAAGTTTCGGGAAAGGGTTAGTTCAGACTGTAATTCCCTTAGAAGATGACTACGCTGTAAAATTAACCACAGCTTATTATTATACTCCTAATGGAATATGCATAGATAAAATAGGAATTACCCCTGATATAGAAATCCCAGAAATTGAAATATCTAAAAAAGAAAAGATAGAAGAAAAGGAAGAAAAAATGTTTAAACAATTTTCAAGCCCGGAAGAAGATTTTCAAGTAAAAATAGCACTTTCTATTCTAAAAAATATTAAAGATATAGCCAAATTGAAAATTTAATGGTTGATTTTAAATTACTTCTTTTTTTAACTCCTCCCTTATTATTAGCTTTAACTGTTCATGAATTTTCTCATGGATTTATTGCTTATCTGTTAGGAGATCCTACACCAAAATTTAATAATAGATTAACACTAAATCCTTTAAAACATTTAGATCCTTTAGGAACTCTTACTTTATTCATTACTCAAGCCATAGGATGGGCCAAACCTGTGCCTATTAATCCTAACTATTTTAAAAATCCCTGGAGAGATATGGCATTAGTTTCTGTGGCTGGACCTCTTTCTAATATTTTATTAGCTTTTATTTTTGGTTTTTTTTATAATTTTTTTAATAAAATAAATCTAAATCTTCCTAATTTTGCTATTTCAGAACCTTTAGCTTTTATGTGTTATTTAGGTGTTAAGATAAATATAGGACTTGGGATCTTTAATCTTCTTCCTATACCACCTTTAGATGGAAGTAAGGTGATAGTAAAATTTTTGCCACTCTCTTTAAGAATAAATTACTTAAGATTGGAACTTTTTGGTTTTTTTATCATACTTTTTTTAGCTTTAACAGGATTTCTCTTTTATATAATTTATCCGCCACTTAGTTTTTTATCTAATCTTGTTTTTCATATTACTAATTTTTAAGATGTTAGAGATAGAATTACCTAATAAAGAAAAAATTTGTCTTAAATACTTGGTGTCTGATTTTACAGGAACTCTCTCCGTAGATGGGATATTAGTTTCAGGAGTAAAGGAAAAATTAAATGAAATTGCTAAATTTTTAGAAATTCATATTTTAACTGCTGATACTTTTAAAAAAGCAAAACAGGCCTTAGAAGGTATTAATGCAAAGTTAGTTATACTAAATCCAGGAGATGAAGATATCCAAAAAGAGAAATATATAGAAGAATTAGGGAAACAATGGGTGATTGCCTTAGGTAACGGAAGAAATGATAAGAGGATGCTTAAAGAGGCAAAAATTGGAATAGCAATAATGCTTGAAGAAGGTTGTGCTGTAGAAACTTTATTAAACGCTGATATAATAGTAAAATCAGTTCTTGATGCTTTAGATCTTATTTTAAATCCTAAAAGATTAATAGCAATTCTTAGGAGCTAAAAATGGACAAATATACAGTGATATTGTGGTTTTTAACGGTATGTCTTTGGGGAATGACTCCTTTTATTGAAAAAATAGGTCTTAAAAATGTAAATCCTCTTCAAGCTTTATTTATCAGAACTTTTTCCGCTTTAATTGGTATTTTTTTTGCTACTTTTGTAACCTCTTCTTTCAAGTTTTCTTCCTTAAACTGGAAAAGTGTAAGCATATTATCATTAAGTGGAATCACGGGTGGTTTTTTAGGAATGCTAACTTATTTTACCTTGTTAAAAGCAAAAGAGGCTTCTCAAGTTGTACCGCTTACTTCTACTTATCCTTTGGTAACTACTATTTTAGCTATAGTATTTTTAAAAGAAGACTTAAATTTTTATAAAGCTTTAGGAACTCTTTTTATTGTAATAGGAATTTATTTAATATTTAAAAGCTGATAATTATTTTAATAGGAGGAATTATGGAAAGAACTTTAGTAATGATTAAACCAGATGGGGTCAAAAGAAATATTATTGGAAAAATTATTAATATTTTTGAAGAAAATAACTTAAGAGTAATAGCAATTAAAAAAATCAAGCTTTCTAAAACCGAAGCCAAGAATTTTTATATTGTTCATAAAGATCGCCCTTTTTATGAAAGTCTCACTGATTATATAAGCTCAGGTCCTGTGGTTGTTATGGTTCTTGAAGGAAAGGATGCTATTAAAAGAGTAAGAGAAATTATGGGAGCTACGGATCCGCAACAAGCAGAAGAAGGTACTATAAGAAAACTTTTTGGAATTAATAAGGAAATGAATACTGTTCATGGTTCAGATAGCATTGAGTCAGCTAAAAAAGAAATTGGTTTTTTTTTCAGTGAATATGAATTAATCTCAATTGAATAAAAAATGACTGAAAAGGAATGGACAGATTTTTTAAAAAAATATCTTCAGGAAAATCATTACATAATTAAATCCAGAAATGAAGATTGCGGAGTCATTAAGTTATCAAAGAAAAACTATCTTCTTTTCACCACAGATTCATTAGTAGAAGGTATCCATTTTGACTTTAAATACACTTCTTTTTCTGATTTAGGGACAAAACTTGCCGTAGCTAACCTTAGTGACATTGCTGCTATGGGAGGTGACCCTAAATGGGGACTTTTAACCTTAGGTTCTCCTACTCCTATAGAAATTTCTTGGGGTAAATCTTTCATAAAATCTCTTACCTCAACTCTTAAAAAATTTAATACTTATTTAATAGGTGGCGATACTGTAAAAAGTCCTGTTTTTTTTGTAAATCTTTGCTTAATAGGGATTACTAATAATCCAATTTTAAGAAAAGGGGCTAACCCTGAAGATTTAATATTTGTTTCTAAACCTTTAGGAGGAAGTGCTGCTTTTTTAAAAATGATAAAAACTAAATCTTTAAAAGAAATACCTAAAAATTTAAAAGATGCTCATCTTAAACCTAAACCTGAAATTTTTTTGGGAAAAAAACTTTCTAGATTTAAATTAGCTACTTCTATGATAGATATTTCAGATGGTTTACTTTTGGACTTATGGAGAATTTGTGAAGAGAATGAAGTGGGAGCTGAGATTTATGAAGAAAAAATTCCTATAGAAAAATTTGCTACTTTAGAAGATGCACTAACAGGTGGAGAGGATTATGCCCTTTTATTTACTGTAAAAAAAGAAAATATTGAAAAATTAAAAAAACTAAGCCTTACTCTTAATAAAAAAGTCTTTTTTATTGGTAAAATTATAAAAGAAAAAAAACTCTATCTTATTAAAAATAAAATTAAAACAGAAATTAAACCTGAAGGATTTAACCACTTTGTAAATTAAAAGGGAAGGGTTAATAACCCTTCCCTCAAGAAACCTTTTTATTTTTCAATATTTATCTTAATGACTTTTTTCCTTTCTTCTGGTTTTTTAGGCAGTACAATTTTCAATACTCCATCTTTATAAGTAGCAGAGATTTTATTCTCTTCTACTCCACAAGGCAATTCAATAGATCTCATAAAACTACCATAATATCTTTCCATTCTATAAAAGTTTTCTTTCTTTTCTTCAGTTTCTTTTTTCTTTTCTCCTTTAATAATTAACACATCATCAGATAATGTTATTTCCATATCTTCAGGTTTTACACCAGGTACATCCATTTTTACTATTACTTCATCATCTGTTTCTGAAATATCTATAGCTGGTACCCATTCTACACCTTCCCATCTTTCTGTTAACAGACTTTTACCAAAAAATTCTTGCCATATACGATCCATTTCTTTTTTTAATTCTTGTAATGGACGCCAAATAGTTAAATCTGCCATATTTATCACCTCCTTTTATTTTATTTTTACTTTTTTGGTTTTAAAATAAGCATCATTTATTTTTTTTCAAGTATTATAATAAAAAAATTTTTAGTTTATGATTATTTTATTAAATATTGAAACTTTAATAATTGTATTTATTTTTAAAAATAAAAAACTTAGGAGGTTTTAAAAAATGAAATTTGATAAATTTACTTTTAAAGCACAACAAGCATTACAAGAAGCACAACGCTTAGCTGAATCTTATAATCACCCGCAATTAGAACCTGAACATCTTTTAAAAGCACTGGTAGATCAAGAAGGAGGCATAATTCCTATAATTCTTGATAGATTGGGGGTTAATTCTAAAATTATTTCTTCTGATTTGGAAGAAATTTTAGAAAAACTGCCAACCCTTTCTTATGGAACTTATCAATTATATATTTCTTTAAGTTTAAAACAAATTCTTGATAAAGCTGAATCATTGGCTAAAGAAATGAAGGATGAATATATCTCAACTGAACATTTATTTTTATCCATTATAGATAGCCCTACTAGAGCAGGTGAAATTTTAAGAAGAAGAGGTATTAATTTAAATAATACTAAAGAAATAATAAATAAAATTAGGAAGGGACAAAGAATTACTGATCAAAATCCTGAAGAAAAATATCAAGCTTTGGAAAAATTTGGAAGAGATTTAACTGCTCTTGCAAAAGCTGGAAAATTAGATCCTGTAATAGGAAGAGATGAAGAAATAAGAAGAATTATGCATATTCTTTCGAGAAGGACAAAAAATAATCCTGTTTTAGTAGGAGAACCGGGAGTAGGTAAAACTGCTATTGTAGAGGGACTTGCTCAAAGAATTGTTGCTGGAGATGTTCCTGAGGTATTAAAAGATAAAAGAATTGTACAATTAGACTTAGGAGCTTTAATTGCAGGAACAAAATTTAGAGGTGAGTTTGAAGAAAGATTAAAAGCGGTATTAAAAGAAGTACAAGCAAGTGAAGGAGAAATAATCCTTTTTATTGATGAAGTTCATACTCTTGTAGGAGCTGGATCTGCTGAGGGTGCAATGGATGCAGCTAACATGCTTAAACCTGCTCTTGCAAGGGGAGAATTAAGATGTATTGGAGCTACCACTATTGATGAATATCGTAAACACATAGAAAAAGATCCTGCTTTAGAAAGAAGATTTCAACCCGTATATATTGATGAGCCTACTCCAGAAGAAGCTATCGCTATTCTAAGAGGTTTAAAAGAAAAATATGAAGTACATCATGGAGTCAAAATTACTGATAATGCTATTATAGCAGCTGTAACTCTTTCTCACAGATATATAAGTGATAGATACCTTCCTGACAAAGCTATAGATTTAATAGATGAAGCTGCTGCTAAACTTCGTATAGAAATTGATTCTATGCCTACTGAAATAGATGAAATAGAAAGAAAAATCAAACAATTAGAAATAGAAAAAGTAGCTTTAGAAAAAGAAACAGATCCTAAAGCTAAGGAAAGATTAAACAAACTTCTTGAGCAGTTAAATGAATTAAAAGAAAAATCTGAAACATTGAAAACTCAATGGCTAAAAGAAAAAGAAACAATTCAAAAAATTAGAAAGTTAAAAGAAAAAATTGATCAATATAAAATTGAAGCTCAGCAAGCTGAAAGACAAGGAGATCTTAATAGAGTAGCTGAAATAATATATGGAATTATTCCTCAACTTCAAAAAGAACTTGAATTAGAAAACAAAAACTTACAAGAACTTCAAAAGAAACATAAATTTTTAAAAGAAGAAGTGGATGCTGAAGATATAGCTCAAATTGTTTCTAAATGGACAGGAATACCTGTAAGTAGACTTCTTGAAAGTGAGAGAGAAAAACTTTTAAAAATTGAAGAAAGAATTAAACAAAGAGTTGTTGGCCAAGACTATGCTATTTCTGCTATTTCTGATGCATTAAGAAGAGCTCGAGCAGGATTAAAAGATCCAAAAAGACCTATTGGCTCTTTTCTATTTGTTGGGCCTACAGGTGTAGGTAAGACTGAATTAGCTAAGGCTTTAGCTGAATTTATGTTTGACACCGAAGATGCAATAATAAGAATAGATATGAGTGAATATATGGAAAAACATTCAGTAGCAAGACTTATAGGAGCTCCTCCTGGATATGTAGGATACGAGGAAGGTGGACAGCTTACAGAAGCTGTAAGAACAAAACCCTATTCAGTAATTCTTTTTGACGAAATCGAAAAAGCTCATCCTGATGTTTTTAATATTCTTCTTCAAGTTTTAGATGAAGGAAGATTAACTGACGGAAAAGGTAGGACTGTAGATTTTAGAAATACCATCATTATTATGACATCTAATATTGGCAGTTTTTACTTTCAAGATCTATCTCTTTCTTCTAAAGAAATAAGAAATAAAATTTTTGATTTACTTAAATCTACATTTAGGCCCGAATTTTTAAATCGTATAGATGAAATTATTATCTTTAACAACCTTTCCAGAGAGGACATAATTAATATTGTGGATATCCAGATTGGTTACCTTAATCAAAGACTAGTAGAAAAAGGATTATGGATAGAATTAACTGAAAAAGCAAAAGAGCTTCTTGCTACTTATGGATATGATCCTATATATGGAGCAAGACCATTAAAAAGGGCTATACAAAAATATATCGAAAATCCCTTAGCTTTAAAAGTTTTAGATGGAACTTTTAATGAAGGAGATAAAATTATTGTAGATGTAAATAAAGATGGAGAGTTTGAATTTAGAAAAGAAGAAAAATTAAAAAAAATGAAAAAAGTAGCTCTCCATTAAAAATAGAGTTAATGGAAAAATATAGAATAATTTTTTTTGGTACCCCCGAATTTGCTATTCCTTCTTTAGAAGGGATTTTTGAGAAAGAAATTTTATTAGCAGTAGTTACTCAGCCGGATAAACCAAAGGGAAGAGGATTAAAACTTTTTCCTTCACCAGTTAAAAATTGGGCTTTAGCCAAAAAATTAAAAATTTTTGAACCAGTAAAACTTAAAGATCCTTTATTTTTAGAAGAGATTAAAAACTTTTTTCCTGATCTAATTGTAGTTTGTTCCTATGGAAAGATTTTTCCAAAAGAACTTTTAGATATCCCTAAATATGGATGTTGGAATATTCACGCTTCTTTACTTCCTAAATATAGAGGAGCCTCTCCTATAAATTGGGCAATTTTAGAAGGAGAAAAGGAAACGGGAATAACTATTATGCTTATGGATGAGGGGCTTGATACAGGTCCTATTCTCTTGCAAAAAAAAATTCCTATTTTGGAAGAGGATACAGCTGTAAGTCTTTCTCAAAAGTTAAGCATTTTGGGAAAAGAAGCTATTTTAGAAGCTATTGAACTTCATAAAAAGGGATTACTAAAAGCAATCCCCCAACCTGAAAATGGGATTTCCTATGCTCCTATTTTAAAGAAAGAAGATGGATTTTTTACCTTTGAAGAAAGTGCTGAAAAAATAGAAAAAAAAGTAAGAGCTTTCCTACCATGGCCCACTGCTTTTACCTATTATAAAAATAAACTTTTGAAAATTCTATCTGCTAAGGCTATACCTATACACCATAACAATATCCCCGGAACTGTACTTGAGATAAAAAAAGAAGGAATATTAATAGCAACTTCAAGAGGAGCCATTTTAATAAAAGAAGTTCAATTAGAAGGAAAAAAGAAAATCTCTGCTTATGAATTTGCTTGTGGACAAAGATTTAAAATAGGTGCTCTTTTGAAGTAAGATCAGGTATTTTCCCTTTATAGAGTATTTTTAGAATAGGAGAGGCTATGAAAATTGAACTATAAGTTCCTACAATAAAGCCTATAGTTAAAGCTAAGGCAAAATCTTTTATCACCGCTCCTCCAAAAATCAAAAGACTTACAGATCCAAAAAGAGTAGTAAGAGTAGTAATTAAAGTTCTTGCTAACATTTCATTTATGCTCACATTTATCAATTTATCAAATTGTTGATATTTTTTATTAAGAATGTTTTCTCTTATTCTATCAAAAATAACTACAGTATCAGTTAATGAATAACCTGCTAAAGTTAAAAGAGCAGTGATAAAAAGAAGATTTATTTCCTTACCTAAAAGATAAAAAATAGCCAGAACCACTAATACATCGTGAAAGGTTGCTATTCCGGCTGAAACCCCGAAATGAAAACTAAATCTAAAAGTAAGATAAATTATAATACCAATAAGAGCACCTAGAATAGCTAAGAATGCCTTATTTTTTAACTCCTTACTTATAGTCCCTCCAATTTCTTCTTTAGCTAATAAATCAAATTTATATTCAGGACATTTTTCTTTTAAAATCTGTAAAATTCTATTAACTTCTTCAGTAAGACTTTCTTTAGAACTTTTTACCTTCAAAAGGATCATTTTTTCATTTTTAACATCTTGGAGAATGAAATCTCTTAAACCTCCTTCAGAGAGAATTTTTCTTATTTTATCTAAAGATGGAACAGTCTCACTTTTAAGATATAGCAATGTTCCTCCTGTAAAATCTATTCCCAAGTTTGCTTTCCCTCTGAATGCTTGAAAAGTACCTAATAATCCTATAATACAAAGAAAACCAGAAAAAATTAAGAAAATCTTTTTGTATTTCATGAAGTTAAGATTAGGATTTTTAATGATTTCAAAAAATTTTATTTTTAGATCTTTTCCTTTTTCATAAAAATATTCATAATATATTTTAGTTACAAAAATAGCAGTAAAAAGATTAACAAGAATAGAAACTGATAAAGTTACCGCAAAACCTCTTATAGGTCCTGTACCAAAGGTAAATAAGATTAAAGAGGTGATTAATACAGTAATATGAGCATCAAAAATGGTCCAAAAGGCTTTAGAATATCCTTGAAAAATTCCTGAATAGATTGTTCTTCCAATTTTTAACTCTTCTCTAATTCTTTCAAAAATAAGGACATTAGAATCAATGCCCATACCAATACTTAAAATAATCCCAGCAATCCCCGGTAAAGTTAAAGTGGCTTGAAAAGCAGAAAGAAGAGCTAAGAGAAAATAAATATTTAAAATAAGGGCAGATACTGCAATTACTCCAGAAACAGTATAATAAATAGAGGTAAAAATAATTACTGCAGCAGCTCCGATTAATCCTGCTATTAGTCCCTTTTGAATAGAATCTTTCCCTAAAGAGGGACCTATTGTAATATTTTGCAATATTTCCACTGGTGCAGGCAGAGCTCCTGCTCTTAGAACTAAAGCAAGATCTGAAGCTTCTTCCATAGTAAATCCACCTGTAATCTGTGCAGAACCTCCTGAAATCTTTTCCCTTATTACAGGTGCAGATCTTACTACTTCATCAAGAACAATAGCAAGTCTTTTGCCTACATTTTCCCCGGTAATCTGTTCAAATATCTTTGCTCCTCTTGAATCAAACTGAAGCCATACATAGGGTTCATTAAATTGAGGATCTATCCTAACTTGAGCATTCTTAAGATAATTCCCGGTGAGTACAGCATATTTTTTCAAAATTATAGGCTTTCTTATAATTCTTCCTGTTTCCCTTTCTTTTTCTATTAAAAAATAAAATTCTGAATCAGAGGGAAGATAAGAACTTATTACCTTTCTCCACTCTTCTAAACTTGCTAATGAAGATATTTTTTTTTCTCTTATAAAAGATTCCATCAATGCATCAAGATTAATTTTTTGCATAAATTCTTCATCCACTAATTTAAATTCTAACTGAGCAGTTTGTCCAACCACTCTAATAGCTCTTTGCGGATCTTTTAATCCAGGAAGTTGAACTACAATTTTATCTTTACCATGTTTAGTTATAATTGGCTCCGCAACTCCAAATTGATCTATTCTATTTCTAATAACTTCAAGCACTTGATCTAAAATATGTTCTTTTATATAAGATTTTTTTTCTTCTGATAGACTAACTTCTATAATCTTTAATCCTTTTTCCTGTGTTTCTCTATCAATCTTTATTTCCTTAAAATCTTTCAAAATTTCTTGTTTAAATATATTTAAATCTTCTTCTTTAGAAAATGTAAAGATAGCTTTATCCTGTTGAATATCTAAGGAGAATCCTATATTAGCTTTGGTTAGTTGAGATTTTATATCCTGTATATAATTTTCAAACTGATTTTTTAGGGCTTTTTCTAAATCAGGTTTTAAAACTAAATGTACTCCTCCTTTTAAATCAAGTCCTAATTTTAAACGCCCTTTATATATATACTTAGTAAACCAAGAAGGTAGCTCTTCTACAAAAGTAGGTATAAGTAAAAATGCAGCTAAAAGAAACAAAAAAATTAAAAATCCGGTTTTTATTTTAAGTTTTAAACTCAATCTTTATCCCTCCTTAAAAATTTTCACATCCCAAAGCTTTTTTAATATTTTCCAGATTATATTTAAGAAGATCTAAATACCCTCCAGACATATAATATGACCCTCCAGACCAAAGTTTAACTACTTTAATTCCTTGTTTCTGAAAGAAATCCTGATATTTTTCAAATTCTGGATCAGCTAAAAAAACCATTTTATTTTCCCTTATTTTTACTTTATTTAATATTTCATTCAAAGTTTTTATACTTGGTTCTCCTTCCTTATGATAACCTTTAATAAGGGTTATTTCCTTTATTCCTGAATATTTTAACAAATAACCAAAAATAGGATGTCCTAAAATATAAATTTCCTTATACTTACAGTTTTTAAGTTTCTCATAATCTTTTTGGATTTTATTTAAACCAGCTAAAAATTTTTCCATTCTTTTTTGATAAATTTCTTTCCTTGGAGAATCATTCTTAATTAAATATTCTGTTAAATTTTTTACCAATTTTCTAACCCTATCTAAATCAAACCATAAATGTGGGTCCAAAAACTGATACTTATTTTCTGAGAGAGTTAAAATTTTTTTATTTTCACTAAATAAATGTATTTTCTTTATCCAAGGCTCAGTACCTACTAATATTACAAGATCTGCATTTTTTATCCTTTTAAAATCCAAAAAATTAGGTTCATAAAAATGAAAGTCTGTACCTTCTTTTTGAATCTGATAAATATTATGCTCAGAAGCTATCTCTTTAACTATTTTTTTTAAGGGTTGATTTGATACCACTATTTCTAAAGCTGAAATTTTCCCGATATAAACAAAAAGAATAAAAATTATCCAATAAATCTCTAAAATTATTTTAAATCTCGTCATCAAGAGTAATTATTTCTATTTTTTTATCTCCAAATTTTTTTTCTTTTCTTATTGTTTTAATTAAAGCCAGATTTTTAAAAAGTAGTTCCCTTTTTCCTTCAGGAATTTTTAAAAAATAAATTATTTCAGGAGGGGTTACTTTTCTTCTCAATTCTGCATTTATAAGTAAAAGAAGCTGATAATCTATTTCCCCTGCTATAGCAAATACTTTTAAATCGGTAGTTCCATTTACAGGAACTTTCTCAAAATAAAGGGGATCCTTTTTTTCTATAAAAAATCCATACATTTCCGGATTTTTTGCTATTAAAGTAATGGCTATCCACTGAGGAAAATAAGCATTTGTTTCAGGAGATAAATGATCGGAGGTTATCAATTCCCAGTAATTTATAAAATTTTTTGCTTCTAAAATCCTTTTTATTTTCCCCTCTCCAGAATTATAACTTGCTATAGCTATCCTCCAATCACCAAAAACTTTATACAAAACTTTTAAATATTTCGCTGCTGCATAAGTAGATTTAATAAAATCTCTTCTTTCATCAATCCAATCACTTATTTCTAGTCCAAATCTTTTACCAGTTGATTCTACAAATTGCCATATTCCAACTGCTCCTGCAGGAGAGGTAGCTAAAGGATTACAACCACTCTCAATATATGCAAGATAAACTAAATCTTCTGGAATTTCATACTCCTGGAAAATGGATTTGAAATAAGGTAAAAATAAAAAACACCTTGCAAACCATCTTTCTACTACTTCCTTTTTATCATTAGAATAATATTTTAAAAAATACTCTATTTGATCCTTTATTTCAGGAGGCACTTTATTAAGTATATCTAATGAAATCTCCTCAAAATTTTTTTGATCCCATTTTATATCTTCTTTATTGTCTCCTAACTCATTTATTGAGTAAGCTTTAAAAGAAAAGATAAGTAAAGAGATACAAAAAAAGAAGAAAATTAAAAAATTTTTAATATATTTGGGCAAGTATTTCCATGTTTTTATAGGTATCCTCTTCATTATGAGCCTCCGAAACCAGTAATGGATATATTTCTTTTCCTTGTAAAAATTCAAATATTTCTTTAAATTTTACTATGCCTTTACCTATGGCTAAATGATCATCATATTTACCAAGATTATCATGGCAGTGAATTTCTTTAATATATAAATAAAGCTCATTAAGCCAATGTAATTCATCAGTTTCTGAAAAAACTTTAGCATGCGCAGGATCGAAACACCAAAACAATTTATTAAAAAATTTTTCAAAAACAGGTTTTATAAACTCTGGAGTTGGCTCAAATACATTTTCTAAAGAAATACAAACTCCTAAGTCTTCAGCTAAATTTATTATTTTCTCCAAACTTTCTATAAAATTTTCTCTCCATTTTTCTTTGACTTCCCGATGATAATCCATATGGTAACCTGAATGTAAAACAAGATTGAGTGGTTTGAAAAGAGAAGCTACTTCAATCCCCCAAAGAGTTCTTCTTAAACTAGCTTCCTTAATCCAAGGATCTAAAGCACCTAAAGATAAATCCATAAAAGGTAAATGAACAGTAACCTTTATATTTTCTTGTGTAAGATTTTGAGCTATTTTCTTAAATTCAAGATATGAATAACTTTCCAAAGCCTCAGCATTTAAAGCTATTTCTAAATTTACTCGATGTTGTAAGATTAAGGTAAGATATTTATTTATTAAAAGTTCCCAAGGAATAGATACAAATATAAGCGCCTTTTTCATTTTTTGTAAAATTCTTCTATACTAAAAATTATATATTCTATTTCTTCTTCAGTTAAATAAGGGTATATAGGTAGACTTAAAACTTCTTTGGATAATTTCTCTGTAACAGGTAAATCTCCATTACGAAAATTTAAATCTTTATAAATTGGCTGTAAATGAAGAGGTTTATCATAATATACCTTTGTTTCTATACCCCTTTCTTTTAAAAATTGAATAAATCTTTCTCTTTCTCTTACTCTAATAGTAAATAAAGAATAAGATGATTCATAATTTTCAGGGAAATAGGGAACTTTTACATCAGGAAATAATTTATTAAGATTTTTTACATATTTTTCTGCTATAGCCTTTCTTAATTTAAGCTCTTTTTCAAAATATTTAAATTTTACTAATAATATAGCACAATGAATTTCGTCTATTCTTCCATTTATTCCATGATATTCATAGTAATAAGGTTTCGTTTGTCCGTGTTCTTTTAATATTCTTATTTTTTTTGCGAGTGTTTCATCAAAAGTAAAAACCATGCCTGCATCTCCAAAAGTAGAAAGAGGTTTGGTAGGATAAAAAGAAGTAGCAGAAGCTTTACCAAAAGTTCCTACTTTTTGATTTCCTATTTTTGCTCCTAATGCCTGACAAATATCCTCTATCAGATAAATTTTTTTTTCTTCACAAAAAGCTTTAATTTCCCTTAAATGCGCAGGTAATCCAAAAAGACTCACTGCTATAACAGCTGAAATCTTTTTTCTTTTCCTCTTAAGATTTTCATAACCTTCTTTTAAACTTTCTAAAGAAATATTATAGGTTTTTTCTTCTATATCTATAAAATAAGGTATTAATCCAGCTCTTATTACTACTTCAACTGTTGCTACAAAAGTAAAAGAAGGAACTAAAACATAAGTATTTTTAGGAAGTTCTAAAGCTTTTAATATAAGAAATAAAGCCTCAGTTCCTGAAGAAACTCCTATAGCATAAGAAATCCCTAAATAATTAGCTAAAACTTCTTCTATCTCTTTTGTCCTAGGACCATTTAAATAAATTCCACTTTCCAAAACTTCTAAAACTTTTTGTTTTATCTCCTTTTTATAAATCTGATAACTTCTTTTTAAATCAATAAAGGGAATCCTTTTCATTTAAAGTTCTATTCTTAAAATTAAAATTGCAATAATTATACTTTAGTTTTAAGAAAATCCAAATCAAAAATGAAGAAAATTCTTTTTTATAGAAGAGGAGGATTGGGAGATACTCTTTTAACTTTCCCTTTATTAGAAAGTTTAAAGAAAAAGAATTTTTATATTTTAGCTGTAGGAAATGTTGATTATTTAAAAATAGCTAAAGAAATTGGGTGGGTAGATGAAATTTATTCAGATCTATATCCTCAGATAATGAAAACACAATATGAAATGAAAATTTTATTTTCTAAAAATAAAGGATTTAGCCCTTTTCCTTCAGAAAGAATATGGATAGTAGATTATTATTTTCAACTACTTAATTTAGAAAAAACTTTTTCCTTAGTTCTTCCTATAAAAGAAACTCCTAATAGCCCTTTTAAAAATAAAGTAGTCATTCATCCTGGAAGTGGCTCTTTTAAAAAAATCCCAGATTTTTCTCTTTTTAGTAAAATTGAAAATTATTTAAATTCTTGCGGATTTGAAACTATTTATTTAGTAGGAGAAGCAGATAGCTGGGTTAAAGGCCTAACAAAAAACTATTGGGAATGTTTTGATCCTTTGAGTATAGCTAAATTTCTGAAATCAGCTAAACTTTATATTGGCTTAGATAGTGGAATTTCTCATTTAGCTACTTATTTAGGAATAAAATCTTATTTATTTTACGGTCCTACAGATTATACAATCTGGAAACCCATAGGAATTGATTTCAACATTATTTCTTTAGAATTAGAATGTAGCCCCTGTTTTCCTAAGGTATGTGAAAATAGAAAGTGCTTAGATTCTGAAAAATTATTTGAAAAATTTTTAAAAATTTTTCCTATTTATAAGATTTATTAATAAATTTGTAAATTTTTATTGAAAAATTTTATTAGATTTATAGATAATCAGGGATAAATTTTTGGAAAAAATTAAGGAGGTTTAAATATGGTAAGAATTGATGCTCGAAAACTACCCTGCCCTCAACCAGTAATTAAAACTAAAGAGGCTTTAGAAAATATAAAAGAAGGAGAAAAAATTGAGGTAATAGTAGATAATGAAACTGCCTTAAAAAATATTCAAAAATTTGTAAATTCTCAAGGACATAAGATTATTTCCATAATTAGTAAAAACTCTGAATTTATCATATGTATTGAAAAACAAAAAGAATTATCAGAAGAAACCCCTATCATTTGTGAAACAAAAACATTAGAAAAGAATGAAATTTTTATAATAATAAGTACGGATACTATGGGAAAAGATGAAAACTTAGGTAAAATACTTATGAAGGCTTATTTTGAAAGCATGATAACCCACAATTTTATACCAAATAGAATTTTTTTTATGAATAAAGGAGTTTTTTTAACTACCTTGGAAGAGGATATTATTTTCCTTTTAAAAGAATTAGAAAAAAAGGGGGTAGAAATTTTTAGTTGTGGAACATGCTTAAAATATTATCAACTGGAAGACAAATTAAAAGTTGGACATAGAGCCGGAACTGATGTATATTTAGATGGTATTTTCAATTTTAAAAAAACTATATGGATAGGATAGAAATATGAAGGTAGCTATTTTAATGGGAAGCGATTCAGATTTACCTATTATGAAAGATTCTGCAGAGATTTTAGAATCTCTTGAAATACCTTATGAAATTTTTATTATTTCTGCCCACAGAACTCCGGAGAAAGTTTTAGAATATGCAAAATCTATAGAAGAAAAAGGAATTGAAGTAATTATTGCTGGAGCAGGAGGTGCAGCTCATCTTCCAGGTATATTGGCTAGTTTAACTGTTGTTCCTGTAATAGGAGTTCCTATCAAAACCAAAACTATAGATGGCCTGGATTCTTTATTATCGATGGTACAGATGCCTTCAGATATTCCAGTAGCTACTGTAGGTATAAATAATGCTAAAAATGCAGGTCTTCTTGCTGCTCATATTCTATCCATTAAGTATCCTGAAATAAAAGAAAAATTAAAGAGTTACAGAGAAAAAATAAAAAAGGCTATTGTAGAAAAAAATGAAAAATTGCAAAAATTAGGATATAAAAAGTATTTAGAGTCTACCTAAATACTTAAAAACTCTTTTCCCTATGTCTTTTCTATAATGGGCACCTTCAAATTTAATAAGTGAAACTGCTTTATATACTTTATCTATGGTAGAAAAAATATCTTTATCAAGTGCAGTAACTCCTAAAACTCTTCCTCCATTAGTATAAAATTCATTATTTACCTTTTTTGTTCCTGCATGAAAAATTATTATATCAGAGATTTGAGAAGCCTTATCAAGTCCTTCTATTCTTTTGCCTTTTTCATATTTACCCGGATAACCCTTACTTGCCATTACTACACAAACTGCAGCTAAATTCTTTTCTTTAAGCTCTATCTTATTAAGATCTCCTTTAAAAGCACTTTCTATTAATTCTAAAAAGTCATTTTCTATTCTAGGTAATATAGCTTGAGCTTCTGGATCTCCTAATCTACAATTAAATTCAAGCACATAAGGTTCTTTGCCAACTATCATCAATCCCGCATATAAAAATCCTATATAAGGATATCCTTCCTTTTCTAAAGTTCTTAGTGTAGGAGTTATTATTTTTGTTTCTATTTTTTCTTTCAATTCACTATCAATTAAAGGAGTGGGAGAATAAGCTCCCATTCCTCCGGTATTTGGTCCTTCATCATTATCAAGAAGCCTTTTATGATCTTGTGAGGTAGGTAGAGCTTTAAAATTATATCCATCAGTGATTACAATATAAGAAGCCTCCTCTCCTATTAATCTTTCCTCTATTACTACTTTATTTCCAGCTTCTCCAAATATTCTTTCTTCCATTATTTTTTCAATTGCCTTTATAGCTTCTTCTTTTGTTTCACATACAAATACTCCCTTTCCAGCACAAAGCCCGTCAGCTTTAATTACTATAGGTGCTCCCTTTTTTTCTATATATTTTTTAGCTTTTTCTGAATCATCAAAGATTTCAAATTTTGCTGTAGGAACTCCTGCTTTTACCATTATTTCTTTCGCAAAAGATTTACTTCCTTCAATGAGTGATGCTTTACTGTCAGGACCAAAAACTTTTATTCCTTTCTTTTCAAGAAAATCTTTTAATCCCCTTACTAAAGGTTCTTCTGGACCTGGAATAACAAGATCAATTTTATTTTCTTTACAGAATTGAGAAATTTTTTCAAAATCATTAGGGGAAATGTTTTCAATTGTTTCTGCAATTTCAGAAATTCCACCATTTCCAGGAATACAGAATAACTTTTCTAATTTTGAACTTTTTGAAAGAGCATAACAAATAGTATGTTCTCTTCCTCCTCCACCTATAACTAATACTTTCATTTTTGAAAAATAAAAAATTTTTTATATAAAATTATATATTCACCACTTTTTGTGTCAACTTCTACAATTCATTTTTTAAAATTAAAATTTTAAAAATTATTCAGTTCTTAAATAAAATTTTGACCTTCATCCCCCTCTTTCTGAAAACTCTGTTACCAAAAAAATCAAATCCTTAATGGATAACTCAAAATAAGAATTAAATTACTCTACAAGCCTTTACTTTGGCATTCATTTTTATGTTAAAAGAATTTTAAAAATAAAAAAATAATTTTAAACTTAAAAAGCAACTTAAAATATATAAAAGATTTAGAAGTGATGGCGAGATTCTTGAGAAGCTATTTTTTACAAGTAGAAGCTAAAGTGGAAGAAAAAAAGAAATAAAAAATAATTATAAAAAATGTAGACGAAGAAAAATGAATATACCAAAATTTATCCTCAAAAGAACAAAAAATTTACAAAATTAAACTAAAGAATGTTTAAATTGCATTATTACTTTTATAATAAATATAGTAAAAAAGGGAGGAGGCGATATGAAAGACATGGTTAAAAAAATGATCTCTATTCTTATTGTCTTATTAATAGCAGCTCTTTTGGGATATGCACAGGATATACCTGAAAGTAAAGATCATCCTTTAATTTCAAGATATCCTGGTTCTTATATATATTATTATGACCAAAAAGAGTTTGACGAATTTGAGATTCTATTGAGTCCAGTAAAGATATATCAAGGGGAAGATTATGTTAAACGTGCAAAAAAGGAAAAGATTGATGGAAAAGTTACCAAAATAGGATATCAGACGCCTAAAAATAGAAGTGTGCTTGAAGTTTTTAAGAACTATGAAGAAGCGCTCAAAAAAGCAAATTTTAATATACTTTA